>JAYVNO010000213.1:0-29637 GCA_043758415.1 Burkholderiales bacterium
CTATCTTAGACAATCAAGAAAATCTGCGGTCATCGGCGTCGAATCTGCGCTAATCTGCGTCGAAAAATTGAGCCCATTTATTTCCGTAATGATGTAGAAACGGAATAACCACGCGATAAAACGGAGTTCTGCCAAGGTCAACGTTTCTTTTGCACCGGGCAGCTTGTCGATGCTGCACGGCGACTACCTTGACCGAGAAACACCGCGCCCTATTCCACCCTTGCAAACGAAGTGTGCGGTTGCGTAGTTGGGGAAAGCGAGCTTCTCAAAGCGCACCTGAAGCCGCGTATACTAAATCGAGTTGAGCGCGCGTGCTACGGCACTGGCAACAGGCCTCGCTCAGCCAGCGCATGCGCATCTCGCATTGCGGCAGTTGACGATCATTTATCAAGGGGGAAATACTATGAAAATCAGGTTATCAAGACTCGCCATGGGCGCGATCGGATGCGCGACCATCGCCGGTTGTGGCTCAAGCAACGAGGTGGTGCTCAACACGCCACCCGCATTTGTTAGTGGCGTCGTGCAACGGGCGAGCTTTGACGGCGTCGGCAACGATTTGCTCACCGCAGGTCTCGGGAAATCGGGTTTACAAGCCGCAGTTGCCCCGACCATCACCGATGCCGCGAATCCGCTTGCCGCTGAGCTGCGCCGGCTTGCCATTTACAACAACTACCGTGCGCTGCTGGACATGACCATCAATGGCGGATTCGGTGTGTTGTACGGCCCGAACGTCGATGCAAACGGTGTCGTGGGTACCGGCGAAGGCAAGATCGGAGGCGTCGAATACATCGCGTATTCCGACGACGGCTCCGGCAAACAAAACGTCACGATGATGGTGCAAATCCCGTCCACATTTAACGCCGCCGCACCGTGCATCATTACCGCTGCCTCGTCGGGCTCACGTGGCGTATACGGCGCGATTGCTACTGCCGGTGAGTGGGGCCTGAAGAAGGGCTGCGCGGTGGCCTACACCGACAAAGGCACCGGCAACGGCGCCCATGATCTGGCATCGGGCACCGTGTTTGACATCAATGGCCGTCCGACCACCGTGACCGCCGGTGCGCAGTTTGTTGCAACGACGCCAGCGGGCACCGTCGCCAACAACCGCATCGCGTTCAAGCAGGCGCATTCGCAGCAAAACCCCGAAAAAGACTGGGGTAAATTCACCTTGCAAGCAGTCAAGTTTGCGCTCTACGTTTTGAACGAAGAATTGGCCCCGAAAGTCAGCGGCGCGAGCACCGTTAAATTTACGCCGGACAACACACTGGTCATCGCATCAAGCGTGTCCAACGGCGGTGGCGCGGCGCTGATGGCCGGCGAGCTTGATACCGAGAATTTGATCGATGGTATCGCGGTCGGTGAACCACAAATTCAGCCGGATGGCAGCGGCGGCGCGACGGTGAAGTTCGGCGCAACGACGGTCACGGGTGGTGGCAAGCCGTTGCTCGATTACACAGCGCAGGCCATGCTGTACCAGCCCTGCGCAGCACTTGCTTCCTCGGTCGCTGCGGCACCGGGGCTGGCTTTCGTGAATGCGGTCGCCGCTGCCGGGCGCTGCACCTCTCTGGCGGCGAAGGGGCTGTTGACATCCACCACCACTGCCGGCCAGGCCGACGAGGCGCTCGCCAAAATTCGTGCCGCAGGATGGCTTGCCGAGTCGGACCTGCTGCTGGCGTCACACTTCGCCTTTGCGGTGCCAGCCATTGCTGTGACCTACGTGAACACCTACGCGCAAGCAAACGTCGCCGACAATCTTTGCGGCTACGGTTTTGCCGCGACCGGGGCGGATTTCAAACCCACCGCGTTCAATCCGCTGACATTTCTGCGCTTGTTTGGCACCGGAAATGGCATACCGCCTACGAGCGGAGTCAACCTCGTCAACTTTGCTAATCCGACGGGCGCAATCGTCGAGGGGGCAGGCTCGGCTTCGGCGGGTGGCAAATTCGACTACAACCTTGACGGCGCGCAATGCATTGCGGCTAAAGTGACCGATGCAAAGGTGGCAGCCAACATTAAGGCCGTGCAACGCACTGGCAAATTGCAGGGCAAGCCCACGATCATCGTGCACGGCCGAAACGACGCGCTGGTGCCGGTCAATCATGCTTCGCGGCCTTATGTGGCGCAGAATAAAGTGAACGATTCCAACAGCAAACTCACGTATGTTGAAGTGACCAACGCGCAGCATTTCGATGCGTTCATCGGCAATGCGGCACTAGCAGGCTACGACACCCGCTTCATCCCGCTGCATGTGTATTTCAACCGCGCGATGGACGCGATGTATGACAATCTGAAAACCGGCAAGGCGCTGCCACCGTCGCAAGTCGTGCGCACCACGCCGCGCGGCGGCACGCCGGGTGCGGCACCTGCGATTAGTGCTGCCAACGTGCCCGCGTTCAGCGCAACGCCAACGGCGGCGGATGCCATCACATTCAGCGGCACGACGTTAACGATTCCGCAATAGACAACGCGTTCTTGCGAGAGCGCCCTGCCTATGCCGATGGCATGGGCGATAAGCGATATGGCGCAAGCGTTGCACACTGTGTAACAACGCGATAAAACGAAGCACTGACAAGACCCATTGACCGTGGCTCACACGGCTGCAAATTGAGCGGCACATCTCGCACCTCTGACACCTCAGCGCTGTTCCGCCCAGAAGCGCTCGAATCACAACACGTTGCCCTCGAAGGCGGCATCGTTCTGGTACCGCATCTATCGGGCTATGTGATTGCGCTCGCGGCGGCATTGGTCACCGCAACTGTTATCGCTGCGCTGTTCACGGGCAGCTACACGCGGCGGGCCACGGTTGCTGGCCAACTGGTTCCTGCGGCCGGCGTATTGCGGGTACATGCGCCGCAGGTGGGTGTAGTGCTGGAAAAGCGGGTCAACGAGGGGCAGATCGTCAAGAAGGGCGATGTGCTGTACGTAGTCAGCAGCGAAAAACTGGGCGCAGGCGCACGCGACCTGCAGGCTGACATCGGTGCCCGCATTGACGAGCGCAAGCAGTTGCTTGAATTTGAGCTGGCGCGCAACACGCGCGCCGAGCGCGATGATCTCTCGCATCTCGGTCGGCGGCTATCAACGCTTAAGAGTGAAAGTCAGGTCATCGAGCGGCAGATCGAGCAGCAAACCCGACGCGTGACCATGGCGGAAGACACGCGCGTGCGCTACCAGTCACTCGCCGAACGTGACTACATCGCGCGCGAACAATTGCTGCAGAAAGAGCTAGATCTCTCCGAGCAGCAATCGCGCCTGACTGTGCTGCAACGCGATCTGCTGGCCAACCAGCGCGAAATTGCCGCCGCCCAGCGCGATGCGGATGCCTTGCGTAGCCGCAGCGACAGTCAGGGCGCGGTGCTCAAGCGCGGCATTTCAAGCTCGGTTCAAGAGCGCACCGAGCTTGAGTCACGTCGCTTGCTGACGATAACTGCGCCCGAGTCAGGTGTGGTCACGCTGGTCAGCGCCGAGGTCGGGCAGGTGGTTGATCCGGCAAAACCACTGGTCACGGTGGTGCCGTCGGGCTCGCCACTTGAAGCACGCCTTTACTCGCCCAGTCGGACTATCGGTTTTGTTCGCGTCGGTGACGCCGTTTCGCTGCGCCATCAGGCGTTTCCTTACCAGAAGTTTGGCCAGCAAGAAGGCGTGGTGACGGCGATCTCGACGTCAGCAGTGCCGAGCACCGAATTGGCCGGATTCACACTGCCCGACGCGGCGGTCAACGAGCCTGTTTATGCAATCACCGTGCGGCTGGCAGCTCAAAGTATCACGGCATACGGTGAGGCGCGACCGCTGCAAGCGGGCATGAGAGTTGACGCAGACATCCGGCAGGAAACCCGCAAGCTCTACGAATGGTTGCTGGAGCCGCTTTACAGCGTGTCTGGTCGGTGGCAGCGATGAGCCTGCTCGGCGCGCTTTCATTCGGCATTCGCAGACGTTTGCCGCTAATTCTGCAAACAGAAGCTGCGGAGTGCGGTCTCGCCTGTCTCGCGATGGTGATGGGCAAGCACGGTACCGTGACCGATCTCGCAGCACTGCGTCGCCGCCATGCTGTGTCACTCAAGGGCATGACGCTCAACACGTTGGCCAGCATCGCAGAAGAAGAACAGCTTGGCACGCGCGCGGTGCGCCTTGAACTCAACGAACTGGACAAATTGCAGTTACCGGCAATCCTGCATTGGGACCTGAACCATTTTGTGGTGTTGCGTCAAGTCTCGGCAACGCACGCGGTGATTCATGACCCCGCCAGCGGTGAACGCAAGCTCACACTCACCGCCGTATCGCGACATTTCTCGGGCGTAGCCCTAGAGCTATGGCCAAACACCGGATTTGCGCCTCGCAACGAAAAACAGACGTTGTCGCTGCGTGCCCTGATTGGCCAGGTGAGCGGGCTGTTGCCCACCATCGGGCAGCTCCTGCTGCTGTCGCTGGTGCTGGAAGTACTAATGCTCACCGGACCGCTGCTGCTGCAGTGGATCATTGACCATGTAGTGGTGTCGCGCGACGGCAATCTTCTGGGCACGCTGGTTGTCGGCTTTCTGCTGCTGCTGGTGTTGCAGCAGGGATTTAATTTGGCGCGCTCCTGGTTGCTGCTCATGGTGAATGCGTCGGTGCGTGTGCAATGGCGGTCAAATGTGGTGAGCCACATGCTGCGCCTGCCGTTGCAGTATTTTCAGAAGCGGCATCTTGGTGATATCGTTTCTCGTGTGGGCGCGGTCGACGAAATCCAGCGGGTGCTGACCAATACCTTCGTTGAGGCCTTTTTCGACGGGCTCCTAGTGCTACTGACGCTGGCGATGATGTATCTGTATAGCCCGACCTTGGCCAGCATCGCACTGGTCGCCGTGCTGCTGTACTTGATCATCAGGTTGCTCTGGCTGAGGCCGTTGTATCTGGCAACGGAGGAGCACATCGTGCGCGGTGCCACACAGGCCACGCATCTGCTGGAAACCATTCGCGGCATGCGTGCGATCAAACTGTTTGCCCGTCAGGATGCACGCAAAGCGGCCTGGCAGACGCTGCTGGTCAATGAAACCAACGCATCGCTGTCAATCCAGAAGATGCAGATCTTTTATCGTCTGGCAAACGCAACACTGAGCGGCGCGTTTCATATCGTGTTGCTCTGGATCGGCGCGCAGCAACTGCTGCAAGGCAACCTGAGCGTGGGTATGTTGATGGCTTTTCTGGCCTATCGCAGCCAGTTTGACACGCGGGTGAGCGCGCTCATTGATCACGCCATCAACTACCGAATGCTTCAGCTGTACGGCGAGCGTCTGGCAGACCTGGTGCTTACACCCGCAGAAGCTTCGACGCGCGGCAATGTGCAGGAATCGACGCAGCCACCGGACATCGAATTCGACAAGGTCAGCTTTCGCTACGCACCGCATGAGCCGGATGTGCTGAACCTCGTGTCGCTGCGCATCAAGGCTGGTGAAGCCGTTGCCATCACCGGCGGTTCTGGCGGCGGCAAGACCACGCTGGTCAATGTGCTACTCGGAGTACTTGATCCAGAAGCCGGTGAAGTGCGCGTAGCAGGCACTCCCCTTACGCGATATGGCGTCGAGCGGTGGCGTGCGCAAGTCGGCTCCGTCATGCAGGACGACACCCTGTTCGCTGGCTCCATCGCCGAAAACATTAGCTTCTTTGATCCTAAACCTGATGTCGCGCAAATCGAACGGTGCGCTCGCCTTGCAGCCGTACATAGCGATATCGAAAGGATGCCGATGAGTTACCAGACGTTGGTGGGCGACATGGGAACCTCGTTGTCAGGGGGGCAGAAGCAACGCGTGCTGCTGGCGCGCGCGCTGTACAAAAATCCGCGCGTTCTCGTACTCGACGAGGCAACCAGTCACCTTGACACGCGGCGCGAGGCTAGCGTCAACCGCGCGGTACAAACACTGGCGATTACGCGGGTCATCATCGCGCACCGGGCTGAAACCATTGCCTCTGCGGACCGCGTGATTGAACTCGACAACGGCGAAATCGTTTTTGACGGAACGCCTGCAAACTATTTCAATGAACGCGGGCGCGCCGATCACGCGCCAGCGGCCACAAATTGAGACTGCTGATTAGGGCCACGATCATCTCGGGCTGGGGGGCTGTGGCCGGAATTGCAATTGCTGCGCCCTTCGACACTGGCATGATTGCGCTGCGCCCCAGCAACACACTGGACAGCCTCACGTTGCCCGGCAAAACAGCAAATGGCGAACGAGTGACGTCGGGAAGCCCAGTTGTGTCCTCGCTGGCCCGACCCCAGGATTGGCTGCCGGGCCGGGTTCGATGCGCGAGCATCAACGGTGCTGCGCCATGGCAGCATCTGACGCTTGCCGACGCGGTAGAGCACGTTTTGTGCAAAAGCCCATCCATACAGCAGGCGCTGGCAGCGGTTTCCGAGCAACAGGGGGCGGTACAGGTCAGTGAATCCGCAAATCTACCTCGGGTGAGCGCCAACGCAGAACTGTCCAGTGACCGGCTTCCGAGCGGCAACAGCGGCGGTTCAGCGGCCGGTATCCGTGTTACCGGCTCGGTCGGGCTGTCATGGACCTTATTTGACTTTGGTCAGCGCGATGCCAGCCTGCGCGCAGCCCGTTCGACGCTGGGTGCCGCGCTCTCTGCGCAGGACAACGCGCTTTTGCTGTCGCTTACGGAAGTGCTGCGGCTATATGTCGAGGCGGCGAGCGCTTGGGCACGACGCGAAGCAGCGATTGAAAACGAGCGGGTCGCTGGGCTCACCACGGAAATTGCCACGGCGCGGCACGCAGCAGCAGTGGGTAGCCTGCTCGAAAAACTTCAAGCGCGCACCGCTCAGGCGCAAAGCACGCTGGAGCGAGTACGTTCACAAGGCGCGTGGGATACGGCGCGGGGCGCGCTTGCCTCAGCGATGGGGCGGCCTGCCTCACAGCCGGTTTTGCTGGCACCCACAGCTGGATTTCGCGGCATTGCCGAGAATGAACTCGCGTTCGCATCATTGCGTTCGGAAGCGTTGGCCGACCACCCAAAGTTACGCTCGTTACGGGCTGAACGTGCGACCTTGCTGGCCAGATATGATGCTCTGCGAGCCGAAGCGCGCGGCATTGTGGCGCTGAGTGGCAGCGCCGGGATCACGCGCGGGTTGGGTGCGGGTGGCGGTAGCAATCAATTCCTCGGCACCTCAATCAGTGCCTCAGTGCCTCTGTTCAATCGCACCGAGCAGCAGGGTCGCGAAATGCAAATCGCCAGCCAGATTTCTGCCAAGGAAGCAGGCATCGAAGAAGCAGAGCGCGTAGTGGATCTGGAGCTCTGGCGTGCTGCACAGCTGGCGACTGGCGAGTCGGCCAATCTTCGCGCAGCCATAAGCCTGCTTGACGCGGCGGAGACGGCACACAGCATCGCGCTCGGTCGCTACAAGAGCGGAGTCGGTGCCATGCTGGAAATTCTCTCGGCGCAATCCGCGCTGGCTCAGGCACAGGCGAGTGCATCACAGGCCGAAATCAGCTCAATTGCTACACGGGTACGCTTGAGTCTGGCAGCCGGGCGCATACACTTGGCGCAGCAATAAAAAAGGCCACAAGGGCCTTCTTTATCGCTACCGTAGGGTCTAAAAATCAACCAATGGGGCCCGGAGGGGGCGTACAAGTTTTACGCGAACTGGATGAACTAGAGCGCCCGCTGCTACGTTTTTTGCGACGAGGTGAGCCGGAGCCACCCGCAACTGCGTTCATTTCTTCGAGGGTCAAAACTCTCATAATTATCTCCTGGTCTAATCCCGTTTTCGGGTATTGAATTGACATGCGCCACGCCTTTTTTTGGCTGTTTCAACCGCGTTTCGGCGAGACGTAAATCAATATAGATCACTTTATTCCGTGATGTCAAATTTATGACATTTACATATTCCACTATCGCATATTAAGTTGGTCGGACTGTTTCGGTGTGCATAACAACTCTTAACACGTCATTCAGAATCCGTCCGCCAGCTTCAGCACCTCAGGTATCCCGTCTCCACTTGATACCGGATACGCACGTATTTGCGCGAATTCACCACGGTGAATGAAATTGTCAAGCGGCGATCTGAAAAGTCGCGCAACAACGGCGGGCGGTCGCGTTCGATGTAGATTGCCGCGTTTTCAGACACCTCGCTCGAACCGACCAAGCTCACGTCTTCCCAGTGGCGACATACCTGAACGATGGCCGGTACGTGGGTGACACCAAGGCGCATCAGGGAATAAGCGCGGTGATAGCCGTTATTAAGAATAAGCCGGTTTTGAAAGCGGATGACGTTGAGCACGTTCGACGAAAAACCGACCGGCAGCGACAAGACGTGCTGAACATGCCCTCGCCCTGCTGACCCCATCGCATCAGCGCCGCGCGCGAGCGTGGCCCTCAGAAAGCGGATGTCATGGTTATCGGCGATGAAAGTAACGCCATGTTCGTCCTCCTGCAACACCTCAATGTTGTGCGGTGGCGCCTCCAAAGGCAGGCAAACGTCCGCCAGCGTACGGTCCGGAATGACCGGCAAATGCCTGAGGTCGGTCGGGGGCGCGGGCATCGGCAGACTTTGCAGGTTGATGCGCTGCTGTGGCGAAATCAGATGCACCAGCGGCACCATGCCGAGCGCGATCGGAACCAGATCAAAGTCCTTCTGAACATGCGGCTTTGTCAGCAATTTTTTGCAGTGCTCCGCGATTTCCGGCGTTAGCGGAAAAATGGCAGGTGCCGCTTCGGCATAAGCCTCGGTTGATCCGAGCGCCTCGTACACTTCTGCGGCGTCGCGCCATGCTTCCGCCATATCCATTTCGTAACTGTCGGACTTACACCCGGTCATTCCAGTGGGAGTGTGCTGGCGCGCAAACTCCAGAAACTCTGCAAGTCGGGATGCTCCGATGTGGTGCAACACTTCGGCGCATCCCGAGGGCAATTCATGAATTTGATCCGGCACTAGAGTCGGTTTGGGCGGTACAAGCATGGATAGGGAATTCCGACGATCATAAGCGTGGCCCGGTGCGGGCTTGATCGCTTATTCTGCACCAGTTGACATCGTGGACCGTGTCGCACATTAAGCGGACGGAATCACATCAGCGAGAAAGCCTGACTAGGCTTGTGCTGTCACCGGATGCAACGTTCGATTCGTTTGCCGAGGTTCGCTCTGGCAACAGATTGAAACGTCAAAACGTCCGGCACACTCGTTGCGGGATTGCATCGCGGTGGAAGCTCTCCCACACAAACAATGAGTTTCAGTTGACCGATTGCGGATAGAGCAGCGGCTTCAAACGCCGCATGTTTTCACCAAAATGGCGTAACCTCACATGCCTGACGCTACGCCATTTTTTCGCCTGAAGCCAACCTATGACATCGCCCTATCCTCACCTGCTCGCCCCGCTCGACCTCGGTTTCACCACGCTTAAAAATCGCGTGCTGATGGGGTCCATGCACACCGGGCTTGAGGACAAAGCAGAGCACTTTCCGCGCCTCGCTGAATATTTCGCAGAACGGGCGCGCGGCGGCGTGGCGCTAATGGTGACTGGTGGTTACGCACCGAATATCGAGGGCTGGTTGTCGCCGTTCGGCTCCCGCCTCGCCTCATCTGCGGCGGCCAAAAAGCATGTACAGGTAACCAACGCCGTGCATACGGAAGGCGGCAAGATTGCGCTGCAAATTCTGCATGCTGGCCGCTATGGCTACAGCCCTTTTTCAGTGGCACCGTCAAAGCTCAAATCGCCGATCACGCCCTACACCCCACGTGAGTTGTCAGCGCGCGGCATTGAGCGCCAGATTCGCTGCTTCGTTCGCTGCGCGTCGCTCGCACGCGAGGCCGGTTACGACGGCGTAGAAATCATGGGCTCAGAGGGTTATTTCATTAACGAATTCCTCGTGAACTACACCAATCGACGCACTGATGAATGGGGCGGTAGCTACGAAAACCGTACGCGCCTACCGGTTGAGATTGTGTCGCGCGTGCGTGAAGCGGTGGGCAAGGACTTCATCATTATTTTCCGTCTGTCGCTGATTGATCTGGTGCCTGGCGGCAGTACTTGGGACGAGGTCGTTCAACTCGCTAAAGCCGTTGAAAAGGCGGGCGCGACGATTATCAATACTGGCATCGGCTGGCACGAAGCGCGGGTGCCGACTATCGCCACCAGCGTGCCGCGTGCCGCGTGGACGTGGCTCACAAAAAAGCTCAAACCCGAGCTGACTATTCCAGTCATCACGTCGAACCGAATCAACGTGCCCGAAGTTGCTGAGCAGGTGCTCGCGGACGGCTGCGCGGACATGGTGTCAATGGCACGGCCCTTCCTGGCCGACCCGGACTTTGTGAACAAAGCGGCGCAGGGTCGGCGCGATGAAATCAACGTCTGCATCGGTTGCAATCAGGCCTGTCTCGACCATATTTTTGCGCGCAAAATGTCCAGCTGTCTGGTTAATCCGCGTGCGTGCCACGAAACAGAACTCGTCTACAAACCGACGCCGAAACGCCGCAAATTCGCCGTCGTCGGCGCAGGCGCGGCGGGCATCGCAGCGGCCACCGTGCTGAGTAAGCGCGGCCATGAAGTGCATCTGTTTGAGTCAGCAGACAAGGTCGGTGGCCAGCTCAACATGGCCGCAAGCATTCCGGGCAAGGAAGAGTTTCACGAGATGCTCAAATACTTCAAGCGCAAGCTCGAAGTGACGGGCGTCAATGTGCATCTCAATACGCGTGCCGACGCTGCCTTGCTAACGGCAGGCAACTTTGAAGAAGTGTTTCTCGCGTCCGGCGTAACGCCACGCGACCCGAAAATTCCAGGGCAGGAACACGCCAAAGTGCTCTCGTACGTGGATGTGCTTGCGCGTCGCGCAACGGTCGGCGCGAAGGTCGCGATCATCGGTGCTGGCGGTATCGGTTTTGACGTCGCCGAATTTCTGGCGAAAGGCGATCATTCGCCCACCCTGCATCTCGACGAGTGGTTTGCCGAATGGGGCGTGGTCGATCCGGCACTCACGCCCGGCGGCATCACCAAACCGCTGCCGACCCAACCTGTGCGCCAGATCACGTTGCTGCAACGCAAAGCAGGCAAACCAGGCGCAGGCCTCGGCAAAACCACCGGCTGGATTCATCGCGCTGAACTCAAATCGCGCAATGTGGAAATGATCGGCGGCGTCAACTACGAACAAATCAGCGATCAGGGCCTGCTCATCACCTACGGCGAAAAGCGCGAAAACGCAACGTGGCTCGACGTGGACACCATCGTGATGTGCGCCGGACAAGTTCCGCTGCGCGAACTGGTCGAACCGTTGCAGGCGGCAGGCGCGAAAGTCACGCTGCTAGGTGGCGCTGATGTGGCCTCGGAACTAGACGCGAAACGTGCGATCAAGCAGGCGAGTTATGCAGCGGCGGCGGCGTAATTTGCTGCGAATGGGAAGAAAAATGGATGAGTACAGCTTTTTTCTGAAAACCCCGTTTGATAGGGGCTTAGCAGCTACAAAGCCTGCTTGTCGACTATCCATAAAATGCAGCTCAACCGCATAACAAATAAGTGTTTTGTCAATATGCTGTAGCGAATTTGCAGTTATGTTGGTGGCAAAAAATTAATTTAGTCATATGACTTAGTCCATAATGGTGCACCGCTGAATCCCACCGTGCAAACCATGCCCACCCTCGTCAACGTCCACGACGCCAAAACCCGCTTTTCGCAACTGCTGGAGCAGGCACACGCCGGGCAGGAGATCATCCTTGCCAAAGCAGGCAAGCCGTACGCACGAATGGTGCCGCTCGCCACCGGCACCGGCAAGCGCCAGCCGGGGCGGTTGGTGGGGCGCGTTGACGACGCCTTCTTCGACCCACTGCCGGAGGCTGAGCTGCGCGCTTGGGAAGGTTAGGCGAGGATGAAGCTCCTGCTCGACACCCACGCCCTGCTCTGGTGGTGGACCAACGACGCGCGACTGTCGGAGGCCGCACGCGCCGCAATCGCCGATGAGACCAACGACATCTGGGTCAGCGCCGCCAGCGCCTGGGAAATCGCCACCAAACACCGCCTCGGTAAATTGCAGGAAGCCGCCGACGCGGTCAGTCGTTTCAACGATCTCGTCGCCGCTGACGGATTCAACCACCTGGCCATGAACTACCTGCACGCGCTACGCGCAGGCGGCTACACCCACGAACACCGCGACCCGTTCGACCGCATGCTCGTCGCGCAGGCGGCACTGGAGGGCGCAACGCTGGTGAGTTGTGATCCTGTGATTGCGCAGATGGGGGTTGGGGTTCGGTTGCTTTGGTGATCAATAGCTTTGATCGGCTTCCAAAGCGCAATCTTCGCCATGGCCAATCAGGCTAAATGTCCTGTAAACCGTGTTAGGTAGACGCCTCGTTCAATCCAAACAGCTCACCGCGAACTCCGTTTTTCAGCATCTCGTAAATCACGCTCAGAAACAGCTCCCGACTTGCCTCATCCGGCCCCAGTAGCTTGGTTGCAATCTCGCGGTGCGAAAGCATCGCGGCGCTTATCGCCTGAATTGCCGCCTTGGGCAAATCAGCCTGCATTGCCTGATCGCGCGGATTGTTCTGCACTTGTGCCATCACCGCAGCGTCACCGCGCAACCGTTCGGACACATGCACCGCGAACGCCACTTTGTCTTTGTCGCTGATCGCTTTTCCGAGCGCTTCATTCAGCCGCGCAATCAGCTCTGACAGCAGTTTCTTCTTCCGATCCTGCGCATCCCGCATGCCGTTATCGGTGATGCCAAACAACGCTGGCGCAGTCTCATTCGCACCCACGCCCTCAAGCATTGCACCTCGCGTTGCTTTGAAGTGCGTCAAGGTCAAATCGCCCAAATCCACTTGCTCGGGTGACACGCCTTTCAGTCGCTTGCGCAGCAACCGCGCGTACGCGGAAAACGCCTCAAGGCCAGGGTCGGCAAAGTCCACCAGTTGCGCCACATACTCATAGCTGCGCACAAATTTGGCGAGGCTTTCGCTGAACACCATCAACGCATCGCGCTCCTTGGTCAGTTCGCTGCGCTGCGTGTCGGCGTTGGTCATGCCCTGCGTGTCGCCCGCCGTTTCGGCGGTGCGCCAGGTGCGCTCCCACAGGTCAATCGCATCGGTCAACTGCTTGAGCTTGCCATTGAATCGATCCGTGGCCGGTTGCGTCAGGCTGTAGAGCTTCTGGTGCGTCACGTTCGGATCAACGAGTGCCACACCGAACGCATTCACCTCGCCGGATTCATAAATCAGCATGCCGTCAAGCCGTTGCTTGATGTCGTACACGATGTTCGGGTCCTGCACGTCCGACACCTGCACGTCTCGGTAGAACGTCCTGAACGCCGCCAGGATTTCCTCCGCCTCATTGGCGAAATCAATCACAAACGTTTTGTCCTTGCCGGGATAGGTCCGGTTCAGGCGCGACAGCGTTTGTACGGCCTCCACGCCCGACACTTTTTTGTCCACGTACATCGCCACCAGTTTCGGCTGATCAAAGCCGGTCTGAAACTTGTTCGCGACGATCATCACACGGTATTCACGGGTGTCGAACACTTTGCGCATATCGCGCCCGTTGATCTCAGGGTTCATGTTCGTCTCGGTGAACTTGTGTTCCTTTTTATAGGCCACATCATTCACCTCAAGGTTCGCCACTTCGCCTGAAAACGCCACCATCGTGCGAATGCCCATGTAGTTGTGCGCATTGCAATAACGCTCCAGCGCCAGTTGATATTTCACCGCCGCCGCGCGGCCTGACGTGACCACCATCGCCTTCGCCTGCCCGCCGAGCAAATGCGCCACATTGGCGCGAAAGTGCTCCACGATCAGCTCCACCTTTTGCGCGATGTTGGTCGGATGCAGCGACAGCCATTTCGCCAGCGCCCGCCGCGCGCTCTTCTCATCCACGCGGCGGTCATCACCCTCGGTGAAAGCAGAGCCAATGCGCAGCGCCACCTCGTAACTCGTGTAATTGCGCAGCACGTCGAGGATGAAGCCTTCCTCAATCGCCTGCTGCATCGTGTAAGTGTGAAACGGCGCGGGCGGATTCTCCTTGCTCACGGGTTGAGTCGCATCCAGCGGTCGTCCAAACAATGACAACGTGGAATGCTTTGGTGTCGCCGTGAACGCAAAATAGCTCGCGTTCCCCGGTCGTTGTCGCGACGATTGCCAGACCGAGAGCTTTTCGTCCTTGCTCAGCATGTTCCACTCGTCTTCGCTCTGGCCGGTGAGCAGATAGCGCAGGTCGTCGGCGCTGCTGCCGCCGGTGCTGCTGTGCGCCTCGTCGATGATCACGGCAAAGCGCAAATCGCGCATGCTGCGTTCGCTCAAAATCAGCTTCTGCGCGAACGGAAACGTTTGCAGCGTGCAGGTGATGATGGGTGTCTTAGCCAGCATCGCCTCGGCCAGTTGCTGGCTTTTAGGCAACGGCGACGTGCGGCTGTCAATGCTGCACACCACGCCGGTCTGATGCTCGATCTGCGCAATCGCCTCCTGCAGTTGCCGGTCAAGCACGGTGCGATCCGTCACCACAATCACGCTATGAAAATACGGCTCGCCATCCGGTCGCCGCACGCGAATCAGCTCATGCGCGGTCCAAGCAATCGTGTTGGTTTTTCCGGAGCCCGCACTGTGCTGGATCAGGTACGGCTGCCCCGCGCCCTCCAAGCGCACTGCGTCAATAATTTTGCTCACACCATCAAACTGGTGATAGCGCGGAAAGATCAGCGCCTCCTTGAAATGCATGCGCCCATCAGCATTCTGCGCTTCCTTTTTCTCCAGCAACACAAAGCGATGAAAAATTCGCAACCAGTTATCCCGCTGCAACACCTGCTGCCAAAAATAGCTCACCGGATAACCACCATCGATCATTGCCGCATTGCCCGCCGCGCCATGACTGCCGCGATTGAACGGCAAAAAATGCGTTGAGCTGCCCAGCAAATTCGTCGTCATGCGAATGTCGCTGTCGCTCATCGCAAAATGCACCACCGCGCCGCGCTTGAACGTCAGCAGCGGTTCGGCTCGCCCGGTCGCGCTTTTCGGCGGACGATCTTCACGATACTGCTGCATCGCCGCCTCGACCGATTGCGTGAAATCCGTCTTCAGCTCCACCGTTGCCACCGGAACGCCATTGACGAACAGCGCCAGATCAATCTCGTCTGCCTTCTCGCTCGAATAGCGCAACTGCGGCACCACGCGCAATCGGTTTGCCGCGTAACGATTGGCGACCGTCTCATTACGTGAATCCTCAGGCCGCGACTGGCTCATCGTCAACGTGCCGCCGCCCGCAATCGAAAAGCCGTCGCGCAACACCGCCACGGTGCCGCCGTCTTTGGCCGACAGCGCCCGCACCAGCCGGTCAAGCACCGCCGTCTCGGTCGCTGCGCCATTCACCCGGTCCAGCCGCTGCCACGCCTCCGGCTGGCTGTCGCGCAGCCAGCCCGTCACATCCTCGGTGAACAGCGCCCGAATCGGATCAAAGCCCGACGATGCCCCCACCAGCCAGCCGTCCGCTACCAATTGCTCAACGATGTAGCGCTCAAGCTCGCATTCGTGGTGGATTTTTGACATCGGGCTCTCGCGACTGTTTACACACCTAGAGTATCTATCGGCACGCCTTATCAGTGCTAATTTTTCACCCGACCGCAGCGAACGGCGTCCTGCGACAGCGACGATGGTCGAAGCTCAGACGCGTGGAATCACGCCGGGGCAATCGAAAGCGATCTTCATGTCACGGGCGGCAAGCTTTGATGCACACAGCCCTGTGAGTATTTTTTGAAGCAAGGCGTCTGCACAACGTTCATGGCGCGACCAGACGCCGGACGCCATCATCGCGCAGACATGCGTCACCGGATCAACGCGTAAATGTCGGTAGGTCACGTAGCTTTCGTGTTGCACGAACGGGTGACACCCCGCCGCAAGCACGCAGGCGGCGTCGTGCGGTATCCCGGCGCGGATCGACGTGGCATTCGCCAGAACCGCTTGCGCAACCGTGCCACGACCGGGCAGCATGAGCGAGCCCGACAACACGAAGAAAAGGTGTTTTACGCCAACGCCGGACGGGATCAACAGCGTATCCCCGCCACGTGGCAAGTATTCCGGGCTCATCGCACTAAATCCGTGAGCCTAAGAAAAAGCGGCTTCTAGCTGTTTCTGCTCGTTCAGCCGATTGGCCAGAGCGAGCGACTCTGCCTCGGCATATCCCAGCGCGCTGAACACAGCGGCATAGGATATAGGCAGGCTTGAACCGTCCGGGTCTTGCCATTCGGCGCAGTGGTCGTGCGTGTACTTGACCAAATCCCACTTGTCCCAATGGCCGAATTCGTCCCACACGGTCGATAGCGATTCAACATCGCTATCGCTCAATGCCAGCAGATCGATTAACGGGTCGCGAATCATGCTCGGGTCTTTGAGCGCCAAAAA
This sequence comes from Burkholderiales bacterium, assembly GCA_043758415.1. Lineage (GTDB taxonomy): Bacteria > Pseudomonadota > Gammaproteobacteria > Burkholderiales > Casimicrobiaceae > Casimicrobium. The sequence goes on from JAYVNO010000213.1 coordinate 16,343, forward strand.
ATTATCCGACTTGTCGGCAACCCACGTGTCCCAGCCGCCCTCTGTTGCGGCCACCGAGCCTTTCATCTGATCGTAGGTGCGCGACAGCACCGGCCCGTGCGGCATCGACACCAAACTGTCGCCCGTGAGCGGCTCACCGAAGTGCTGCAACGACGCGCGCTCTGCGAGATACAAAAGCTTCATCAGCTTGATGAGCGGCAAACGCCCGCCCGCTCTGTGCAGCAGATAAGCCGCCGCTTGCGCTGTTTTGCGTTCGTTGAAAAGCGTTGCCATGATGCCCAATTTTCGCACACTAATATTCTGAAAATAATACTGATTATTTATACAGTTTTGTGTGGCCGGTAGCAAGCCAATTCTGCGTCTTTCACGAAGCGCGCAGAGAGCCTGACTCGCTGCGGCATCCAGTACCAAGCCCACCGCCGTATTGCTCTCGCGGCGTGTCGCGCGAACTCGACAAACAGTTTGGCAGTTGTGATCCGGCCGATCAGCTTTTTGCTGAAACGCCCATTCTATTGGGGCATAATGCTGTTTACGGCAATAATCGACTTCAGACGTTTTGATGCTTCAGCCCCAATGCAATAAGGCTTACAGCATAAAGCCGATACTCCGAACAAAGCCCAAAACCACGCCGCCGTCATTCTCGCCGCAGGCGGGAATCCAGGACGGTCGCCGTCGCAATTCACTCAATCATCCGAGGCAGGCCACGTTTCTGGATCCCCGCTCGTTGGCGAGGATGACGCCAGCGGGTGGGCGAAGGAAACGCAGATTTAATCGTCACCCCGCCCCGGTCTGCACCGGGGTGACATCCGGCCGGGGCCCACGCCCGGCGCAAGTCATTGATTATGCAGAGGGCGTGGGTACCGGCCTCCGCCGGTATGGCGGGAAATTTGAATTGTTCAGCGACTCCCTAACGGTTCTCTTCGGTGTGACCGGAACAAGTCTGGTTTTGCTACGGCGCTGCGCGCAAATCAATCTGCCCGGTCACCGCCGCCGTGATCAGCGCCGCGCGACGCTCCTTGATGAGCGCGATGCTGCGTTCGGTTTTTTCGATCAGGGTGTCGAGGCGAGTGGTTTCGCGGTCAACAGAACTCACAATTGTTTGCTGCTCTGCAAGTGGAGGAACGGTTAGTTCCATCGAAGTCCACGCTTCCATCCGCAACGCTTTGGTTCCGTGCCCGGCTTCTTCTAGTCGACGCAAGGATTCATCAGCTAAACCTCGAAGCAAGAGCGCGAGAAATTTCGGATGCAATTCCTGTCGTGCTACTAACGCTTTCAAATCCTGATTGATCGCCATAGGAACGCCTACCTCGACGACGGGAAATATGCGCGCCAAGATCATGCCGCGGACAACTACGAGAACACTGTCGACAGGAACAAGCCGCGCCTCGCCCACTTGTAGCGCGAGTTCCGTGATGTGATCCTCTGTGTCGTAAAGCCAATCTCTCTTCAGGTCCTTGGCCGAAGCCCACGGCACCGTTCCATCCCAGAATTCGCGCGTGTCCTTGCTCGGAGTGCCTCCGCTAAAAAATTTGGCAAGATGTTTGATTGGTCTCACAGCCCAATGCTCCGGCACCTGCCCGAGCCATTCGACGCCGGAGTCTTTCATTTTTGCGGTGGGGTCGAGGCCTTTGGTGACGGCGTGGGTGATGAGCGCTTGCCGCTTTTCACGCAAGAGTTCAATAAACCGCGTCTTCTTCGCCACCAACCCATCCAGACGCACCGTTTCGCGGTCAAGGTGCGCGGTAATGGCGCGTTGTTCCTCAATCGGCGGAATCGGCATCGCCAAATCACCAATCACACCCATGCCGATGTTTTGTTGGGTGCCGTAGCTCCAGTACAGCTCTACCGCTTCTTGAAAAGATCGTGACCTGACGAAATGCAGCGCGTATCTCGCATTCGCCTTGTTGCCACATCGAATAACTGCAAGCGGCGACCAGATATTGAATTCTTCATCGGTTTCGACTATGGCGGTAACGCCAGTAGTTGCACCCGACTTGATCATGAAAATATCGTCTCGCTTCGGAGCGTACTTTTGACTAAATCGTGTTTGATCTTCGCGCGAGATGAAACCACGAATCTTCGAAAAATCAACCACGCCTGACGACACGGCTTCGGCAGACACGAACGGTACGCCTTCATCGAGAAAAACAGGCGTTTCGTGCGGCCCATCGGTAATTGGTGTCGAAACGATTCGCTTGATGGAGGTGACAATCCACCCCACCGGCACTCGCCCCAACCATTCGACGCCCGAATCCTTGTACGCCGGATAGGCCGCGTAGTGGCTCACGAGGTGACCTCGCCGAGCAGCGCAGCGATTTCGGCTTCCACGGCCTTCAATTCCGCGTCGATTTCGTCTAGATGGCGCGGCGGCTGGTATTGATAGAAGTAGCGATTGAAATTGATCTCGTAGCCTACGATGCCGATGTGGCCGTCTTTTGGGTCGCGCTTGGTCTCGTCAATCCATGCGTCCGGCACATGCGGCAGCACTTCGCGCGACATGTAGGCGCGAATGTCGTCGGCAAGCGGCACGTTTTCAAACTCGCGCAGGTCCGCATCCGCGACGGGTGCGCCGTCCGCGTCTTTCACCGGTTGCGCGTCTGGATTTTTGCTGCCGAAGCAGGCAAAGGCAGCTTTCAGCGCTGGCTTGGAAAGGCGCTTGACTTTGGCCGCAGCCAGAAAAGCGGGCAAGTTGTCAAGCGCGGGTTGCCCGACGAGTTTGGCGAACGCGTCGGCATGCTCCACGCCTTTGCTGGCGGCGTACGCGGCGAGCGAGTCGGCATTGACCGCAAAGCTCAACCGCAGCGGGCATTCAACGGTGATGCGGCGATAGCCAAAGTCGGTGCTGTCAAAGATTTTGCTGGTGCTGGCACTGTTGGCCGCAAACGCATCATGCTGGCGGGCGATGTCGGCGATGGCGTTTTCATGCAAAAACTTGCGCTTGCTGCCGAGCGATTTGCGCATCGGCGAATGCATGGCGGTGGCGTCAATCAACTGCACTTTGCCTTCGCGATCCCCGGCCTTGTGGTTGGACAGCACCCACACATAGGTGCCGATGCCTGTGTTGTAGAACAGGTCATTCGGCAGCGCGATGATGGCCTCAAGCCAATCGTTCTCCAGAATCCAGCGACGAATTTCTGATTCGCCAGAACCCGCGCCGCCGTTGAACAGCGGAGAGCCGGACAGCACGATGCCGACCCGGGTGCCGCCTTTGCCGTCTGGTGTGACCGGTTTGCGCTTGGACAGCAAGTGCATCAAAAACAGTAGCGAACCATCGCCGACGCGCGGCAGGCCGGGGCCGAAGCGACCGGCGTGGCCCAGGTTCGCGTGCTCGTCCTGCACCTGCTTTTGCACCTTTTCCCACTTGACGCCGAACGGCGGGTTGGCGAGGCAGTAGTCAAAGCGCTCATGCGGCAACAGGTCGTTGGACAGCGTGTTGCCGAGCTTGATGTTTTTGGTCTCGAAACCCTGAATGAGTTTGTCCGCGACCGAAATGGCATAAGTCTCGGGGTTCAGTTCCTGCGCGTAGGGCACGAGCCGCGCGTTCGGGTTCCACTCGGCCACCTGCTCAATCGCGGAGGAGAGAAAGCCGCCGGTGCCCGCCGCGCAGTCGTACACGGTGCGCACCACGCCGTCACCCGCCAGCGCCTCATGATCGGTGGCGAAGACGAGCGTGGTGACCAGGCGCACGACGTCACGCGGCGTGAAAAATTCGCCTGCGGTGTCGTTGGCGGATTCAGCAAATTTGCGGATGAGGTGCTCAAAGATGAGGCCCATCTCGTGATTGCTGAGCACGTTCGGGTGCAGGTCGATATTGGCGAATTTTTGTGTGACTTGATAGAGAAGGTTGGCGGTTTCGAGCTTGGTCAGCCAGTTGTCAAACGCGAATTGCTCAAACACTTGCCGCGCGTTGGCAGAGAAGCGGGCGATGTAATCCTCAAGGTTGGCGCGGGTGCTGGTGGCACCGAGCGTGGTCAGCGCGAATTCTGATGTGTTGTAGAAGCTGGCCCCGGCAACGCTGGGCAGCACGAGATCAGGATCAACATCGCTGCCCTTGAGCGCGGCAAACCGGCTGCGCACCGCGTCACGCGCGGGCTCCAGCACACATTCGAGGCGGCGCAATACGGTGAACGGCAGGATGATGCGCCCGAATTCAGACTGCTTGAAGTCGCCACGCAGCGTGTCGGCCACATTCCAGATGAAATCAGCGAGGTCTTGTTGGGCCATGGGGAACGATTACTTTGCGTGAACGGGTTGCAGCGATTTTGTATGACGGGCGTGCACCGGGAAGTATTTGCGCTGCGAAGGGGGGAGTTACGGCGCGATCCACGGGTTGATGACGGTGACGCTTGTATTAGCGAAATCATCGACATGCCGCGTAGCAATTGCCGCCGCCCCATTCGCCCGCGCAATCGCTGCAATCTGCGCGTCGAACGGCGAGATGGGTCTGCCGACTGACCGGCGGCTTGCGGAAATTTCTGCGTAGCCCACGGCAGCAACTGAGTCAAACGGCAAGATTCTGCCTGCGAAAACCTGCCCGAGTATTTGATCGACAGTTGCATGCAGTTGCGCTTTACGTTTGCTGATCGGCATCATGTTCACGCCGACACGAATCTCTGCTTCTGTGACTGCCGTGATGTAGAGCTCGTGCTCGGGCTGCGCGACGATCCAGCGTGCGACCTCGGGTGAGGGCACCACGCGAAGCATTTCCGAGATCACATTGGTGTCGAGAACAATCATTTCTCGTCGCCAAAATTCGGCGGGTCACGCATCGGCTCTCGCACGGGCAGTTCGAGATCAACGCCCTTGAATCCGTTGGCGTCCATGCGGGCGCGAATGCGCGAGAAAAGATTGCCAGCGACGGCTTCGTTTGCGGGGGCAAGCACCGCGCGCGTGAGCACTTGACGCACCTCCTCTTCCATCGAGACACCTCTGATGGCGGCGTTAACTCGCAGCTTTGACTTGACTTGGTCGTCAATGTTGCGGATGGTGAGACTGGCCATCGATTGTTCCTTTAAGTTCTGTCACCGCCGAATTGTATTCGTTGTATTCGTTGCATGCATTGCGCTCAATGCATTCATAATTTATCCGTGCAACGCACGGCTTTGTGAAGCCTCAGCACGCTTATGTACGCAACGGTTTGCGCATCAGACTAAGGAGCACAATCGCCTCGCCGCAATCCCATCACGTTCTATACGCAGCCAATCAAATAATCCCCCCCCCAGAAACGCAACAATTGCGCAGCCTGACTCTATGGCGTTGGATTTGCCACTGGCAGGCGTCATGACAAACGCCTAACATCGCAAATGGAAAAGCTCCTGACCGTCGCGACGAAATACGCGGCGCAGGAGTAACGAATTTTTTTATAAGGAGGAACTCATGAAGTCGATTCATTCACTCAGTTCGGTCGCGTTGTCCGTTTTGGCCGCGTCCGTGCTTACCGCGTGCGGCGGTGGCAGCAGCGACGTGCCCACAGGGGCCGCCATCGATCTGACTACCGCGCGCGGCACGCTGGTGGCTAACCCGCCTGTGGTACTTGCCAGCTTCCCGACTGCCGCTGATTTCAACGGCGCGTTGTCAGCAACTGCTAACGGTCGCAATCTGCTCGCGTTGGCGGGCACGCCCAAGTGCGGCATCAATTTCCACTACATGGAATACAACACGGTGGGTGCCCAGAACGAGGCCACCAATGCCACCGGTGGCATCATGGTGCCGACCGGCACCGATGCGGCTTGTATCGGTGCTCGCCCCGTGCTCTTATACAGCCATGGTACCACCGTTGAAAAGAGCTACAACATTGCAAGCCCAGCGAACAGCGAAGCTGGCTTGGTTGCCGCCATGTACGCGGCACAAGGCTTCATCGTGGTCACCTCGAATTACGTGGGCTACGACGCATCACGTTCTACCTATCACCCGTATTTGCTCGCCGAGCAGCAATCTAACGACATGATCGACGCGCTGCGTGCTGCACGTCAATCGTTCACGCGAATCGGTGCGAACGACTCCGGCAAACTGTTTCTGTCGGGTTACTCGCAAGGCGGCTTTGTGTCGATGGCGACGCACAAAGCGATGCAGAACAATTACGCGAGCGAATTCAAGGTCACCGCATCGGGCAATATGTCCGGTCCGTACTCGCTGGTCAAGACGTTCCAGACCGTGTTTGCCGGCGGCGTCAATGCGGGCGCGACTGTGTTCACGCCGCTCATTCTGACCAGCTGGCAGAAGGCTTACGGCAATCTCTACACGTCGACATCCGACGTGTATGAAGCACCGTACGCGACAGGCATCGAAACCTTGATGCCTGGCGCGCTGACGTTCACTCAATTGTTCACCACGGGCAAGCTGCCGACCAAACTGTTCGCCTCAGGGCCACTGGTGACGACTGATCCATCGCTCAATGCGCTGTTCGCGAACGGCATCGGAACGCCCAACCTGATCAAACAATCGTACCGTCAGGCCGTTGCTACCAATCCGGCGCATCCGCTGTTTGTTGCTGCGGGCAAGAATGACTTGTTGAGCTGGACACCCGCTCGTCCGGTCGCGATGTGTTTCGGCGCGCAAGACCCCACCGTCTTTGGCAGCAACACCAGTGATGCGGCTACGTACTTCGCTGGCAAGGGCGCCAGCTCGCTGGTGAAAGTGTTTGATCTGGAAAGTGCAGCCACTGTGGGCCCGACGCTGGCAGGCGCATTTGCACAAGCCAAAGCAGGCGCTGCGGCTGATCCGACGCTGGGCGCTAGCCCCGCTGAGCGGGTGTTGGGTGCGTATCACGGCTCGCTGGTGCCGCCGTTTTGCAACGTGGCAGTTCGCAGTTACTTCCAGCAAGTGCTGGCTGCTGGCTTGTAAGCGGACAATCCGGCAAGCATCTTTTGGCTGTAACCCGCATTCTAAATGGGCCTACAGGCCCATTTTTATTGAAGTCGATATTTGCGCATTTCGGCACCTATGCCCATATAGGACGGGCCTTTCCGCGAAAAGCTAAGTGATCTTTCGCGTTGGTAAACCGCTCACCATCGACACCGCCCACGGACGAATGCCCACCGCCACGCCCACCGTTTGCCGCTCGGCGGATGCGAGCATGCTGTCCAGCTCGGCAAACTCATGCACCTCGTCGGCAATACGCTCAAGCTTCCTTTTGAGCACTTCAAAACTGGCGTTCGACAGCTCGCGAAATTCAAAGCGAAACATGCCGCCGACGCGGTCAAATTCGGGGTTCAAAAAATCTCCGACCACAGCCCGACCGTAGGCCAACTCAATCGGCCCGCGTCGACGCAACCGCAGATTGCGCGTGATCTTCATGCGCACTTTTTCACCAGGCAGCAAGTCGAGCACGCCGACTGAGTCCAGCTTGCGCAGAAGCGAAAAAACCTGCGGTTTGGTCAGATCGTATTTCGCCACCATGTCATCAATCTGCCAGCCGTTGTAGGCCAGATAAAACACCCCGAGCAACACGCGATCCTTAGCCAGCGCCTGCTCCTGTTTCACCGTTAACTGCTCAGCTTTCGCCTGCTCGCCACGCGCCAGTTTTGCTAGCTCAAACACATCGATTTCGAGCGCCGCGCACACCTCCTCCAGCCGCTCCAGCGTAAACGTGCCCTGCGAAAACAAGCGCTTCACGCTCGCCTCAGACAACGCGATTTTTTCTGCGAGATCGGCGTAGGTCACGCCGCGTGCTTTGAGGACACGTTTAAGGGTGGAAATCAGCGGACTCACCAATGCTCTCCATGGCATCAAGGGGCAATCCCTGATGCTACAAGCACGACCCGCAACATGGATAGCACGCACGGACGCTGGGGCTGCTTTTGTCCGCGTTGTCGAACGCGTCGCAGTCGGGAGCGCAACAGCCCTTGTCATCCGAACCGCGAACGCAACGTTATTGATATCGACGCCGTTGATATAGACGCCGTTTCGGGTTCGGCTATTTTTCGGGGAGAAATTGTCCAGATGTTTGCAGCAGTCGTCGTGGGTAGCGGTTCAGGTGCAATGGCTGGTGCAAAGGCTGGCGCTATGGCGGGCATTTGCGCGGGATCGGTGCCTATAATCGCGCAACTTCAAACTGTTTTTTCTTCAGCTGCGGACCAGCAGAAAAAGACAAAGAAAGGCCCGACCCTGGCTCAAGCCAAAGAAATCAACGCGTTCCTTGCCTCGGTCGAACGGCGCGCCTTCAAGCATGCCGCCTACGCCGTCCGCGACGATGACAACGCGATGGACATCGTGCAGGATTCGATGATGAAGCTGACCGAGAGCTACTCGGACAAGCCTGCCAACGAGTTGCCGATGCTGTTCACCCGCATTTTGCAGAACACCATCCTCGATCATTTTCGCCGCACCAAAACGCGCAATCAGTACGTGACCAATTTCACGAGCCTCGGCGGCGCCAATGCGGACGACGACTTTGATGTGCTGGAAATTCTCGAGTCGCAAGACAGCGCCATCGGTAAAGATCAGCCGCTTGCCGCGCTCGAACAGGTGCAGGCGATGGGTGCCATTGAAGAGGCCATTGCCAAGCTGCCACCGCGTCAACGAGAAGCCTTCTTGTTGCGTTACTGGGAGGACATGGACACTGCCGAGACGGCCACCACAATGGGCTGCTCGGAGGGAAGCGTGAAAACACATTGCTCCCGCGCGGTACATGCTCTACAAGGGCTATTGCGCCAGAAAGGAATCACCTTATGAAAAAAGAACAAACCCTCCTCTCTGACTTTGAACTTGATCGCGTGGGCAAGGCATTGCGCCCGTACCTCGACTCATCAGCGCAAAGCATCAAACCGGGCATCGCTTATCGATTAGCCGAAGCGCGCCGCGCGGCCATTGCATCGCTCGACGCGCAGACTGCCTCCATCACCGTCAGCAGCGGCGCGGCGCTTGCACTGGCGGGTGGCACGGATCGTCGCATCACGGATTGGCGCTTTTGGGGCACCGGTGTTATCGTCGCGGCGCTGCTTTCGACGTATGGCTACCAACAATGGGACGAGATGAGAACGGCGCGCGATACGGCCGACGTAGACGTGATGCTGCTCGCCGATGACGTGCCCGTAGACGCCCTGCTCGACAAAGGTTTTTCGCATTTCCTGCGTGACGATCAGTGATGCAACTTGTTTGAGATCGAAGTGACGGCACAGCGAAACCTCCCCTGCACATCAACGGCCGCCACAGTTGCAAGACGGGTGGCCGTTTTGTTTTTTTCACTCGGTCTTCTTGTTTGCCCGCCTGCGTTCGCGCAAAAGTGGCAGGATCTGAAGCCGGACGAGCAAAAGATACTCGCTCCGTTGCAACCGGACTGGCAATCATTGGCCGATGTGCGCAAACGCAAATGGCGCGAAGTTGCGGCCAAATACCCGAAGATGACACCCGATCAGCAGAAAAACCTGCAAGATCGCATGGTCGGCTGGGCCAAACTCTCGCCCGAAGAGCGTCGTAAAGCCCGTGAGCAGTACAACGAACTGAAAACGCTGCCGCCAGAAAAACGCGCCGCCGTTCCCCAAAAATGGGACGAGTACCGCAATTTGCCGCCGGAGAAGCGCGAGGAATTGCGCAAGAAGGCAGCGGAGGCAAAGCCGGTGCCTACGGGAGCAGCGAAGGCGACGCCGCCAAACGCGGCTCCGGGCGCGCCGGCATCAACACCGGCGCCTGCGTCACCCGTCGAAGCGAAGAAGCCCTAGCCGCAAGGCAGTCACCTGCAGGCGCGGCGTTGGCCGCGATGCCCGGATGGCAAGCGGCCGTAGCAGCCAACGCCGCTTCTACCAAAATTCCGGCCAACGTCCCCGCTAACTCCACTTCTATTTCAAAACAGCATTAATTTTTGACGCAGATTAACGCGGATTTCACACAGATTGCCGCAGATTTTTTGAATATTCTCTATTGCAGACAATCAAGAACATCTGCGGTCATCAGCGTTTAATCTGCGCTAATCTGCGTCGAAAAATTGAGTCCATTTAATTCCGTAACGACGTAGAAACGGAATAACATTCTGAGCATGTCAGACACACGCGCCTCCGTTACCGTTACCGTCGCCGCCCCCGACCTGCGCAACGCCAGTCTCTGGCGACGCTTCGGCGCGTTCGTGCATGAGCTGCTGTTCCTCGTCGCCTACCTGTTTATCGTCGGCCTCATCTTCGCCTCGCTCTCCGGCGAATCCACGAGCGCGGGTCGTCCGCAAGTGCTCACCGGTCCCGTCGCCATCTTCCAGCAGACCTACCTGTTCCTGAGTATCGGCGCGTATTTCATTTATTTCTGGACCAACGGACGCCGCACGCTGGCATTCAAGACGTGGCACCTGAAGCTCGTCTCCGCTGACAGCAGCCCGGTCGTTCTCAAACAAGCGGTCATCCGTTACCTCGCGACGTGGATCGGTCCCGCCTTGGGACTCGCCATGTTCCTGCTGATCGGCACCCGCGGCAGCGCGTGGTGGTTATTTGGCACGTTCGCCAACTTCCTGTGGGCACTGGGCGACCCGGCACGGCAGTTTTTGCATGACCGGATTGCGGGGACGCGGGTACTACAGAGCGCGTTGAAATAGCCGGGTGTTGTGCAGCGCTGTCTCGCCGGGAAGCGCAACAATGTCACCGGTCAATCAGCAAGATGGGTGGTCGCTATAACGACACAGCTTTTTCGTTAGATGCCCATCTATGTTGGGCATGAACAGCCATAAGGCACATAGTCGGGTATAGCCGTTTCAAGCCGTTTCACCCAATGCAATGGCCGTTTTCGGCAAAAGCTGTACTCACTTCAGAGCCTGTCCGACTGTTCTACGAGAGGCTTGAATAGGCCGCTTAAGTAGAATTCGTTGTCAATAACTCCCGCGTTTGTTCGGCCTTAGCCAGAACGACGCCTCCCCCGCGCCATGCGCAAATGGGTCCTCCCCGATTACGTTGAAGATGTGCTGCCGCCCGAGGCTGCCCGTATGGAGCAAACGCGTCGTGCGCTGCTGGATGCGTTTGCCGCTGCCGGTTACGCGCTGGTCAATCCGCCGCTGATCGAGCATCTGGAGGCTCTGCTGACGGGCACCGGGCAAGACCTTGAGCACAACACCTTCAAGCTGATCGATCCGCTCTCCGGCAAATTGCTTGGCGTGCGCCCAGACATCACGCCGCAGGTGGCGCGGATCGACGCGACTTATCACGCCTCATCTGAGGGTGAGGCGGAACGACGCTACTGCTATGCCGGGGAAGTGTTGCGCACCCACGCCAGCATCGGCAGCAGCCGCGCGTTGACGCAGGTCGGCGCGGAGCTTTTCGGGTCGGCGACCGTCGCTGGCGACGTAGAAATTGTCAACCTCATGATTTCGTCAGCACGCGCTGCCGGTGCTGCACCGCTGTTGCTCGATTGCGGTCATGTCGCTGTGTTCAAAGCGCTGGCGCAGCACTATGAACTTTCGCCCAAAGCGACGCAAGAAGCCGACGCCGCGCTAGCCGCCAAAAGCACCAGCGCGCTCGCTGAAATTAAATCGCTGCCGATAGAAGCGCGCAGCTCGCTCGAAGCGCTGACGACGCTTTTCGGCCCCGCCAAAATGGTGCTGCAACGCGCCCGCGCCGCGCTGCCGCGCAACGCGACGATCACGGCGGCGCTGGATCAGCTTGACGCCGTCGCGGTTGCGATCAGCGAAGCAGGCGCGCAGTGCTCGCTGGATTTGGCTGATCTGCCGGGACTCGACTATCACACAGGCCTCGTTTTCGTCGCGTATCTGCAAGGCACGACGCACATCGTCGCCCGTGGCGGCCGCTACGACGGCGTGGGAGAGGCGTTCACCCAGGGCAACGCGCGAGCGCGGCCCGCTACAGGATTTTCGTTTGTTGATTTGCGGGCGTTGACGGAGGTGACACGTTAGCCCTGACCGCGCTGTAGGAGCGGCTCTGCCGCGACCCGATGCGCTAAATTATCTTGGGGTCGCGGCACAGCCGCTCCTACAGAATCGTCTTTGAACTCCCCCCACTGGAAGCAAAATCATGCCACGTAACGTCGTCGTCATCGGCACCCAATGGGGTGACGAAGGTAAGGGAAAAATTGTTGACTGGCTCGCCGAGCAGGTACACGGCGTCGTGCGCTTTCAGGGCGGTCACAACGCCGGGCACACGCTGGTCATCAATGGCAAGAAGACGGTGCTGCGGCTCATCCCGTCGGGCATTCTGCATCCGCACACCACCTGCTATTTGGGCAACGGAGTCGTCGTATCGCCGAACGATTTGCTCAAGGAGATTGCCGAACTTGAAGCGGCGGGTGTAGAAGTTCGTTCACGCCTGAAAATCGCTCACGCCTGCCCGGTCGTTGCGCCGTATCACGTCGCGATTGATCAGGCTCGCGAAGCCAAACGCGGTGAAGACAAAATCGGCACCACCGGCCGCGGTATCGGCCCGACGTACGAAGACAAGGTCGCGCGCCGCGCCATTCGCCTGCATGACCTTTTGGAGCCCACGCTGGAAGCCAAGCTGCGCGAGGTGCTCGACTATCACAACTTCATTTTGAAGAACTACCTGCAAGCGCCCGAGGTGGACTTCCAGAAAACGTTCGAGATGCTGCTGAAAGCGGGCGAAGACATTGCCCCGATGCTGTCCGACGTTTCGCACGCACTGGTCGAAGCACGCCGTCACGGCAAGCCACTGCTTTTCGAAGGCGCGCAGGGCACGCTGCTTGACGTTGACAACGGCACCTATCCCTTCGTCACCTCCAGCAACTGCGTATCGGGGGCTGCGGGCCCCGGCGCGGGCGTCGGCGCGCGCATGATCGACTATGTGCTCGGCATCACCAAGGCGTACACCACGCGCGTCGGCGCAGGTCCGTTCCCAACCGAATTATTCGACGACGTCGGCGCAGGCCTTGCCAAACGCGGCAATGAATTCGGCTCCGTCACCGGTCGCCCGCGCCGTTGCGGCTATCTCGACGTCCCTGCGCTCAAACGCAGCTTCGAAATCAACGGTGTCGACGGCATGGCGATCATGAAGCTCGACGTGCTCGACGGCATGGACGAAATCAAGATTTGCACCGCCTACGATTTCCGCGGCGAAGTCATTGATCGCCTGCCTTACGGTGCCGCAGCGGTGGCCGATTGCAAGCCGATTTACGAGACCCTGCCCGGCTGGAAAGAGACCACTTTCGGTATCCGCAAATTTGAGCAGTTGCCGATGAGCGCGCAGAGTTATCTTAAGCGCGTTGAAGCGTTGACTGGTGTGCCCATCGCGCTGATCTCAACCGGCTTCGAGCGCGATGATACGATTCTGATGCAGCATCCACTCAACTAGAGAACACCTGTAGGAGCGGCTCTGCCGCGACCGCCTAGCGTTCACGCTGGTCGCGGCAGAGCC
>JAYVNO010000214.1:0-3580 GCA_043758415.1 Burkholderiales bacterium
CGAAACCGACTTTGCCCATTTTCTCGGCGCACACCGCGTATTCAAGATTGGTCAAGCCAGCGCCGCGATACGGACTGTCCTCGGGCAAAGAGTCTTTCGGCAAGAAGAGATTCCACAAGCCCTCAGCTTTTGCTTTGGCCTTTAACTCCTCCACGATGGGCACGACCTGCCATCGGTTTTCGCCAAAACCTTTCATCTGCGCGTGATACGTTGGCACCGCCGGGTAAACGTGCTCATTCATAAAGGCGACGACACGCCCGCGCCAGAACGCCTGCGGTTCGGATAGTGTGAAATTCATGGTTTCCCTCTTAACTGTGACGTCTGATCGCGCCCGCCACGTCTTCTTGACTGTAGCAGGCTTGTCAATGTAGTCGCTCCTGCGAAAATGGTGTCATGATTGACGCGCTCCCACCCACGCCAAACCCTTGGCGTCTTTGCACTGCCCCGATGATGGATTGGTCTGATCGTCATTGCCGCGTGCTGTTTCGACTGCTCGCGCCAGGCGCGCGGCTATACACCGAGATGGTCACCACCGGCCCGCTTATTTTTGGTGGCGAGGAGCAACATCGGCGTCACCTGCGCTTCTCGGACGTCGAACATCCTGTCGCGCTGCAACTCGGCGGCAGCGAACGCGACGACCTTGCGCGTGCCGCGAAAATCGGTGTCGACTGGGGCTACGACGAGATCAATCTCAACTGCGGCTGTCCGAGTGAGCGCGTGCAACGCGGTGCGTTCGGCGCGTGCTTGATGGCCGAGCCGACGCTGGTCGCCGATTGCGTGAAAGCGATGGTGGATGTTGTTCCCCCGAGTGTGCCGGTAACGGTGAAGCATCGCATCGGGCTCGACTACAACCAGAGCTACGACTTCGTACGCGACTTCGTCGGCACCGTCGCCGATGCTGGTTGCAACGTGTTCGTCGTACATGCGAGAAACGCGGTGCTCAAGGGCCTGAGCCCGAAAGCCAATCGCGAAATTCCGCCACTACGATACGACGTAGTGGCGAAGCTGCGAGAGGATTTTCCGGCGCTGACGTTTGTGCTCAATGGCGGTATCACCAGCGTTCAGCAATCCGTCGAACTGCTCGAAGGTCTTGTAGGAGAGGCTCGGCCGCGACCCGACGCTTCTCAACAATCAACGCTGGTCGCGGCACAGCCGCTCCTACAAGAACACAGCCTGTCGCGATTCGACGGCATCATGCTTGGTCGCACCGCCTATCACGACAGCTACGTCCTCGCGCAAGCACAAAGCGCGATCTTCAACACGCCGCTGCCCACCCGCGAAGAAATCGTCGGGCACATGCTCGCGTACACAGAACGCGAAATCGCCGTCACAAAGAACCAAGCCCACCCCACGCGAGTTCGCGATGTAGCCCGTCACATGCTCGGTCTGTTCACCGGTCAAGTGGGCGGCAAATCATGGCGACGTGTACTTTCCGACGCAACGCTGTTAAACGTTAACGACCCGCAGTTGTTTAGGCGCGCGCTGCCGTATCAAGGTCAATACGACGATCATCGCCAACCGGTGCTGGACGCAATGACGGGTTGAGTCGTGGGCCACCGCGCGGGTGATGTCAACGTATCAGTCGATCTTCAGCCCCGTCCGCTCAATAATGCGCTTCCACGTCACCTGTTCTTTTTTGATGAACGCGGTGAATTGCTCCGGCGTGCCGCCACCTGCACGAGCGTCATCCTTAGCAAATCGCAACGTGATGCCGCTACTTTTTAGTGCGGCGTCGGTGGCCGCTGCGATCTTGTCGATGATCGCTTTCGGCGTTTTCGCGGGCACCAAAATGCCGTACCACTGCGACGTTTCAAAGTCTTTGTAGCCGCTCTCGGACACGGTCGGCAGATTCGGCAGCGCGGTCATGCGATCCTGCGAGCCGACTGCTAATGCGCGCAACTTGCCCGCGTCAATCTGGCCCTTAAGCGCAGGCGCGCCGGTGAACGTGGCCGACACGCGACCGCCCAAAATGTCCTGCAACATCGGGCCGGTGCCTTTGTACGGCACATGAATCATTTTGATGCCGCTCTCGGCCATGAAATATTCCATCGCCAGATGGCCGGACGAACCGTTGCCCGCCGAGCCGTAGGTCAACGTGTCGGGCTTCGCCTTCGCGAGCGCCACCAGCTCCTGCAACGTCTTCGCGGGCACATCGGGCGCAACCGCCAAAATGTTCGGCACCCGCGCCAACAAAATCACCGGCGCGAATTCTTTATTCACGTCGTACGGATGCTTAGGCATCGCATACGGGTTCACCGCGAGCGTGCCCACGTGACCGAGGATCAGCGTATGGCCATCGGGCTCCGCCTTAGACACTTCCTGCATCGCAATCACACCCGCACCGCCCGGCTTGTTCTCCACAAACACCGTTTGCCCAAGCGCCGTCGACAACTCCTGCGCCACCGCGCGCGCAACGATTTCGCTAGTGCCACCCGGCGCAAACGGCACCACAAGGCGGACAGGCTTGGTCGGCCATTGCTGCGCGTGCGCGAACGTTGCGCCGAGCGTGAATACCGCCACCGCGAGAATACGTTTAATCATGAGGGCCTCCTGCCGTTTATGCAAGTGCGCAAATGCGTGAGGATAAATCACGTGCGGCGGAGCCGGGAGCGCTCACATCGACGCAGGTTACGCAAACGCAATTGCCGCAGGCGCACGCTTCACCTTTGGCGCTGGACGTTTACGCGCATGCCAAAGGTCATAGTCCAACTGCATGCCAAGCCAGATTTCAGCGCGACCACCGCGATCAGCGCCGAGCCATGCTTCGATGCGCCGCGCCATCTCGGGCGAAATCGCTGCATGCTCGTTTAACACGCGTGACAACGCCGTACGCGTCACGCCCAATTGCGCGGCAGCATCGGTCACCGATAGCCCGAGCGCGGGCAGCACGTCTTCACGCAGCGTGACACCGGGGTGCGGAGGATTGTTTTGCGTCTTCACGATGGGGTAAGCCTTTCTTCTGCGCCGCTAATGGTAGTCCTGGTAATCAACCAAGATCGCGTCAGTTCCATCAAATTTGAATGTCATGCGGTAGTTGCCGTTGACCCATACCGAATAATGATCCGTCAGCTTGCCGCTGAGCGCATGCAGTTTCCAGTCCGGAATGTTCATGTCGGACGCGTGGATCGAACGCCCAAGTTGCGCGAGCTGACGACTCAGCCTGTCAGCGTGATGCGGCTGAATACCCGCTTTCGATCCTTTCAGAAAGAAAGCTTCCAGGCCTTTGTGGGCAAATGACTTGATGGCCATGCATGTAGTGTAACGCTACGCTACACATGTTGCAAATATGTTGCCACGATGAGCAGCGTTCGGCGGTGCGATGTTGTTGATATGCCTTCGGCGATGGCACAAGTCGGAACCGCAAACGTTCCGACCTACGGCCTACCAAGCTAGCTGTTAAATTTATGGCCGCAAAAGCGACAAACGACGGCTTCGACCTTAATCGTTTCGGCACAGGCGGGGCATTTTTTTGTGCTTCGCGCAAGATAGAAGTGGCTTCGCAAAACTGAACAGTGGAATAAGTGGAAACTCTGGGCCTCACGCTGGACCGATGACGGTCTGGCAAGCAGGAGTTACAGAT
>JAYVNO010000215.1:0-3578 GCA_043758415.1 Burkholderiales bacterium
CGAACTCGATAAATCTGATGGCGTGCTCTCATGTGTAGTTGATCACATCGCGCTCGCAACCGGGCCACAGACGATGATGATGACGACGCTAGACACGTCCGTCCGCAGACCGCTTGGCGAGGTGATATCGGTAGGAGCCCGTGCGCCGACCGTGGCCTTCAGGTGCGCCGTATGCTGCCGCGCGTATTCGCGGATTTATCCGTGCAAGCGTGGGTACGCTTCACCAAGGCCGCCAGAGTTTTAGTGAATTTCCGGTTCGCCCGAAGCCACTGGCGGCTCAGGGCCTTCGCGATATCCTAGCTCCAAAAAGTCGAAGTCGCAGCCGGTATCCGCCTGCTGAATGTGCTTGAGGTAAAGCGCGCCGTAACCGCGCGTGAATTTTGGAATCGGCTTGACCCACGCGGCTTTGCGTTTCGCAATTTCTTCAGCACTGACCATCATGTTGATGCCGCGCGCATCAATGTCGATAGAAATCATGTCGCCATCTTTGACCAGCGCCAGCGGACCGCCGACGTGCGACTCGGGCGTGACGTGCAGCACGCAAGCGCCGTAGCTGGTGCCGCTCATGCGGGCGTCCGAGATACGTAGCATGTCGCGCACGCCCGCTCTCAGTAGTTTTTGTGGGATCGGCAATTGACCCCACTCTGGCATCCCCGGCGCACCTTGAGGGCCGGCACTTTGCAACACGATCACGCTGTCTTTATCAACGTCAAGGTCGGGTGAATCAATGCGCGCCGACATGTCGTTGTAGTCCTTGAATACCACGGCACGCCCTGTGTGTTTGCGCAAGTGCTGCTCCATCGCGGCGGGCTTGATGACGGCACCTTTTGGCGCGATGTTGCCGTACAGGACGGCAAGGCCATCGCTCTCGACCAACGGCTTGTTGACCGGGCGAATCACGTCGTCGTTGTAGACCTTGGCACCTTCGATATTTTCGGCAATGGTCTTGCCGTTCACGGTGCGTTGTTTGCCGTCAATCGCGCTACCCAGCTGGCCGAGGAATGCACGCAGACCACCCGCGTAATAAAAGTCTTCCATGAGGTACTGGCCGCTCGGACGCAGGTTGGCGATGACCGGCGTTCTGCGGGCCAGTTCATCGAAGCGATCCAGCGTAAGCGGGATACTGGCGCGTCGCGCCATTGCGATGAGATGCACTACAGAGTTGGTCGAACCGCCGAGTGCGAGCACGACAGTTACCGCATTGGTGAACGAGCCTTCGGTCAACAGGTCGAGCGGCTTCAGGTCTTCCCACACCATGTCCACGATGCGCTTACCGGTAAGTGTGGCCATCTGCGCATGACGCGAATCGGGTGCCGGGATCGAGGCCGCGCCGGGCAGCGTGAGGCCGAGTACCTCGACGGCGCTGGTCATGGTGGACGCGGTGCCCATCGTCATGCAATGACCGGGCGAGCGGGCGATGCCGTCTTCGACTTCCTGCCAGTCGTCTTCGGTGATGTTGCCAGCACGCAGCTCGGCCCAGTATTTCCAGGTGTCAGAGCCCGAGCCGATGGTGCCGCCTTTGTAGTCTCCTCGCAGCATCGGGCCCGCCGGCATGAAGATCGTGGGCAGGTTCATCGCCAGCGCGCCCATCACCAGCGCGGGCGTGGTCTTGTCGCAACCGCCCATGAGCACGCAGCCATCGGCGGGATAGGACCTGAGCAGCTCTTCTGTCTCCATCGCCAGCAAATTGCGATAGAGCATCGTGGTCGGTTTCTGGAACGGCTCCGAGAGCGACATGGCGGGCATTTCGACCGGAAAGCCACCGGCTTGCCAGATGCCGCGCTTCACCTCTTCGACGCGCGCCTTGAAGTGGCTGTGGCAGGGATTGATGTCGCTCCAGGTGTTGATGATTGCGATGACCGGTTTGCCTGCGTAATCGCTTTGGTGATAACCCATTTGCGCGGTGCGCGAGCGGTGACCAAAAGAGCGCAGATCTTTAACGCCATACCAGCGGTGGCTACGGAGTTCCTCGGGCTTTTTGCGATGAGTCATAGGTCAATCGGATTCATAAACTGAAATGGTAGCGCTACCATCACCTTTTTAGAATCGATTGCGAATCGTGTCAAGTGCCAGAAACACAGCATAGTGCTGCTTTTAGCGTCGAACGAAACCGCAATTTCTCATGGCCACATGTCAATCGCGGCCAAGGCCGCAGCGCAACCGAAAGGGCGCTTAGACGCTATCGCGTTCAACGATTGCGAAGCCGATGTCGCGAACGCGCTCGCCGATGTCGGTGCCTTCGATACGATCAATGATGAACCGCGCCGCCTGGTAGCCAATAGCCATGCCATTGATGTGAACGGTGGTCAGGGCCGGATGAATAAACGAGGCAAACGCCAGATCGCCAAAGCCCATGACTGCGATATCGTTTGGCACCGTCAGACCTCTCGCCTGCGCCTCGGTTATGACACCGTGTGCCAGCACGTCGGAGCTGCAAAACACGACATCAATCTTCGCGCCTTTTTCCGCATTCTCAGCTAACAAATCTGAGAAGCCTTCGCGTCCGTGCCGCAACGTGGTGGGAGCGGGCACGATGCGGGCAGGCACGTGGGCGATGCCCAGCGAGCGCATGCGCGCTGCGAACGCGGAGCGCCGCAGCCCCGCGCGGTAATCCTCGGCGTAAACAATGGCAGGATTGCGATAGCCTTTGGCAAACAGGAAATCCGCGACTTCCCCGCCCACCTTTTCATGGGAAAAGCCAACCAGCATGTCAATCGGCGTCGGCGTCAGATCCCACGTTTCCACCACTGGAATACCCGCCGCAAGCAGTCGGCGGCGGCCGTCCAGCGAATGCATGATGCCGGTCAGCACGATGCCGTCGGGGCGTCGGCCAACGATTGCGTTAATCAGCGCATCTTCGCGAATCCCGGTGTAGCCGCTCTGCCCCAGCATGAGCTGAAAACCCGCCTCGTCAAAGGCGTCGGTTAACGCCTGTACGGTGTCGAGAAACACGGAGCCCGCGATGGTCGGCACCAGCGCCGCCACCAGACCACTGCGATTGGACGCAAGGCCACCGGCGATCAAGTTGGGTACATAGCCGGTGCGCGACACAGCATCCTGAATACGGGTCAGTGTTTCCGGCGCGACGACGGAAGGCGTCTTGAGCGCACGCGATACGGTGATCGCCGAAACACCGGCGAGTCTGGCCACATCGCGAAGCGTTGTGTCACCCGTCCCGCGACGGGCGGCGCGCGGCGTTGTTTTTACTTGCGTGGGCGAAAAGAGTTGGGCAGGCCGAATAGACACAGAAATTATGTTACCGCTAACGCCGTGCGGATCGCAGCAGGCTACGGCGCGTCAATGGACGGCAAAGTATGGCAGCGAGCATGGCTTTGCGCCAATCAGCTTTTCCATGAAAGCGTCATCAGTTATGGGCTAACTGCCAATTTATGGACTATGTCGACTGTACTGCTAAATCAGCTCTATGCCCCTATTCACATGCGCTGTCAACATAAAGCTGTTGGCTGAAACGAAGATCCAAAGGGCACCTCTAATAATTCATTTTTGGGGATGCAGTGTTAGGAGCCCGGAGCGCAGCAACCGCAGCGTACGCTCTGGTACGTGAGGATTGCGAGCAC
>JAYVNO010000216.1:0-29469 GCA_043758415.1 Burkholderiales bacterium
TCGAAGCCAACGCGAGAAAAAGTCAGAAACCCGAAGTTGAAAAAACCCACTGCCACTATGACGGGTTACCCACCGGGCCAGGCCGTGGACAAGTTCCCCAATGCGCTCACGAGGGCGCGGTAACTTGTCCACCGCCAAGCCCCGTGGATAACACTGCTTTGGAGGTGATGGTATCGTTGTAATCGGTTAGAGTTTCTCTAGCCTCAAACGCTCCGTTGAAACGGGGGAGATCCAGGCCGAAGCTGCTCGACGCTCTTTGCGGTGGCCACCACCCCCATGGCCGCCGCCACAGAGTCCAAGCCTTTGAAGGGTCGCGACATCACACATCTCCACCTGTTGAGATGCGCTTATTCTTGCATTGTTGATATGGAAATAGAATAATGGAAAATCTCGGATGAATCGATCTTTCACCGAGCAATTACTCGACTGCTGGAACACACTCTTCGCAGCGCGCATCGGCGGGGATGAATTCGCCTGCCTGTTGCCGCGTTACGGCGAGCTAGAAATGGCAGCGCTAAAAGAAGAGTTACGGATGGTCATCGAAATGAATAATCAGTTCTATCAAGGGCCGCGACTGTCTTTGGCGATGGGCTCGGCGGTGTGCGACAAGGCGGGCGAGCTTGAGCGCGCGCTGCGGCTGGCCGATGACGCGATGTACGCGGCGAAGCGAGCCTTTTACGCCTCCCAGACAATGAACCGTCGCATCCCCTAAAATGGAGGGGTTGTAAAGCTTATCCGTGACTTCGCGTCGCGACGCCCTATGCCTGTTACTCCAGCGCCGATTTTCTGGCAGTTTTCTCTTTCGACTATCAACGCCACCGCCTGGGTGGCGATGCTGCTGCTCGCTCTCTGGATGGGGCGACAACTGTCGTGGCAGCGACTGGCGGCCATCGCAGCATTTTTGACGCTCGACCTGATTGCCTTCGGTGCTTTTGTGCGGCTGACCGACAGCGGTTTGGGCTGTCCCGATTGGCCGGGCTGTTACGGGCAACTGCTGCCGGTTCAGGCCACCGCCCAGATCAACAACGCCATCATCGAACAGGGCGGGCCCGAGGGTGCGGTCAACCATAGCAAGGCATGGATCGAAATGCTGCATCGCTATCTGGCGTCGTTTATTGGCGGACTCATTCTCGTGATGTTGGGGCGCTCAGTGGTCGCTCGTGTCGCGCAGCGCGGTGCAGCAAATCGTGGCGGCTTTATTGACGCCGGTGTCGGCGTCGGCTGGCCGCTACTGCTTTTGATCGTAGTGAGCTTGCAGGGACTTTTTGGCAAATGGACGGTGACGTTGAAGCTGATGCCGATTGTGGTGACGACGCACCTGATGGGCGGCATGTTGTTGTTCGCGCTGCTGATCTGGTTCTGGATGCGTGAGCGCGAGCGGGCGGGCGATTCGCGAGCAATGACCGTCGCCGTTTCCGGGCGCGCGAGGGCGCTGGTGTGGCTTGCCGTGTTGGTGTTGCTCGGGCAGATTTTTCTCGGGGGCTGGGTGAGCACGAACTACGCAGTGCTTGCCTGTGCGGACTTTCCGGGCTGTGGCGGCACAATGTCGCCGAGCGTTGATTGGCGCGAAGGATTCACCTTCGTGCGCGAGCTGGGACGTAAAGCCGACGGCGGTTTTTTGTCCATCGACGCCCTGCGCGCGATTCATTGGGCGCATCGGATCGGCGCGCTGATTACCACCTGTATCGTGGTCGCCGCGGCGCTCACGCTGATGCGTGCGCATGCGGCGCTGAAGCGGCAGGCGATGTGGATCAAGGTCGCGCTGGTTGCACAGATCGTGGTGGGCATCAGCACGGTTTTATTCAGTCAGCCCATTGCGCTGGCAACCGCGCACAATTTCATCGCCGCCGCGCTGCTGGCAACCCTCGTGGTTGCCTGCTATCGCGTCAGCGGCGCACGCTCGTCCCATGCAGCATTTGCAGTCTCGGCAACGTTGAACTGGCGCAAGGCAGGCTCGCATTAAGCACTGTAAATTTTTGTAACGCCATTGCCACGGCGTCAACGGCGTGCACTGCCGCACCGTTGCCAATAAACCGGTTCGGCGTTCGCCGCCGCGCCCATGTAAGGAGCACCCGATGCGCAAAACATTGCCATTTTCATCTGCGCTGTTGAGCGTCGCCGCAGCCATCATGGTTGCAGGCTGCGTCATTGCTACCCACGTTCCTGGCCCCGTGTTGTATGTGGACCGCGCGCCACCGGCTGTCTACAGCGAAGCCGTGCTCGCGTCCCCAGGCCCCGGCTACGTCTGGATCGGCGGTTACTACAGCTGGACCGGGCGCGGGTATTACTGGAATCGCGGCCACTGGACGCAGCCGCTACGCGGGTACTCGTCGTGGAATCCCGGCTACTGGCACCGCGACTATCGCGGTCATTACTGGGTGCCCGGACATTGGCGTTAAGACGTTAAACGCGCATGCCAACGCCGCGCCCCATCAGCACGGCTAGCAGCGGTAAGAACACGATCAAACCGGCCTGCAAGTGAATGAAGCGCCGGGCTACCTTGATCTCATCGGCGTCTGGCGTGAACTGCTCGTCCGCCTTGAGGGCTGCCCGCCAGCGAAAGTAACGCAGCGTCGGCGGCACCGACAGCAAGCCGATCACGATAAACAAACCGACCTTGGCATGAAACGCCGGGTTGTGCGCGTAAAACTGCGCGCCCTTGACGCCCCAGAAAACGCGCATCATGCCCACCACCAGCAGCAGCACTGCAAACACGCCATACATGCCATCGTAGCGCGTTAACGTGCGCACCTGCGCGGGCGACATACCGGGTTTGCACAGCGCCATTTCTACAAACAAAATAGCGACCAGCGCGAATGCCGCGATGTGATGAACATAGGCGAGCAGCGCGTCGGTCAGCATACGGTTCTCCAGATCGATTTTGGTGGCGACGTGTTTGCCACAATGCCTGAGTTTATTCGACATGCAGCGCAACGTTTACGGCGCATTTGTTCTACATTTGTCATGAACACAATGACAACGCACATAAGGCATCGACGACCATGCGCATCGCAATCGGCGGCTTTCAACACGAGACCAACACCTTCGCGCCTTCACGCGCCACCTATGAGCGATTCGTGCAGGGCGGTGGCTGGCCGCCGGTATCGATAGGTGAAGAAATTTTCGAGCGATTTCAGAACCAAAATATTCCGATTTCGGGGTTCATGAAGGAGATGGGCTCGGCGCATACGCTGATCCCCACAGCTTGGGCTGCTGCGAGCCCGAGCGCGCAGGTGACCGATGACGCGTTTGAGCGCATTGCGGGCGCGATCTGCGAAGGTATTCGTAGCGCCAATGCCGACATGGTCTACCTTGATCTGCACGGTGCGATGGTCACCGATTCGCATCCCGATGGTGAAGGTGAACTGCTGCGGCGAGTGCGAGCCATCGTTGGCCCGATGATGCCCGTTGCGGTGAGTCTTGATCTGCACTCCAACACCACGCCAGCAATGTTTAAGCATGCCGAAATGCTGGTTGCGTATCGCACCTATCCGCATATCGACATGGCCGAAACCGGCGCACGGGCGGCGTTTTATCTAAAGCAGCGTATTGGCGGCATGGACGCGCCAGTCCTCGCGTCGAGTGTGTTGCCGTATCTGATCCCGATTACCTCGCAGTGCACCGATTTATTTCCGGGCAACGACATTTATCAACGCGTCGGTCAAATGGAGTCGAAAGACGTGATCAGCGCGTCATTCACGCCCGGGTTTCCAGCTGCCGATTTTGAGGGCTGCGCGCCCGTGGTGTGGGCGTACGGCGTGAACCAGGCGTCAGCGAACGCGGCGGCAGAAAAGCTGGAGCGGCGCGTACTCGCGGCGGAAGGCGAATGGGACGCGCGGGTCTTGTCGGCAATTGAAGCGGTGCGTGAGGCGCAGCGGATCGCCAAGACTGCCCGCAAGCCGGTCGTGATTGCTGATACTCAGGACAACCCCGGCGCGGGCGGCGACAGTGACACCATGGGCATGGTGCGCGCGTTGCTCGAATGTCGCGCTGAGCGCGCGGCAACCGGCTTGATCGTTGACGCTGCGGCAGCCAAAGCCGCACATGAAATCGGCATTGGCAAAACGCTCAATTTTGCATTGGGCGGCAAGAGCCGAATCGCCGACGATTCACCGCTGCAATTGCCGTGGATCGTCGAGGCTTTAGCCGACGGCAACTTCGCCGCTACTGGCCCGTTTTATCGCGGCATGAAAATGCGGCTGGGACCGTCGGCGTGCTTGCGCTATCAAGGTGTTCGCCTCGTCGTTGCAAGTTATAAAACACAACTTGCGGACCAAGCAATGTATCGCTACGTCGGCATCGAGCCGACTGAGCAGGCCATTCTGGTTAACAAAAGCTCAGTGCATTTTCGCGCCGATTTCACCCCGATTGCCGAGAAAATTCTGGTCGCGAAAGCGCCCGGCCCGATGGCGGCTGACCCGGCAGATTTACCGTGGAAACACCTCAAACGCGGGATGCGTTTAAATCCGTTTGGTGCGGTATTTTAGGAGTCAACTTTTAGCTGGAAGCGCTGTTCTAAAGGGGCGTGCCGCGCATTTATTGCTTAAGTCGACATTCGACATTAATTGGTTGTAGGCCCGTTAGAACGGGGAGTTCGACGTAAAGTTGTTAAATATTTTATCGTTTGAGGTTGCGAGCGTGACGGTCTTTGTAAGCTCGGCAATTGTGGTACGTCGACCGATCGCAGATTTCCGTTTCGCCGCTCCAGCGCGCCATCGCTATGTCTTTTTCCCGCTAGCGTGCTGAAACGCCATTTTGTAGTCAATACTGGTGTCGTTCTGCCAGCGGCAAGCGCGGGTTGCGAATTTTTCCATGGAGTCGAGCACTTTTTTGAACTGCGGGTTTTCGGCTGATTTCTTGCTCGTAATTTGGTCCCAAGCCTTGAGCTGCGCCTGCAAAATCGCGTCCGGTGTTTTGTAAAATTTAATGCCGCTTTTTTGCAGTTCGATGTAGTCCTGCGAATAGCGATCAATGGCCTTCCAGCTCATCTCTGCAGAGGCCGCTTGCACTGCCACCGTGATCAGGGATTTAAGCTCCTGCGGCAGCGCGTTGAACTTGGCCTTGTTGAAGATAATTTCGAATTGTTCCGAGCACTGGTGGAAAGATTGCAGCATGCAAACTTTTGATACATCCGGGAAGCCAATGGCTCGATCAGAAGAAGCGTTATTGAACTCGGCGGCGTCAAGCAGTCCGCGATCCATCGCGGCCACACTTTCGCCAGCGGGAATTGACTTTACAGCCGCGCCCAGCGCCGTAAATAACTCGATGGACAGGCCAACAGTCCGAAAGCGTAGCCCTTTCAAATCCTCGATGCCTGCGATCGGTTTTTTAAACCAGCCCAGAGGCTGCGTGGGCATTGGGCCGTACATGTACGACACCACATCCAGGTTAAGGCTTGCATAAATTTCGGCGAGCAGCGCCTTGCCGCCCCCGTATTCGTGCCACGCCAGCACCATATTGGCGTCCATACCAAACGCAGGGCCCGAGCCCCACAGCGCAATGGCGGAATTTTTGCCATACCAGTACGCGGTGACGCCGTGACCGCCGTCGAGCACACCCTTTGACACCGCATCAATCAGGTCAAACGCTTTGACCACGGCACCGGCCGGCAGTACTTCGATCTTCAGGCGACCGCCGACCGTGTCATTCACTTTTTTGGCGAAATCGTGCGCGTACTCGTGAAAAATATCCTTTGGCGACCAGGTGGATTGCATGCGAAACACGGTAGGCGCTTTGGCGACGCTCATCATCGGTGCCGCGCCGATGACGGCACCGCCCGCAATCGACGCGGCTTTAAGAAAAGTGCGTCGATCCTGAGCTGGGGCAGTGAGCATGGGGTTGGTTTCATTTCGAATGAACTGACACGCACCTTACCGCAAACGATGCGTACGTCCTATAGGGTGTGCCCCCGGATGGCGGCCACTCGGTCGGGTGTGTACGGGCAGCGATGAAAATCATGCCACGTCAGCGTAAGCTCTGCCCGCAGCTTAAGGCGGCGAGCACACCATGGGTCGCGCAGTCCCGCTCCTACAGGGCGCAGCTAACCAACAGGCCACCAGTGCTCGACGATCAGCTCCAGCCGCTGCACGCCTTGATATTCCGACAGCGAAACCCGATACGCAGCACGCATCGGTTGCGGCGGTGGCTCGGCGCAGCCGAAGCGAATGGCATCGAAGGTACGTCCCTCGCGCTTAAGCCGCATCTTGGTGTGTTTTAGGCCCACGATGCGCGAATCCATCACCGTGAATTCGTCGTCAAATAGCGGCGCTGGAAATGCTTGTCCCCACACATGCTGGTAGAGCGCGTGCGCGGTGGCGAAATCGAATTCGTCAAGCGCAAATGAGCCGTCGCTTTCTACGCGTTGCTCCAGTTGGTCTGGCATCAATAGTTCGCTTGCGATTTGCTCAAAACTATGTGCAAACGCGGCAAAATGTTCTTCAGCAATCGTGAGCCCTGCGGCCATCGCGTGACCGCCAAATTTTCGCATCAAATGCGGCCCGCGTTTTGACACGAGATCGAGCGCATCGCGCAGATGAAAACCGGGGATGGAACGGCCCGATCCTTTGAGTTCACCCTCATCACCGGGAGCGAACACGATGGTTGGACGATGATGCGCCTCGCGCAGCCGACCCGCCACAATGCCGACGACGCCTTGATGCCAGGTCGGATCAGTCACAACGATGCTCTTTTGTTCCGCGGTAAATGTGCCCGTGATCAGCTGACCGGCCTCCTCGCGCATGCCGGATTCGATACCTTTACGCTCGCGATTCAGGCGATCAAGTTCGTCGGCAATTTCGGCGGCGCGAACGGGATCATCGGTGGTCAGGCATTCGATGCCGAGCGAGATGTCGTCCAATCGCCCCGCCGCATTCACGCGCGGCCCGAGCATGAAACCGAGGTCGTATGCCGTGGCTTTTTTCACGTCACGCTTGGCGACCGTGAACAGCGCCGCGATGC
The DNA here is from genome assembly GCA_043758415.1 of Burkholderiales bacterium. Classification (GTDB taxonomy): domain Bacteria; phylum Pseudomonadota; class Gammaproteobacteria; order Burkholderiales; family Casimicrobiaceae; genus Casimicrobium. The sequence goes on from JAYVNO010000216.1 coordinate 6,958, forward strand.
CCACGTTGGCCAGCCCATCGCGCATACGACGCAGGCCCGCTTCGACCAGTCGACGATTGACCGCATCTAGCGGCACCACGTCAGCGACGGTGCCAAGTGCGACGAGGTCAAGCAGGCGATTCAAATCGGGCTGCGTCATCGCAGTGAACACGCCGCGTTCACGCAGCTTTGCACGTAGCGCCAGCAGCACGTAGAACATCACGCCGACACCGGCAATCGCTTTGCTTGGGAAGGTGCAACCCACTTGATTGGGGTTCACAATGGTGGGCGTGTCCGGTAGCGTTGCGCCCGGTAGATGATGGTCGGTGACGACCACATCAATGCCCAAAGCGCGCGCGGCGGCAACGCCTTCAACGCTGGCAATGCCGTTGTCAACGGTGACGATCACGCTCGGTGCTTCATGTGCGGCCAAAGCCACGATTTCTGGCGTTAAGCCGTAGCCAAATTCAAAGCGATTGGGCACGATGTAGCTCACCTCCGCGCCCATCATGCGCAGGCCGCGAAGACCCACGGCGCACGCGGTCGCGCCATCAGCATCGTAGTCGGCCACGATCAACATTTTTTGCCGCAGCGAGATCGCCTGAATCAGCCGCTCGCATACGGCGTCAATACCCTTTAGGCCAGCGGGTGAAGGCAGTTGCGAGAGCTTCCATTCGATGTCTGACACGTTCGCAATGCCGCGTGCGGCGTATAGACGCGAGAACAGCGGCGAGATGCCGCTGGCTTCGAGTTGCTTCGAAACAGCGGGGTCGAACGGGCGGCGATGCAGCGCAGGACTACCAGTGTTCATATGTGCTGTTGGAGCGTTGTCAGCACTTCTTCTAGCGTTGGTTTGTGTTGAAAGGTCGAAATTAGACGAGACACTGCGGAAGGTTTGCGCGTCGTGAGGCGCAGGCGAGGGCGGCTGTCACCGAGCATGATTGAGTCGGCTGACAGAATTTCGGATGAGCGCGATTGCCATGCGTTTTGCCAAGCGGAGACGTTGCCGTTGCGGAGGGCGGTCACGAAATCAAACGGTACTTGTTTCCCCCTCCCGCGTGCGGGAGAGGGGCTAGGGGTGAGGGTGAGGAGTTGCGCGTCCCCACGAGCTTCGGTCGAACCACCGCCACCCTCACCCCGACCCTCTCCCGCAAGCGGGAGAGGGTGCAAAACGGTAGGCTCGTGCGTAATGGGGTAAGAACCAAACCCCCATAACCAAACCACGTTGATCGGCGGCAATCCCCGCGCCTCCCTCGCCGCATTTACCGAATGCGCAAACAGCAGCATCTGCAATTCGTTCATCCATCGCTCAACGAGGCGCGCATCTTTTCCCCGCGGCAGATTGGGGCGCAACGGTTCGCCAATTAACCCATTGGGCCGCTCGGTGAGTACGCTGATTTCGTTGTCGCAGGTTACTAACCAGGTGCTTGTATCGACAAACGAAAGCTGAACGCCGTCAATGCTTAAATGCTCATCGGCGGATTCGCACAATGCCCGCGACTCGTGCTCACTGAGCGCAATCAACGCTGGGTCAAGTGGTGTCAGGTCGGTCAATCCCAACGCTGCGTGCAGCGGTGTTGCGACTGCGTATTTGTTCGCGCTGGAGGCAGTCATTGCCGCCAACATCTGACCATCACAAAGATCGCCCGTCATCCCAAGCGCCTCGCGCTCAGCATCACTCCACGACCCAAAAAACGGCTCAACGGCGGACGTTATCAAACGGGCGGCGATGCTCGCTGGCACATCGAATCCCACGCACAACGCTTTAAGAGTTGCGCGGTCAGCGGGGAGTGAACCGGGCAGGAGGAGCATTGAATGTGTTGCTAACTTTTTGTAGGGTGGGCACCCCGTGCCCACCAAAATTTCGCACTCACGCCAGACATTGGTGGGCGGAGGCTGCCCACCCTACGACTTCGGCTTCAAAGGATCAAAACTACGCCGCCCCCACCGCCTCAATCGCACGCGTCAGGCGCTCACGTTCGCCTAACGTAATCTTCGCGCCGGTTGCGTTGAACGCGCCGAGCAGCGTGCGAATGGCGGTCATTTTTGCGTCGGGCGCGGTCGGCAATTGACGACGGTCTGACAACCAACGTAGCTGCTGCATGCGGCGTGCCGCTGCAATCTCTGCCGGCGAATCTATGCCTGCGATCAGTTCCGCGTCAATCACCAGTGCAGCTGCTGTTTTGTCGGTTGCTTCCGTGGCGGGGATTTTTTCCAGCGTAGCTTTCATCGCGTCTATCACGCCACCACGCGAAAGCACTGTGACGCGCTTTTTGGCGCTAGCGAGCACGTCGTCAAACTTGCGATCCATGTCCATCGCTTTGTCGCGATCAACAAAGGGCGGTTCGCGCCATTTGCTGCGGGCGCTGGCAATGCCCGCGTCGATGGCTTTGGCGTCATCGGTCGTGATCAATGCTTTGAGTTCATCAAGCAGCGCGTAACGATTTTTCATGCCCTCGGAGAACTGCGCTTTCATCGTGTCACGCTCGGAATCGCGCGCTTTGAACACCGCGTCGGTGTTCTTTTTGAACACGTCCCACAGGTTTTGCTCATCCTTGCGACGCAAGTGTGGCAAGCCTTGTGGCCGCTCTGCGGCCCAGCGGCGCTGGACGGCAATTGCACGATCCGTGATTTCGCGCGACGGTGTGGCGGTGGCCAGTTCTTCCGCTTCGGTAATCAGCTTTTTGCGCCGTGCGATTTCGGGTTCACGAGCCGCATCGAGTGCGCCGTCGAGTTTCTTCAGCGCAACGTCGAATTTCTCGTCGAGTGCTTTCCATGCGGCGTTGGCAACACCGCCGCCCTTTTTCCACTGATCGAACATGGCCGATTTGCGCTTCTCGATGTCAACCCAGTCGCGTAACGTACCTTCCGGCAATGGTGCGGCGGCTTCTTCAGCGAGCGCATGCAAGTCGTCGATGATTTTTTCGCGACCAGACGCATTCTCGTTACGCTGTTTGCGCAGGGTGTCGAAGTGCGCTTTGGCAGGAGCGTAAGCCTCTTTACAGACGGCGTTGAACTTGTCCCATTTGGGCTTCGGCGCGCCACCGTTTTTCTTGTCGAGCGCTTTCCATTCTTCTTGAATGGTGCGAATTTCGCGCGCAAGTTCGTCGGGAGGCAGCGGCGAGCCTTTTAGCGCTTCCGCGCGAGCCATGATGCCGTCGCGCGCTTGCCCGTCGCTCCATTTGAGCCAGCTCTCCAGTCGCTTTACTTCGCCGTCGAGTTCGTTGAGGCGTTGCTCTTCCATTTTCGGGAAGCGCTTGGCGGTGAACTGTTGATACAGCTTGGTGGCCGCGTTGCGCGAACCGCGTACGTCGCCTGCGGCGATCAGTTCGGCGAGTTTGCTCAGGTGTTCGTTGGCGCTAGCGAGGTCAGCGTCCTCAGCGCGCGGCACGACAGCGCGCTCAGGCTTTGGCGCGGCTGCGGGCTTGTCTAGCGCTTGCAGGCGGCGCTCGAAATGCTCGCGTGTGGTGGCATCAACGGTTGCGAGCCATGCAACGCATTTGGCTTTCCACTCGGCGTGCGCGGTTTCGTAGTCGGCGTGGGCTTTGGCGTACGCGTTAGCGACATCAGCGGCTTGAGTTTGGGCAGCGGCGGTTGCGGCTTCGGTGGCTGCTGGTTCGGCAGATTGCTCAACGTGTGTGACTGCCGCTTCTGAGGCGGACTCAACGATTGCATTTGCCTGAGTTGGCTCGTCGCTTGTCGTTGGTTTTGTTTCGGTAGCTTCCCCCTCACCCCAACCCTCTCCCGCGAGGGGAGAGGGGGCAGGACCAGCTGTCGCGTCCGGGGCTGAACTAGTTGCTTCTGGGGAAAAACTTTCTACTTCCTCAGCAACGGCAGCGCTAGTGACTTCTGTTTGCATTGCTGCTGATTCAGCAACGGCGATTTCGGTCGCTGCAGCACAAGTATCCGGCGCAGTAGCAACCGCTTCGGCCTTAGGCTCGCGCGGCTTCTTGGGCTGCGCAACACGCTCCTGACGCGGTGGGCGTGGCGGTGGTGTTGGCATCGAAGCAAACAGCGCTTCGCCGGTCGCATTGCGTTCACGCAATTGCTGTTCGGCAGCGATCACGCCGTGGACTTGTTGCAGTTGTTGCGCCAGTCCTGCGTCGAGCGCGGGCGAGCTTTGGGCGACGGTGGCATCGTGCGCCAATGCGTTCAATTCTTCATTCGAAAACTCGGCGGCTTTTTTGCTCTTGAGCGACAACCCGGCGACTTGCATGGCCAACGCTTCGTGCATGCGGCGTGCGATCGATTCGTTCTGCATTTTGCGTTGCAGGTCGATGAGCAGATTTTCAAACTTTGCTTTGCGATCAGCATCAATGGTGAGCTTGCCCCAGGCGCGCTGCGTTTCGACCAGCTTGGTCAACGGCACTTCATCGGCCTCCGACCAGCTTTGCAATTGCGCGAGCAACACGTCGGCTTCTTGTGCCGCTTTGTCGCGTGATTGCAGATTGAGCACACGGTCGTGGCAGGCTTTGCCGAGGCGCTTGTCGTGATCACGCCATTGCAGATGCAATTTGTCGAGCAACGCGATGTCGGTGCTGGCGTTGATAGCGTCGAGCTTGAACGAGGCGGGTGCTGTGGTCGTGAGCCATGCGGATAAATCGGCAGTGGCGGCTCGGGAAGCCGCCGCCTTCCACTCTATCGTCGAATCGTCGCGAAGAGCAGCGGCGATGACGCCAATGGGCAGATCGGCAGTCGGCGCATTGGCTGCGGCCACCGTCGCCCAGCGGGCCGTTGCGGCGGCCTTTACCGCTGCGTCAGCATCGTCCATCGCAGCTTTGAATAGCGCCGCACTGGTGCTCTGGGCAATCGCGGCAACACGCACGCGAACGTCAGCGTCCGTGGTGGCAAGCAGGTGGAGATTGGTGTCATCTGCTGCAAGGGTTGCAACAGCGGTCAGCCGTTCGTCGGCGTTTGAGCTTTGCCATTTTGGCGTGCTCGTGAAAAGCGATTTCAGCACAGGTGTGTTTCGTTCATTGAGATGAGCCATAGATTTTAGGCGCACGGGCTTCCACGGGAAACGCGAAGTGTCGCGAACCTCCCCTCTCCCTCGGGGAGAGACAAAGACAAACTTGTCGCCTGCGGCTCCGGGGGTGAGGGAACGGGCGTGCCCCGTCCAGGCAGCCCCAATAGAATCAACGGGTGAACATCAGCCTCCAACGCATCTTCGGCCCTGACGGTGCGCTCAGCCTTACCCAACCCAATTTTCGCGCTCGACCGCAGCAGGTGGAGCTTGCCAGCGCCATTGCCGAGGCCATCGCGGACAACGCGCAATTAGTCGCCGAGGCGGGCACAGGCACCGGCAAAACCTTTGCCTACCTCGTGCCCGCGCTGCTCTCGGGCGGCAAGGTCATCATCGCCACCGGCACCAAAACGTTGCAAGATCAGTTGTTTGATCGCGACCTGCCGCGCGTGCGCGATGCGCTGAAGTTGCCGATTGAAACAGCGCTGCTTAAAGGTCGCAGCAATTACGTGTGCCACTACCACCTCGCGCGAACGCGCTTGGAGGGGCGATTTACCGCACGTGAACACATTCAGCACGTACAGCGAATCTCCGCCTTCGCCGAACGCAGCTTGACCGGCGACAAGGCCGATTGCGAGACGGTGCCGGAGGGCTCACCGGTGTGGCCGCTGGTTACCTCCACGCGCGAAAATTGTTTGGGCAGCGACTGCGCCCATTGCAAAGAATGTTTCGTGATGAAGGCGCGTCGCGAGGCGCTGACCGCTGATGTGGTGGTGGTCAATCATCACCTGCTGTTTGCCGACATCGCACTCAAGGACGATGGCCTCGGCGAGCTGCTGCCCGCTTGCAACACAGTGATCATTGACGAGGCGCATCGCGCGCCGGATGTCGCCACCGCCTTCTTCGGCGAATCGAGCAGCATGTTGCAAATTACCGAGCTTGTGCGCGACACGGAGCTCGTACAGCGGAGCAAAGCCGCTGACGCGAAAGCCCTGCTGGATGCGGCTTTGGGCGCGGGCATGGCGGCGCGCGCGGTGCGCTTGGGCTTCGACCATGGTGGCGGCAAATTTTTGCGAACCGACGCGTTGAGTCGACGCGAGTTCGTCGATGCGCTCAATAAATTGGTGCAAGAAACGAGCGCGCTCGCCGACGAGATAGAAAAGAACGAAGATCGATCAGAAGATATGCCGGGTTTGCTCGCACGTGCCAACGCGATTGCCGGACGCTTGTCCGACTGGCGTGACGATTCGCGAGCGGATTTGATTCGTTGGGCCGACGTGTCCGCCAACGGCTGGCAGTTGCACGCCACGCCGCTATCGGTCGCCGAAATTTTCAAGAAGCAGACTGAGGCCAGCGCCCGAAGCTGGATTTTCACCAGCGCCACGTTGTCCGCAGGTGGCGATTTTTCGCTGTTTACGCGGCAGTTGGGGCTGGAGACTGCAAAGTCGCAAAGCTGGCCCAGCCCGTTCGATTACGCCAATGCGGGTCGCATTTATGTGCCGCGAAATTTGCCGCCACCGAATTCTCCAGAACACACTAAATCGGTGATAGCCGAAGCGCTGGAACTGGTCACGATTTCCGGCGGTCGCGCCTTCCTGTTGTTCACCAGTTTGCGCGCATTGCGGCAATGCGCCGAAGTGTTCCCGCAATTGCTCAAAGAGCGCGATCTCGACTTCCCGGTGCTCACGCAAAACGACGCGCCGAAGGGCGAATTGCTGCGCCGCTTCCGCGCGCTCGGAAACGCCGTGCTGATTGGCTCGCAGAGCTTTTGGGAAGGTGTGGATGTGGCCGGTGACGCGCTGTCGTTGGTGGTCATCGACAAGTTGCCATTTGCCTCCCCCGACGACCCGGTGCTCGCCGCGCGCATGAAGCACCTAGAGGAGGGTGGCGGCAGCCCGTTCATGGATTGGCAAGTGCCACAAGCCGCGATGTCGCTCAAACAGGGCGCCGGGCGATTAATTCGTTCAGAAACTGATCGCGGCGTACTGGCTATTTGCGATGACCGGCTGGTGACCAAAGGCTATGGACGTATCCTGCGTGCGAGCCTGCCGCCGATGCCGTTCACTCGGGATCGGGCCGATGTAGCGGCGTTCTTTGACGACCAGATGGTCCCGCAAAAAGCCGGTCCCGTGCTTTTCTCGGACACCTCACCGCCAACGAGTTAGCGTCCCGCGAACAATCAGCCTGTCCCGCTTCGTGATGGAAACCACCAATTAGACGCTAAGCCCAATAGAAATAGGGCGTTGTCGCAAAAGCGGTTATCGCGCGACGATCACGGATGCGTGCCGACTGCGGTTTGCATGGTTATTGCTGCGATGCAGCAATCTGCCTTGAGCGTTGCCGAATGGTGCCGCAGGGGCTTGAAAATGGGTCGTCAATTTGCGAGTCCTCCTTCTGCACAATACTAAGCATGACCTGCCCGCCGTTGAATCGGTGTTAGCGGCTCAAGGCTACGTGGTGCGCGGCATGGCGGTTAACGCGCTCACTTTGCAAGCCGAGGTCGAGCGCTGGAACCCGGAGCTGATCCTGATCGCCGCGGACGACGCGGCGCGTGACGTGGTTGAGCAGATTTGCGTGAATTCTCAGTTTCGCGAACGCCCGATTGTGGTGTTCACCGACGATGACGACCCTCTAGCGATGCGCGCAGCAATGCAGGCCCGCGTGTCGGCCTATGTGGTGGCCGGAATGCAGCCCAAACGCCTGCGTTCAGTGATCGACGTGGCACTGGAGCGCTTCAAGCAGGATCAGTTGCAGATTGCGCAGATAGACGCTACTCGTCGCGCAGCCGAAACTGAACAAGCGCGTGAACGGACCGTTGCCAAAGCCAAGGCGCTGCTGCGTCGGCGCGGCATGAGCGAGCCGGAGGCGTACGCCGCATTGCGCACGCAGGCCATGCGGGATCGCTGTTCGCTGGCTGAAGTCGCCGAACGTGTGCTCGCTGGTGCATAGCTGCCCTGGAGCACGAATCATTCGCTTCGAATTGGTGCGCGATCAACGATCTTGACGGCGAATCGGCATACCTGGGCGCTGGCACGGCTCTCGCTTAGTAGCGCGTGTGGTGATCAATGGCGATCATCAGAGTCTCTCCAGTCCGAACAACTCGCTTTACTTTGAGCACAGGGGCTCGCCACCGACCGGTAGCGCGCCCCTTTTTCTTTTACGGAGTCCGCCTTGAGCGATGTGAATCCAACCCAAATTTCTGCAGCCTCTGACACTGCCGACAATGACGCAACGCAGTCGCAGTCGGAACCACAATCGGCTGTTCGTCGAAAAATCGTTCAGGCTGGCGGCGCCGCCAGCCTGATGTCGCTGGTGCATCCTCTAGTGCGTCAAGGCGCATGGGCGCAGGGTTCCGACGCGCCTGAGAAAAAAGAAGTGAAGATTGGCTTCATTCCGCTGACCGATTGCGCCAGCGTAGTTATGGCGTCGGTGCTGAAGCTTGACGAGAAATACGGCATCAAAATCATCCCGACCAAAGAGTCAAGCTGGGCCTCCGTCCGCGATAAATTGGTCAACGGCGAGCTCGACGCAGCGCATGTTCTGTACGGTTTGATCTACGGCGTACACCTCGGCATCGGCGGCCCCAAGAAAGACATGGCCGTATTGATGACGTTGAACAATAACGGTCAGGCCATCACGATCAGCAATCAGTTGAAAGACAAGGGCGCAGTCGACGGCCCGTCACTCGCCGCGCTGATGAAAAAGGAAAAGCGCGAATACACGTTTGCGCAAACTTTCCCCACTGGCACGCACGCGATGTGGCTCTACTACTGGTTAGCTGCCAACGGCATCAACCCAATTCAGGACGCCAAAGTCATCACTGTGCCGCCACCACAAATGGTCGCCAACATGCGGGTCGGCAATATGGACGGCTATTGCGTCGGCGAGCCGTGGAATGCGCGCGCCATTTTCGACAAGATTGGCTACACAGTCACCACCACGCAAGACATCTGGCTCGATCACCCCGAAAAAGTGCTCGGCGCGACGGACGAGTTCACCAAAAAAAATCCAAACACCGCGCGCGCCATGGTCGCAGCCATTCTCGAAGCATCACGCTTTATCGACCAAGAAGTCGACAAGAAAAAAACTGCCACCATACTCGCCGACAAGTCCTACGTGAATACCACAATGGAGGTGATCGAAGACCGTTGGGAAGGCAAGTACGACAACGGTAACGGCAAAAAATGGATCGACGCTAACGCCATGAAATTCCACAGAGACGGTGCAACAAACTATCCGTATTTGTCGGATGGCATGTGGTTTCTCACGCAGCACAAGCGCTGGGGTCTGCTCAAAGAACATCCAGATTATCTTGGCGTCGCAAAATCAATCAACAAGATTGAGCTTTACAAAAACGCAGCGACCGCCGCAAAAGTCAACATTCCGAAAAGCGACATGCGCTCATCGAAGCTGATCGACGGCGTGGTGTGGGACGGCAGCAATCCGAAGGCGTACGCCGACGGCTTCAAGATCAAAGTTTGACCCAAGTTCAATTGCAGTTGAAAGGCCCACCGATATGAGTGCAACATTGACCATGGACACCATGATGTCCACGTCGGGTGATCCCGTTGCCGCTGCAACACCCGCTCCGGAGCTTGCTAGCGAGCGGCCGATGCTTGATGAGGCGCAACTGAAAGCCGTTGCCGCGCGTGAAGCGCAAACGCAAGCCGCCGTTCGTCGTCGCCGCGAGCGACTGGCGGGTATCGTGCAAAGCGTGGTGCCCGGTTTGGTCGGCGTTATTTTGTTCCTGCTGTTGTGGCAGGGCGTCTCGCAAATCGTTTCTAACTTTCCCGGCCCGGCGAAAGTGTGGGACAGCGCGATCAAGCTCTACAGCGACCCTTTCTACCGCAAAGGCCCGAACGATCAGGGCATCGGCTGGAACATCCTCGCCTCGCTGCAACGGGTCGGTTTGGGCTTCGGCCTTGCGGCGCTGGTTGGCATTCCGGCGGGCTTCATGATCGGGCGGTTTGTCACGCTGGATCGTATGACCTCACCCATCATCAGCATCCTGCGTCCGGTGTCGCCACTGGCATGGTTGCCCATCGGACTGATGGTTTTCAAAGCGGCGAACCCCGCTGCGATCTGGGTGATTTTCATCTGCTCAATCTGGCCAATGATTATCAACACCGCCACTGGCGTACAGCGCATTCCGCAGGACTACCTGAACGTCGCGCGCGTGCTCAATTTGTCGGAATGGAAAGTGTTCACCAAGATTCTGTTCCCCGCCGTGTTGCCGTACATGTTGACCGGCGTAAAGCTCTCGATTGGCGTCGCGTGGCTTGTGATCGTTGCCGCAGAAATGCTGACCGGCGGCGTCGGCATTGGTTTCTGGCTGTGGGACGAATGGAATAACCTGGTGATGGAGCACATCATCATCGCCATCTTTACCATTGGCATCGTCGGACTGGTGCTTGAGCAGGCGCTGATCTGGATCGCCAAACGATTCCAGTTTGATTGAGCATTTCGACTATAGGGTGCGCTCTGCGCACCAATCGTGCATGGTGCGCAGAGCGCACCCTATTTGAGAGAAATTGTCATGGCAAACCCGTTCCATCTCGTCGTCGATAACGTCGACAAGCGCTTCAACACCAAGCAGGGCGAATTCATCGCCATTCGCGACATCAACCTGCGCGTACAACGTGGCGAGTTTGTTTCGTTGATTGGGCACTCGGGCTGCGGAAAATCGACGTTGCTCAATTTGATCGCAGGCTTGGACGCTGCCAGCAGCGGCGTGCTCGTCTGTGCAGGTCGCGAAATCTCAGGCCCCGGCCCAGATCGCGGCGTCGTTTTTCAAAACCATTCATTGCTGCCGTGGCTCACCTGTTTCGACAATGTGTATCTCGCCGTCGAGCGCGTATTTGGTGCTACTGAAAAGAAGCCGCAACTCAAAGCCCGTTCTGAGGCCGCACTAAAAATGGTCGGCCTTACACATGCCATGCACAAGCACCCGAATGAAATTTCTGGCGGTATGAAGCAGCGCGTCGGCATCGCACGAGCGCTATCCATTGAGCCTGCAGTTTTGCTGCTAGACGAACCGTTCGGTGCGCTCGACGCATTGACGCGTGCGCACTTGCAGGATGAGCTGATGCGTATCGTCGCCGACACCCAATCTACGGTGGTAATGGTCACTCATGATGTGGATGAAGCCGTGTTGCTATCCGACAAAATCGTAATGATGACCAACGGTCCAGCCGCCACCATTGGCGAAATTCTCGAAGTGAAATTAGCGAAGCCACGTGATCGTTTGGCGCTGGCAGAAGACACCGATTATCACCACTATCGCAAAGCGGTGGTGGAGTTTCTCTACGCTAAACAGCGGAAGGCGGCATAACGCGATTGTCGTTGTAATAGCGGCGAAAGCCGCAATAACTCGATACAAAGCTATCGCGACTTTCGCTGCACCTACGGCAGGGCTTCGCTACCTATTCAAAAAATAGACCAGCACAAAATTGAGAATGATCGACAACACCGCAATCACCTGCCAGGTGCGCAGGCGGTTGCGCGTCGCGAGTGGTTGTCGCAGCGTGTTTTGGCGGATTGAAGTGGCAGAAAGCGGCCCCTGTTCAACGGCAAGCAAGAACTCTTCGGCGGTCTCAAACCGCTGCGCCGGATCAACTGCCAACCCGCGAAGAATGATGTTCTCAAACCAGCCGGGACAATCCGGGCGCCAGCGTGACACAGGTGTGGCTTCGCCAAATTTTGGCGTCTGAAATGGCTCAACTTCACCGTACGGAAACTTGCGTGATAGCAGGTGATAGAGGGTGACGGCGACCGCGTAAATATCGCTCTGTGCAGACGGTTCAACGTTTTGAAACAACTCGGGCGCAAGGTAGGACGGCGTGCCTGCACGGGTTGCGTTGGAAAGCTCTGCGACTTCAAAGCCCGATACGGCGACGCCGAGATCAAGCACGCGTAACTGCCCATCGTCACCAAGATGAATATTCTCGGGCTTGATGTCGCGATGGATGATGCTGCGACGATGCAGCGCGCCGACGGCTCGCGAGAGTTCGACCGCGCACTTGAGTGCTTCAGGAATGCTGAAATGCCCCCCCGCAGCAAGTTGTTGCGCCAGTGTCTTGCCCGGATGAAAGGTACTGAGGCTGTAGGAAGCCGATGCATTCTCCGGTGGATCGACATTCTGCGCAAAGAAACGGGCAACGACGCGTTTGTTGAGCCAGCGTTCGTGCGCGAACGCAAGGCGCTCGTGCGCGTCCGCATGAGCTTCACGCGTGAGCGCTTTCATCGCCAGTTCGCGTCCTGCCCCATCGTTTGTCGCATGCGAATCACGCACCCGGTACAGCACAGTCACGCGCGATAGATGCATGCGTTCGAGCACGGTAAATCCATCGAACACTTGGCCTACTTCCAGCGGCGGCAGCGCGGGCAACTCGCTGGCGGATTGCAATACGTCACGCAGCGCGTTCGCGTCTACACCTTCAACACGAACCACTAACGCTGTCGCGTTGTCTTTACCGCCAAGTTGATGCGCGTATTCAACGATACTGCGCGCAGCATGCTCGACTGAATCTTTCGATGTTGCAGCATGACTCAATTCACGTTGCAAATCAGTCGCAGCGAGTGCAGCCCAAACGCCATCGCTTACCAGCGCAAACACGTCACCCGGACGTACCGGACCAAAGCCGTGATCGGCCGTCACCGATGTATCCAGCCCCACCGCACGTGTGAGCACATGGTCCATCTCGGGGCGTTGCCACACGTGATCGGTGGTGAGACATTGCAACGCGCCGTCCCGCAACAAATAAATGCGTGTGTCGCCCACATGCGCGAAGTGATACGTGCTGCCGCGCAATACGAGTGTGGTGAGCGTCGTTGCCATGCCCACCAGATCGGGGCTGGCGCGCGCCTGTGTCTGTACCCAGCGATTGAGTGCGCTGTAAATTTTGTCGAGTGACTGCGACACTTCCCAGGTGTCGGGTGTGGCGTAATAGTCAGCGAGGATGTTGCGCGCGCAATGCTCGGCCGCCTCGCGACCACCGCCCGCACCAGACACGCCGTCGGCTACTACCGCTGCAAAACCTTTGCTGGCCAAGTCTGCGCCGTGCGGCGTGACGCAGCCGGTGAAGTCTTCGTTGCGGGCGCGCGGGCCTGTGGCGCTGAAGTGCGCAACCGTGACGGTGAGAGGCATAGACGTCGGAGTTTAGCGTCGAGTGCGCAACTAGATTTTTGCCATCGTCATTGCCGCACTGCCCCACGTAGTGCGCCAGCGTTGCTTAACGATGGTGAGTCCGACCAACGCGATCACGGCAAGTGCGGCGAAGATCAGAAAACCCGCTTGATAAGTGCCGGTCAGTTTCTTCGAATAGCCGAGCGATGACGCGAGATAGAAACCTCCGATACCACCGGCCATGCCGACGAGCCCGGTCATCACGCCAATTTCGCGACGGAAGCGCTGTGGCACCAGTTGAAATACGGCACCGTTGCCCATGCCCAGCGCAAGCATGCCGACTACAAAAATGGCTAGGGCGACCCACGCCGAACTGTAGTGAAAACTCGCGAGTGTGAGCGCCACGGCGGCCACGATGTACATCACCGATAAGCTCTTGATACCGCCGACGCGGTCAGCCAAATTGCCGCCGAGTGGACGCATCAGCGAACCCGCAAACACACAGGCGGCGGTAAAGAAGCCCGCCATCTTGGCGTCAAGGCCATATTCCGAATTGAAGTAAATCGTGAGACTAGCGGCGAGGCCTACGAAGCCACCGAACGTCACGCTGTAGAAGAACATGAACCACCACGAATCCTTATCGCGCAGCACGGCGAGGTACGCTGTGAGCGGCTTCGGCGGTGGACAATCCGGCGCGTCTTTGGCGACGATCACGTAAAAAATCAGAACGGCCATCAAAGGAACCAGCGCGATGCCAAACACGTTGCCCCATCCGAATGCCGCAGCCAACGACGGCGCGATGAGCGCGGCGAACGCAGTGCCCGAATTGCCCGCGCCAGCGATGCCGAGTGCGGTGCCCTGATGCTCCGGCGGATACCAGCGGGACGCCAGTGGCAGCGCGACGGCGAACGATGCGCCCGCAATCCCCAGCAACACGCCAAGAAACAGCACTTCGTTGTAGCTGTGAATGCCCGCAATCCACGCCCACGCCAGCGCCGCGATGACCAGCACTTGCGCGATGACGCCGGTCAGTTTTGGTTTGAGGTGATCAACTAACACGCCCATGACAATGCGCAGAATCGCACCCGAGAGCACTGGAACAGCCACCATCAGTCCCTTTTGTCCGGCATCGAGCTTCAGGTCGGTCGCAATTTGCACGCCGAGCGGCCCCAGAATGACCCACACCATGAAGGCAAGATCAAAGTAAAGAAACGATGCGAGCAGCGTGGGCCGATGCCCTGCTTGCCAAAACCCGGTGGCGGCCATAGTAATCCGTAAATTGTTTGTGTTTGTTGCGTGATCTACGCAAGCGCTGTGCCATCGAAATAGCCCCGGATTTCGTTGAGAAACACCAATGTTGCACCGCAACAGGGCGTAATCGGCAGGGTGTGCACTGCAAATGAACGGAGTGTGGCCAATGGCGCGGGTGGCACCAAATTTTGTATGGTTTAACTTGATTAAATTTGCTGCGGGAGCGCGCGCCCGACCATGATTGGTGCGGGCTGTGCAATCGAGCGCGATTGCGGTGCAGTATCTGGCGCGATGCTTGCTTCATGACAGGTATGTCCAGAGTCCTTAGGAAAACGTGATGTCCGCCAAAGCGACGCAAGTGAAGCAAAAATTGGCCGTAATCGGCAACGGTATGGCCGGTATTCGTACCGTGGAAGAGTTGCTGAAAATCGCGCCTGACAAATACGACATCACCGTGTTCGGCACCGAGCCGCACCCCAATTACAACCGCATTTTGTTGTCCCCCGTCCTCGCGGGCGAGCAGACGATCAGCGATATCGTGTTGAACGATTGGGATTGGTACAAGGACAACGGCATCAATCTCGTCACCGGAAAAACGATCACCGATATTCACCGCACGCGGCGCGAATTGACGACCGATAGTGGCGAAAAATTCAACTATGACCGGCTGCTGGTGGCGACGGGCTCAAATCCGTTCATCCTGCCGATTGAGGGCAACAAGTTACCGGGTGTGATTTCGTATCGCGACATTGCTGACACTGAGGCAATGATCGACGCGGCGAAGCTTTATAAAAAAGCGGTCGTCATTGGCGGCGGCTTGCTGGGTCTGGAAGCCGCAAACGGCCTCAAATTGCGTGGCATGGACGTGACTGTGGTGCACGTGATGCCGTGGCTTATGGAGCGCCAGCTTGACGAAAAAGCTGGCAAGCTGCTGCAAGGTTCGCTCGAAGCCAAGGGCATTGCTTTCAGGATGCAGGCGCAGACCGAGGCGCTCATCGCGGGCGAATCGGGCCGCGTCGCGGTGCTGCGGTTCAAGGGCGGCGAACAGATTCCGGCAGACCTGGTGGTGATGGCGGTCGGCATTCGGCCGAATACGGCGCTTGCCGAGAAGTGCGGATTGCAGGTGAGCGCGCGGCCCGGCGGCATCATCGTGAACGACACCCTGCAAACGCTGACCGATCCACGAATTTATTCGGTGGGCGAATGCGTGAATCATCGTGGCACCGCCTATGGGCTGGTCGCGCCACTGTTCGAAATGGCCAAGGTTTGTGCGAACCATCTGGCTGAATACGGCATTGGTCGTTATGTCGGTTCGGTCACTTCCACTAAGCTCAAAGTAACCGGCGTGGACCTCTTCAGCGCGGGCGATTTTCAGGGCGGCGAGGGGACGGAAGACATCACGCTGTCCGACCCGATTGGTGGCGTCTACAAGCGGCTCGTTATCAAAGACGACAAGTTGGTCGGGGCCTGCTTGTACGGCGATACGGTTGACGGTTCGTGGTACTTCAAGCTGCTGCGCGAAGGTAAAAACGTTAATGAAATTCGCGATCATCTGATGTTTGGCGAATCGAATATTGGGGATGTGGGACACGAGGGCAATACACGCGCTGTGTCAATGAAAGACACGGACGAGGTGTGCGGTTGCAACGGCGTGTGCAAGGGCGCGATAACGAAGGCAATCAAGGACAAGGGCTTGTTCACGCTCGATGAAGTGCGCAAACACACCAAGGCGTCCTCAAGCTGCGGGTCGTGTACGGGGCTGGTCGAACAAATCCTGATGTTTACGGCGGGCGGCGATTACAGCGCCACGCCGAAGATGAAGCCCATGTGCGCCTGCACTGACAGCACACACCAAAACGCGCGCGATGCGATCCGAGAGCACAAGCTGCTCTCGGTGCCCGAGGTGATGAAAACGCTCGGCTGGCGCACGCCTAATGGGTGCTCGTCGTGCCGTCCGGCGCTCAACTACTACTTGTTGTCGAGCTGGCCAAAAGAGTACGTTGATGACCCGCAATCGCGCTACATCAACGAGCGCGCGCATGCCAACATTCAGAAGGATGGCACCTTCAGCGTGATCCCGCGTATGTGGGGCGGCGAGACCACGGCGGACGAGTTGCGTCGCATCGCCAACGCGGTCGACAAATACAAAATTCCAACGGTCAAAGTTACTGGCGGTCAGCGCATTGATTTGCTCGGCGTGAAAAAAGAAGATTTGCCCGGTGTGTGGGCCGACATTGGCATGCCGTCGGGTCATGCCTACGCGAAAGCATTGCGCACGGTGAAGACCTGCGTGGGCTCCGAGTGGTGTCGTTTTGGCACGCAAGACAGCACGCAAATGGGCAAGGATCTGGAGCGCGCGATGTGGCGGATGTATGCGCCGCACAAGGTGAAATACGCCGTGAGCGGATGCCCTCGCAACTGCGCGGAAGCGGGCATCAAAGACGTTGGCATCATCGGCGTCGATTCGGGCTGGGAGATGTACGTTGCGGGCAACGGCGGCATCAAAACCGAGGTCGCACAGTTCTTCGTCAAAGTCAAAACTTCGGACGAAGTGCTTGAATACACTGGCGCTTTCATTCAGCTCTATCGCGAAGAGGGCTGGTATCTGGAGCGAACCGTGCATTACGTGTCGCGCGTTGGCCTTGACTACTGCAAGAAAAAAGTGGTGGAGGATGCTGTCAATCGAAAAGCACTGTGGGAGCGGTTGCAATTCGCACTCGACGGCGAGCCCGATCCGTGGTTTGAATTTGACAAGGCGCGCGTGGATGCGCGGCAGTTCATTCCGATAAAACCGGT
Organism: Burkholderiales bacterium; assembly: GCA_043758415.1. GTDB lineage: Bacteria > Pseudomonadota > Gammaproteobacteria > Burkholderiales > Casimicrobiaceae > Casimicrobium. The sequence continues at coordinate 24,072 of JAYVNO010000216.1, forward strand.
GGCACTGGAAGCGGTGACCGCTTGATCTATAGGGTGCGCTCTGCGCACCAGAGCCGGTGCGCAGAGCGCACCCTATAAAGACTATGAGTAGTGCGACCCTTCGACAAGCTCAGGGCAATCGGGAAAATGGAATGAACTGGCAATACGTTTGCAAACTGGATGATTTGCCCGTACTGGGTGCCCGCGTGCTGGAACGCAGCGAGACCGAAGGCGGCAACGTCGCCGTGTTCCGCAACGATCAGGACGTGGTGTTCGCGCTGCTCGACAAATGCCCGCACAAAGGCGGCCCGTTGTCGCAAGGCATTGTGTTCGGCGAGCGGGTGGCGTGCCCACTGCACAATTGGTCGATTGAATTGAAGACGGGCGACGCGGTCGCGCCCGATGTGGGGTGCACCCAACGATTTGCGGTGAAGGTGGAAAATTCGCGTGTTTTCGTTGCGCTTTGATGCGCCCGTCGCGCCATGCTACGCGAAACAGCTTTTAGCTAAAAGCGCCATTCAACGTGGGCTTGGGTGCAAAATCGGCATATTATCGACTTTATGAGGTTCGGCTATTTAGCTCAAATGGAACGGGCCTTAGCGCCCAAAGCTGAAGCGTTTTTGTTGTCACTTTTCGGCATTTCGTGATGGTTCGTTGGCATGGCTGAAATCAAGACCACCTGTCCTTATTGCGGCGTCGGTTGCGGCGTTCTTGCGACTACGGATGGCAAGCAAATCACCAATGTGCGCGGCGACCCCGATCATCCGGCAAACTTCGGTCGTCTCTGCACCAAGGGCAGCACACTTCATCTAACGACTACGCCTTACGGTCGCGCGTTGCATCCCGAAATGCGTACCTCGCGAGACGAAGATCGCAAACGCGTGAGCTGGGATGTTGCGCTCGAATCGCTCGTCGACAAATTTGCAAATGCCATCGCCGAGCACGGCCCCGATAGCGTGGCTTTCTACATTTCGGGGCAGCTGATGACCGAGGACTATTACGTCTTCAACAAACTCGCGAAGGGTTTGATCGGCACCAACAACATCGACACCAACTCACGGCTCTGCATGTCGTCAGCGGTGGCCGGTTACAAAGCTACGCTCGGAGCCGACGCGCCGCCCGCCTGCTATGACGACCTGAATCACGCCGAACTCATCGTCATCGCGGGCAGCAACGCCGCTTGGGCGCATCCGATTTTGTATCGTCGACTTGAAGACGCAAAGGCCAAAAATCCCGCGTTGAAAGTGGTCTGCATTGACCCGCGTCGGACTGAGACCGCGCGGGCTGCCGACATGCATCTGCCGATTCTGCCGGGCACTGACGTTGCGCTGTTCAACGCGGTGCTGCACTGGTTGATGTGGGAAGACGCGACCGACAACGCCTACATCGCGGCGCATACAGAGGGCTTCGCCGAGCTCAAGACCGCCGTGCGCGAATGCACGCCTGCGTGGGCGGCGCGAGTTTGCGGTGTGAACGAATCGCAGATTGTTGAATTTGCAACATGGTGGAAGCAGTCGAACGCGACGCTTTCGATGTACTGTCAGGGCCTTAATCAATCCGCATGCGGCACTGATAAAAATGCTGCGCTCATCAATCTACATCTAGCCACCGCGCAGATCGGCAAGCCCGGTGCGGGGCCATTCTCACTGACCGGACAACCGAATGCGATGGGTGGCCGCGAAGTGGGCGGTCTTGCTAATTTGCTGCCGGGTCATCGCGATGTGATGAACCCCGAACATCGCGCCGAAATAGCTAGGTTGTGGGGCGTGGATTCACTGCCAGCGGTGCCCGGAAAATCTGCCATTGAAATGTTTGACGCGGTCAAACGTGGCGAGATCAAACTGCTCTGGATCGCCTGCACCAACCCCGCCCAATCGCTGCCCGATTTGCGCGCCGTTGCCGAAGCTTTTGATAACGCGGAATGTGTGATCGTGCAGGAGTCATTTCGCACCACGGAATCAGCGAAGCTCGCCGACGTGCTGTTACCCGCGAGCACTTGGGGCGAAAAGCACGGCACGGTGACTAACTCGGAGCGCCGCGTTACGCATGTGAACAGCGTGTTGCCGCCACCGGGAAGTGCCCGTCACGACTGGGATATCGTGGTCGATTTTGCGCGGCGACTGGAAGCAAAACTCCGCCCGAATCTGCCGACGTTATTCCCCTATGAAACGGTGGAAGCCATCTTCACCGAACACCGCGAAACAACACGCAATCGCGACCTCGATATCACCGGCATGAGTTACGCGTCGCTCGACACGCAAGGCCCGCAGCAATGGCCGTTACGCGAGGGCGAAACGGTTGGCAAAACGCGTCTTTACGAAGACGGCATTTACCCAACGGCAAGCGGCAAGGCAAAGTTCAAAGTCACGCCGTACAAAGGCGTGGCCGAGCCGGTCGACGCGCGTTATCCGCTCGCACTCACCACGGGCCGCCTGCGCGATCAGTGGCACGGCATGAGCCGTACGGGACGCGTGCCGCAGCTTTACGGGCACGAGCCCGAGCCGATGCTCACCATGAACACGACAGACGCCGCGCGGCGCTTGTTGATCGCAGGTGAAGTGGTGAAAGTGGCATCGCGTCGCGGCGAGCTGGTGGTGCGGCTGGCCGTGAGTGACGACGTACGCTCCGGTCAGTGTTACGTGCCGATGCACTGGGGCCGATTGACGCTGGCATCGTCAGGCTCGCATGGTATCAACGCGTTGACGTTGCCCGCGTTTGATCCGATTTCTAAGCAGCCTGAGCTCAAGCACACCGCCGTGCGCGTCGAGCGCGCCGAGTTGCCGTGGTCGCTGGTGGCGTTCGCTTATGTTGAGGGTGGTCGTGATCCGGTCGCGGTGTGCGATGAGCTGCGCGAAATTGCCCGAACGCTCTCAGAGTCGGGCAACGCGTTTTTCGCGAGCACGACGCTGATTGGCAACGAAAGACCGGGCGTCGTCCTGCGGCTCGCGGCGGAACACGCGCCCGAGCGCACGGCGATGGAGCAAATTGACCGCGTCCTCGGACTGACCGGGCTCGCAACGTTGGCCTACGACGACCCGCGTCGCAATCTCAGTCGTCGCGTTCGCGTTGATGATGGCCGGTTGGTTGGGGTGCGGCTGGCCGGAGATCTGGCAGCCGAATCTTGGATGCGAGATTTCTTCCTGTCCGGCGCGTCGGTCATTGAGCTACGGCAGCGCTTGCTCGCTGGTAGTGCCGCTGCGCCACAAGGTTTCAAGCCGCGTGGCAAAGTGGTTTGTAACTGCTTCAACGTGTCCGAGAACGAAATCATCGATTTCTGCTCTGCGGCAAACGGCGATGGTGCCGTCAAACTCACCGCCCTGCAAGCAGCAAAAAAATGCGGCACCAACTGCGGTTCGTGCCTGCCAGAACTGCGGACTTTGGTGGCGGGATCGCAAGCGGTTGCCTGAACCGTCTGACCGTTGCTGGCGAGATATAGCTTTTCTCTGAAAGCACCATTGCATTGGGGCTAGCGGCCAGTATCGTTGTAAATCGACAACGAGCCTTTTAGCCGTCCAGCCCCAATGCAAACGTTCTTTCCTATAAAAGTTGTTGACCCAGCAGCGCGCGGAATCGGCTCAGGGTTTTGCTCGCGGAATCACACGCCGCTGCCTTTTGTCAGAGGTGAAATAATCAAGGATTATTTGAAACGTTGATGGTCGCCGCCACGGTCAGTGGCGGTGCAATCATCATTGAGGAATCGCTTATTCTGTTTCTGTTGCTGTTTCGTTAGGGAAATAATTGGGCTCAATTTTTCGACGCAGATTAGCGCAGATTCGACGCCGATGACCGCAGATTTTCTTGATTGTCTGCAATAGAGAATATTCAAAAAATCTGCGGCCTTCTGTGTGAAATCCGCGTCAATCTGCGTCAATCTGCGTCAAAAATTAATGCTTTTTTGAAATACAAGTGGAATTAATGATCTCCCGTCGTAAAGTCGCAAAAACCCGCGCTGATCTTCCCAAATCGTGGCGTAAGGAGATGTCGGACGCGATGCTCACTGAGCTGGCAGGGCCGACCGTGTTTGCGCGCGGTGCAGCGTATTTTCGCGACGGTAAGGTGGCCGTGGTTCGCGACGATGGCGGCAGCGTTCGCTTTCATGCGCACGGCACTGAGACTTATGTGACCGACCTGTATTTCGCCGACGATCAGCTCGGCAACGAGTGCACTTGCCCGCACTCGGCCGATGGCAATTTTTGTAAACACGTGGTCGCCGCCACACTGTATTGGCGGGCGATGTTGAGCGGAGAAAATCCGACCACGCTGACCGCTGAAATGAGCGGTGCTGACGCTACAGGCAAAGCCACTTCCGGCGGCAAGCGCGCGGCGCTGCGCCAGTTCGTGTTTGCGCAGTCCGCCGATGCGTTGGCAACACGCCTTTGGAGTGAGGCGGAGCGTGATCGGCACCTGATGGCCGCGCTAAAGGCGTGGCATGCGGAAAACGCCGTGGGTGGGGACAGCAAGGCGCTCAAGGCCGCGATTACGATGATGCTGAGCACGGGCGGACATGAGCTGGATTGGCGCGGCGTCACCGGGTATGCCGAGCAGGGCGAGCGGATTGTGCCGCTCTTGCAGCGTACGCTCGCCGAGCATCCCGTCGCGGCGCGAGCAGCGTGTGAACATGCCTTGCTCAAGCTCTACAAAGTGGCCGAGCACGCCGATGATTCCAACGGCGAAATCGGTGGACTGATTGAGGCCGTCATGGATGTGTTGATCGATGCTTTGGCGAAGGCGCAACCCGAGGCTAAATGGGCGGATCGTTTCGTGGCGCTGCAGGATGCTGATCCGTTTGGCTTGTGGAATGTGGATGCGGTGCTCGACGCGGCTGGCCCGTTGGTTGGCGCGCGCTATTCGCAGTGCGTGGATGCGGCGTGGACTGCGGTCGCGGCGTCGCGTCCGTCACGCGCCGACAAATCGACGCGAAAACGCACCTTCGCCATGGATGACGCCGAGATGAATCGACAAGAGATTCGCCGCCGGCGCTTGCAGGATTTGGAGCGTCGCGGCGAACTGCGAGCGGCGTTTGAATTTATGCAGGCGACGGTGGACGTTGATTACAACCAGGCCTCGCCGGTGCTCTTTTGCGAGAAGCACGGCTGGCATCGTGAAGCGCTCGAATGCGCGCTCGCACTGCGCAAACGATTTCCGGATGACGAGTCGGTGGAGGCCGCACTGCTGCGCTGTCACGAGCGCGACGGCTGGGATGCTGAGGCGTTCGCGATACGTATGCAGCAGGTCAAAGCCTCGCCAACGGTTGACCGCTATCGGGCGGCGCTACGCGCAGCAAAAGCGGCAAAGTTGGATGTTGCGCTGGTGAGCGCACAGCAGAAGTGGCCCCGGTTGTCTGAACAGCAAACCCCGATTATTAAGTGGAGGTTGGGCGGGTTGAAGCGCGATGTAGCTTTATCCACAGGCTGTGCAC
>JAYVNO010000217.1:0-10882 GCA_043758415.1 Burkholderiales bacterium
CAACGACCTGCGCATAAAACGTGGACTTCACCGCAGCGTCGTCGTCGAACTGCTGAAACGACGCGCTGAAATGATGATGCTCGAAACCCTGCTTGTCGGCAGACAACGCGCTCTTGATCGGCCACGCGTCGTGGATCGCGACCTCGCGGACATCGGTGCCGGGTGGATTGAGTTTTGTGCCCGGCTCTGGATCGTAAAAGTAGTAGTCCGGTGGCACACCGTTGTCAGCGGTGTAGTTGAGCGTGGCGCGGACGGAAGCTTGTGCAGCCATAGCGTTTTTCGTGAATTAGAAATTGATGTTGAGGAGGAGGAGAGCAGGCGATGGTCGTATTACGCCGCCTGCTTCAACGTAAAGCCTTCGCCGACCCATGTGGACTGCCAGCACGGCAGCGCTTCCACTGATTCGGTGAGCCAGCGACGCACATTGGCGTGCGGTTGCAGCGGCAGTTTTTGCCAGCCGTGCAGGTGCATGGGTGAAGCGAGCGCAATGTCAGCAATAGTCGGGCCTTTGGTGCCTGCGACCCACGTGTTGTTGGCTAGACGAGCGTCAAGAATCGAGGCCAATTTATGGAACTGCGCGTTGTGCGCGGCGACCGCTGCCTCGTCGGTCGCACCACCCAAAAGTGGTTTGATGCAGTTTTCTACCAAGTACAAATAGCACGCCGGGAACCATGATGCGGATTCCCAAAACAGCCATCGGTTGACGTCGGCGCGGGTCTTCAAGTCTTTTGGATAGACCGCGTCATTGCCCGCCTTGTCGGCAACATATTGCAGGATGGCGTTCGATTCCCAGAGCACGAGATCGCCGTCGACTAAGGCCGGGATCGAGGCGTTCGGGTTGATGCCGATGTAGGGCATTTCCTTCTGTGCGCCTTTGAAATAGTCGACGTGTTTCAGCGTGTACGGTGCGCCGATGAGCGCGCAGCCCGCCAAGACTTTGCGGCAATTGATGGTGATCGGGTCAGCATAGATTTCCATAAACATTCACTCCTTTTGGTTATTCCTGGGTTCGCTCGGCGACGCGTTTTGTTGTTAGATCGCCCTGCACAAAGCTTAAGCAGTTTTCGCCTGTTTTGGTGCATTGACGCGCCAATAAGAGGCTGCTAAAACCGAAACGGTTTGTCGCCGATTTGGAAACAATGGCCATCAGTTTTGAACTACTCGCAGCGTTCGTGCAGGTCGCACAGTTGGGCAGCGTTAGCCGCGCGGCCACGCGTCTGGGCGTAAGCAAAAGCGTGGTCAGCAAGCGTGTGGCGATGCTGGAGACGCAGTTGAGTGCGACGCTTTTCAGCCGCAGCACGCGACGTATTGCGCTGACTCCAGCGGGTGAGCTGTACGTGGCCTTCGCTGAGCGGGCCGTGCTGGAGGCGGAGCAGGCGGCGTTGAGCGTGGCGAACCTGCGCGCCGACGTGAGCGGCGTGCAGCGCGGCTCGATTCGCATTACCGCCCCGGTGTCTTGGGGACAACACGTTCTGGCCCGAAGGCTTCCACTGTTTCTGCAACGTCATACTGAGATTGAAATTGATCTGATCCTGAGCGACCAAATGCTCGACTTAGCTTACGAGCGCATTGACGTGGCGCTGCGCTGGTCAGCCACCGCGCCGCGCGGGCTCGCCATTGAGCCCGTGGCGCGGGTGGATTGGGCGGTGGTGGCCTCGCCTGCGTACTTGGCGCATGCGGGCGAGCCCAGCACCCCTGGCGCGCTGGCGCAGCATGTGTGCATGGGCTACTGGCGCGCGGCGGGGGATGATGCGTGGGTGCTCTCCCGCGACGGCGAACGGGTGTTGGTGGGGGTGCATAGTCGATACCACGCTAACAATCCCGAGACGGTACTGGAGGCGGCGCAGCGGGACTTGGGCATTGCGCTGTTGCCGCGCTATGTGTGCGAGAAAGCCTTGGCCAACGGCAGCCTCGTGGCCGTGCTCACCGCGTGGCGGCCTGAAACTCAGTTTGGCGACCATATCAGCGCGGTGTCGCTGCCGGAAAAAATGCGGGTATCGCGGGTTCGGGCATTGATTGAATTTTTGCGGGAAGCGGAGTAATTTTTTCGTATCAGCTTTATGTGTAGAGCGCTGTTTTCATTGGGCTAAGATGCCTATTTTTATGGTTATCGATTTTACGGTATAAGGCGGCTTAGCCCCAATGTGGATTGGGTTTAAGACGAAAGCTGTATCGCCTTTTCTCCTACGCCGCCCCCGTCATCGGCGCTGCATTTCGCCGCAACGCGAGCCACAGCGCAGCGATCAGCGCGATGGTGACGAACGGCATCGCGGCGTAATTCACGATCTCCCAGCCCTTCACATTCACCAACACGCCAGCGCTGGACGACGACACCGCCATCGTCGCAAACACGAGCATGTCGTTGAAGCCTTGGACGCGCGATTTTTCGTGTGGCTGGTAGGTTTCGGTGAGGAGTGCCGTGCCGCCAATGAACATGAAGTTCCAGCCGGTTCCGAGCACCACGAGTGCGAACCAGAAGTGCCACACAGTGACGCCGGAAAGCGCGATGCTAATGGCTACAAAGTTGAGCAGGGTGCCCGTGATGATCACCTTCATCGCACCAAACCGTTTGATCAGATCCCCCGTAAAAAAGCTCGGCAGGAACATGCCGACCACGTGCCACTCAAGGACGAACACACCCTCCTTGAACGGATGCCCGCAGAAGTTCATCGCCAGCGGTGTGGCGACCATCAGCAGGTTCATCACGCCGTAGCCAAGCGCGGCTGCCATCGCGGCGACGACAAACTTGGGTTGCCGCGCAATTTCGCGCAGAGGTCGCGCGGGTTTGTCGTGCGCTTCGGCAGCGATGGCTGGCAAATTTAGCCGCGACTGCAAAGCCATGGCCAGTATCGCAAACGCGACCAGCGACAGGTAAGTGCCAGCATAGGTCACACCGAGAAAATCCTTGCTGAGTTTGGCGCTTTCAGGGCCAACCAAGCCACCAATAATGCCGCCCGCGAGCACCAGCGAAATCGCGCGCGCCTTGTCGCTGCCGGTGACCGCATCCGCTGCGGCGAAGCGATAAAAACCGCACGTCGCGTTGTAGCAACCGATAAAAAATGTACCGAGACATACGCCCCAAAAACTCTTTGCCATCACCGCGGTCGCGCAGATGACCGCGCCAATCATCGCCAGCACACTGCCGGCCATGAAGCCACGCCGACGGCCCCGCGTGCGCATAAACGAGGACGCTGGCATCGCGCTGATCGCCGAGCCAATCACATACGTCATCGCGGGCAGCGTGGCGAACATTTTGTTGTCTGCCAACATGAATCCGGTCAGCGCGTTGACCGCCATCAGGATCACGGTGTTGGTCAGCAGCAGGCCCTGACACAGGGCAAGCAAGAAGACGGTGCGTTGGTGGCCGGGGGTGAAGCTCATGGCGAATCAGTTGCTATGTTGGGCTCCCTCTCCCGCATGCGGGAGAGGGTTGGAATGAGGGTGGTTGCGTGCATTGAGATCTTTGTAGGTTTGGCGTGTCAGCGCCATCGACACCCTCACCCCTGCCCCTCTCCCGCATGCGGGAGAGGGGTTCTAACTGCGTCACGACTCAATCTCAAAAACCTGTTTCAAATAAGCCAGATACGACGCATCGTCACACATCGTCTTCGCGGGCGTGTCGGACAATTTGGCCACCGGCTGCCCGTTGCAGCGAATCATTTTGATCACGATTTGCAGCGGTGTGTAGCCGAGATCATTGGTCAGATTCGTGCCAATACCAAAGGCGGTTTTGGTGCGCCCCTGAAAGTGCTTGGCGATGTCGACCGCGCGCGGAAAGGTCAGGCCGTCGCTGAACACCAGCGACTTCGTTTTCGGGTCAACGCGGTTGGCGAGGTAGTGATTGATGATCGCCTCACCCCACGCAATCGGATCGCCGCTGTCGTGCCGCGCGCCGTCGAACAGCTTGCAAAAATACATGTCGAAGTCGCGCATGAATGCCTTGAGTCCTGCCACGTCCGACAGCGCAATGCCCAAGTCGCCGCGATACTCGTCGGCCCACTTCTGAAACGCCCAGCGCTGCGAGTCGGCAAGCCTCGGGCCTAGCGCCTGAGCGGCTTGCAGCCATTCGTGCGCCATTGTTCCCACCGCGAGCAGGCCTAGTTCTTTGGCGAAAAAAACGTTGCTGGTGCCGACGAAACTGGCCGTCGCATTCGCCTTGACGGTTGTCAGAACTTCACGCTGCCAGTCATGAGAAAAGCGTCGCCGCGTGCCGTAGTCGGCAAACGAAAACGCCAGCTCGGACAATTGCGCATTGACCAGCGCGAGCTTGGCCGCCAGCCGCTCGCGCCCCTTCGCTAGATCAGGCTGCGGGTAGCGATTGCGAAAGTAAACCTCATTGACAATCGCCAGCACCGGCACCTCGAACAGGATCGTGTGCAGCCACGGTCCCTTGATCGAAATGCTCAGATCGTTGCCATCGGCACGGATGTCGATATGCGCGCGATTAAAGTGAAACAACGCCAAAAAATCCACGAAGTCACTTTTGACGTATCGAAGAGCGCGCAGGTAATCCAGCTCGTCTTCCGCAAATTTGAGTTTGCATAGCTCGTCAACTTCGCGGTTGACCTCCGCCGCAAACGCTGCCAGCGGAATGTCGCCGTTGCGGCACTTGAACCGGTACTCCACCTGCGCGCCGGGAAACTGATGCAAGACCGCTTGCATCATGGTGAATTTGTAGAGATCGGTGTCGAGGAGAGAGGCAATGATCACGGGCGCAATGTACTGGGCAGAGAAAAGCTCTGGACAGTTTAGCCGGGTCGCGAGTTGCACGGAGCAGGCATGTGCCAACCGTGCCGATCAACGCAGTCCAATCTACAATCTCTCGCAATACTTTGGGCGGATACCCGCGTATCCGTATTTGGCTTGAGCCCATCTCGCGAGGCACCTGTGATCCAACTTGACTGCTACCGAACCACTCTCGCGCTTGCAACGGCGAAGCGTGCGCGCTGTTTGAGTGCTTTCCTGCTCGTTTGCGCGGCGGGCGGTCTGGGTGCCCAGCCTGCTTTGATCGATACCGAGCGCTCGCCAGACGCTGTGGTTGAGTCGGTCGCGCCGAATGGCACGAGGCAAATTTCGCGGCACTTTGACCTTCCACACGCGGATCGTCAAAAGTACGTGCTTCTCGACGATCCCAGCGTGAGCTCCGGATGGCCCAATGGCATTGTGCGCTGGAGATACAACGATGCCGGTCGCAGCAGCGTCCCCCTAGTCGGGGCGGCAACCGCCGCAGCGGCTATTGCAACCGTTCAAGCCGCGCAGGCTAAGTGGAGTGCGGTCTGCAATGTCCAGTTCATCTACGAGGGCACAACGACGTCAGTGCCAACGCCGACCAACATGAATGCGCGCGACGGCGTATCTGCCGTTGGCTGGACGTTGCTATCGGGCATTACGACGGGCATCGCCGGTATCGCTAATGCCGGCCCGGCGTTTCCGATTCCGATTGTTGAAGGCGATATTGTCTTTAACAACAACAATTCGTTCAACTACGATCTGGACGTGACCGCGGTGCATGAAATAGGTCATCTGCTGGGCATTGATCACTCAGATGTGTCGAATGTTGTCATGTCGGGTCCTCCGTTGACGGCCTACGCGCCGGTCAGTACGCTGCAGCCCGACGACATCGCGGCCTGCGTGCGGCTGTATGGGCCTCCGGTGCTAACTAGCCTAACTATCACCGGCACCGTCAACAACGGCGTTAGTGCGCTAGCGGGCGTTACCTTCTGCGCGCAACCAGCGACGGGCGTGAGCTGCACGGCGTCAGGCGCGGCCGGTGCCTACGGTTGCACGGTGCCAAACGGTTGGACTGGGGTTTTGCATGCACCGGGCCCGACGGGTTTACGCATCAAGCCGCAATCGTTCAGTAACGTCACCGCGAATTTAAGCGGTCAGAATCCCGTGGTGCAGGCCATCGGCGCGTGCAACCTTGACGTTGACAACAACGGACTGATCGAGCCCGCCACCGACGGCGTGGCGATTTTGCGACGCATGCTCGGATTCAACGCCAGTGGCTTTGCCGGGCTGTCGGGCTCCTGCGCCGCAAACACCGACCCGGTCGCGCTGTTTAATGCGACATCCGGAAACTACAACGCGACGGGCGGTCCTGCCGCGCGGCCGGGCACCGATGGTCTGGTGATCATGCGCGCGATGCGGGGTCTGACCGGCACGGCGGTCACTGCAGGGCTCGGACTAGGCAACGAGCCGGGCGCCAGCAACACGACATGGAACAGTATTCGCAATAATTTTTTGAACACCACGTGCGGCGCGGACTTTTTGCCCTAGGATGTGTCCCGCTATGGATGGGTCTCGGCATTGGTGCCGGGCCCGCGTTCGCCGCACCGCCAGTGGACGGCAGCAAAGCGGTCGCGCCAGAAGATGCGGTATCAAGTTTGATTGTTCGGTTTTCGGTCGAGAAAGGCCCGGTACCCTTTGCGTCCCAGGCGCGCGCCGCTGCGGTCGCGGATGCCACCCGACGTTCCTCCGGTATCAACGTGGCGCACCGACGCATGCTGGCGACCGGAGCGGACTTGATGCAGCTTGATCGCGCCGTGACGCCGGTCGAGGCTGAAACCCTGGCCGCCGCGGTCGCGCGACTGCCCGGTGTACGGTACGCCGTACCCAACCGGATCATTCGCACGCAAGTGACGCCAACCGATCCGGCGTTCAGCCAGACCGGACAATGGGGCTTCAAGTATTCGCCGGGTGTGATCGAGGGCGCAAACTTTACGGCAGCTTGGGACGTCACTACGGGTTCGGCCGCGCAAACCATCGGCATCGTTGACAGCGGAATCGCCCGCCAACATGAGGACATTGCTTCGCAGCTGCGCACCCACCCCGCGTTCCCGTACGGCGGCTACGATTTTGTGACCGATCCTGATGTCGCACTTGATGGCGGGGGTCGCGATAACGACCCGGAACAACCGCCCGTCGCCTGTGGTCACGGCCTGCATGTGGCGGGCACCATTGCCGCGCAAACGGGATTTCCCGGTGGCGGCGTTGCGGGCGTCGGTGTGGCAGGTGGCGCATCTTCTTCCAGACTGCTGATGGCGCGCGCTCTCGGAACCCTGTACGGAAACGATGCCGATGCCATCGATGCAATGTTGTGGCTTGTCGGCGAGACGGTCGCGGGTGTAGCGATCAACCCCAATCCGGTGCGCGTGATCAACATGAGCTTCGGCGGTGGCGGCGCGTGCGGTGGCGCTTATCAGGACGCGTTTGACCGCCTGCTTGCGCGCGGCGTGTTGCCGGTGGTTGCTGCCGGTAACAGCGGCGCGGATGTGTCGAGCAGCGCCCCGGCCAACTGTCGTGGCGCGATGGCGGTGGCGGCGTCCAGCATCGATGGCAAGCTCGCGAGTTTCAGCAACCGCGGCGTGGGAGTCGCCGTGACTGCACCCGGTGTCGATATCCTTTCTGTGGGTGGCACTACGTCGGGCACTTGCACAAAAAGCGGCACCTCGATGGCAGCGCCGCATGTCGTTGCAGCGGCAGCGTTGGTGCAAGCGGCAACACCCTCGCTGACCGTTAATCAAACCCGCCTCGCGATCCGCGCTGGTGCGCGCGCGTTTCCTGCGGGAAGCAACTGTACTACCGCATTGTGCGGCATGGGATTACTCGACGCGCGCGGTGCGCTCGACGCGTCGAGAAACACAGGAGCCCGAGTCGGCTGGAACGAGTCGTCCGCTTCGGTTCGCGAAAATGACGGCAGCGTGCGCTTCACGGTCACCCGCATTGGTGACGCGGCGCAGCCAGCCAGCGCAACGGTGGCGACAATTAACGGCAGCGCGCTTTTGGGCGTGGATTTTTCGGCAGCGACCCCAGCCACATTGACCTGGGCTGCCAACGACACGACTGATAAAGTGGTGACCGTCCCGATCATTTACCGATCAGGAGAGCAGGGCGCGCGCAATTTTTCGGTTCAACTTACAGGCTCGCTAATGGTGCAAGTCGCTGCACCCGCTGCGACCTCGGTGCGTATCACGGAAGTGGATTGCGCGACGGTGACGCCGATTGCTATGGGCGAAACGAAAACGGGCACGCTCGACGTGTCGCAGCCCGCCAACTTTTGCCACGGAGGCGTACGCGGACCCGAGTTCAACACCGTGCGCTACAGTTTTACGGCGACAGCGGGCGACGTGGTTTCGATTGACGTGACGAGTACGACGGCGTTGCCAAAAGTGCTCGACCCGTATGTGTACCTGCTGGACGCAAATCGCCTTGTGCTGGCTGAGAACGACGACATCGTGTCCGGGCAACTTCGCAATTCGCGCATCGAACAGTTCAAATTGACGACAAGCGGTAGCCATTACATCGACGTGACGACGTGGGGTTCGAGCGCCGACGCAACCGGCAGCTACAACGTGAAGCTCTACGGCTGCGGCGCGTATGCTGCGGGGCCGACGTGCAATCTGGATGTCGACGGCGACGGAATTTTCGATGCCAAAGACGTGCAAATGCTGGTGCGCCGGTTGACGGGCCTGAGTGGCGCTGCCGTCACCGACGGCTTCGCCTTTCGTGCCTGCGCGACCCGAACGACGGGCGCAAACGTAGCGGCGTTTGTTGACGCGCAGAGCAAAGCGGCGACTCTGCCGAAGCCGTTTGATATCGACGGTGACGGCGTGGTGTCAGCAACCACTGACGGCTTAATGTTGCTGCGTTTGGCGCTTGGGATCACCGGTGACTCGGTAGTGAGCAATGCAACCGCGCCCGGCGCACCGCGCAATACCTGGGCGCTGGTGAGGCCGTATTTGGTGCAACAGTGTGGGCTGGTTTTGCCGTAACGACGAGCGCGCTGAGTTAGGCGCGGCCATACGGTGGCAGCGGGTCCGCCACGACAGCCGTTACGCGCCACGGCGATCACGGTGGAACCGCTCCCACAAAAGCATGTACGCGAATAAGTGCCCTGCACTAGCTTGCCCGCGCTGCTCGCCGCGTCCGCCCCTGCCAGCGATAGCCCTGATCGCTCGCACGCTGGTGCCGCGCCTGTTTCGGGTCGGCAACTAACGCTCGATACCGTTCCAGACGATCACCGTCTGCAAGCGCCGTATCCAGCGGCACGAGCTTGCCCCAAAGCCCAACGTTGCCGTCGTCAGTGGCAATACCGGCAGCGATAAGGGCGTCCGAGAGCGTCGCTCCGGCAGGCAAACTTAACGCGCGTCGAGTGACCCGATCAGCCCACGCTTCAACCAGCAACACCGTAATCATGATTGCGGATGCAGCGCATCGGCGCGCTTCACAAATGAGTCGACAAACGTCGCGGCGATGCGGTCGAACACCGGCGAAATGATGACCCCGATGATGCCGTCAAACGCATAGTTCAGCTCAAACTCCACCTTGCAACCCAAGTCTCCGAGTTGCGTGAACCGCCATTGCCCGGACAGCCGCGAAAACGGGCCGCTGACCAGCGCCAGATCAATGCGCTCGTTGGGCGCTAGCGTGTTGCGCGTGGTGAAGGTTTGCCGAACGCCGAGGTAGGCGATGTCCACCGCCGCCTGCATCTGCGTTTCAGTGTGCTCGATGATGCGCGCGCCTCCACACCACGGCAAAAACTGTGGATACGAAGGCACGTCGTTGACCAGCGCGTACATGGTGGCAGCGGAGTGCGGGACGAGAATGGAGCGTACGACGTGCTTCATGGCACGCACCAACCGCCTTGCAAGTGCAGGCGCGACCCTAAAATCATGACGATGAGCATTGTCGACAATAAAAAAGCATTCTTTGATTATTTCATTGAAGATCGCTACGAGGCTGGACTTGAGCTGCAAGGCTGGGAAGTCAAGGCCATCCGTGCGGGGCGGGCGCATGTCAAGGAGGCCTATGTCCGCGTGATCCGCCAACAGGTATACCTCGTCGGCGCAACTATCAGCCCGCTGGGCAGCGCGTCCACCCACATCACACCCGACGCCACCCGCCTGCGTCGCTGCCTGCTGCACCGTGAACAGATCGACAAGCTGATCGGCAAAGTTAAGGAACGCGGCTACACGCTGGTGCCGATTAATTTGCACTTTTCGAAAGGGCGTGTGAAGCTGGAAATCGGCCTCGCCAAAGGCAAGAAGGATCACGACAAGCGAGCAACGATCAAGGAACGCGAAGGTCAGCGCGACGCGCAGAATGCGATGAAGAAGGCTTCTCGGGATGGGGGGCGAGAGTAGGAGAGTTTGACGTGACGTACGTAAAAGCGTACGCTATCAGCATGATCGAACGTTACACCACCGTCCTGACCGCAAGCGAAGCTCGCGCGAACCTCTACCGCCTGATCGACCAGACGGCGCAATCGCATGAGCCGATCTCTATTTCCGGCAAGCGCGCAAATGCTGTGTTGATCGCTGAGTCCGACTGGAACGCGATGCAGGAAACGCTTTATCTGCTGTCTGTGCCCGGCATGCGGGAGTCGATCAAGAAAGGCATGGCGCAAGCGCCTGAAACTCTCGCAAAAGAGCTCGACTGGTGAGCTGGCAGCTCGTGTTCACGAAACACGCACAGAAAGACGCGAAGAAACTTGCTGAGAGCGGTCTCAAGACGAATGCGCAGACTTTGCTTGCCGTGTTGTCAACGAATCCTTTTCAAAATCCGCCGCCGTACGAAAAACTCGTCGGCGATTTGAGCGGTGCATATTCGCGGCGAATCAACATTCAAAATCGATTGGTTTACGAAGTGCTTGACGCAGAGAAGATCGTGAAAGTGCTTCGGATGTGGTCGCATTACGAATAGCGATCCGAGGTTGCGCGTGTATTGGCGATTGTCGAGAACAAAACAGAGATATTCTTGAAGACGATCATTCCAAGTCGCAAAGCGACAGAAGTGGCTTCGCAAAACTGAACAGTGGAATAAGTGGAAACTCTGGGCCTCACGCTGGACCGATGACGGTCTGGCAAGCAGGAGTTACAGA
>JAYVNO010000218.1:0-29362 GCA_043758415.1 Burkholderiales bacterium
GTACTTCTCGCGACTGCTTGCGGGCATCTTCTTTTTCCATAAACTTTCGACCGCAAAAACTATCAAAAGTTCATTTATAAAGCGTGCCGGGTCTATAACCAAATACGCCAGCTCAGGCGCATACACGGACTGCTTCGTGACAGAGATCGCGAGAACCGTGTCACACCCGGAATTCGTGGAGGCTTTCTACACGGGCAGACTGTTCAAGGTTGAGCGGTTCTTGCTGCGCGTGTTTATTTCCAGACCGTCCACTGATCTTCAGGCGCGGCAGCTTGCGGTGGGTGAGTTGAACGAGTTCGCGGCGTGGCGGGTTGAGACGCGGGCTGTGGATCAGTTGCTGCTGTGCGCCATTGATGGTCGCACGCGGTCGTGGCTGATGGTGTCGGCGGCGGAGGTGCCGGGTCGAACTCGCCTTTACTTCGGCTCTGCCGTGGTGCCCAGAGTAGACGCAGTGAACTTATCAACTCGCAAGTCAGGGATGAGTATTGTCTTCAAGTCGTTGCTCGGTTTTCACAAGCTTTACTCGCGGGCGCTGTTGAGCGCGGCTGCGGTGCGGCTTGCTCGGGTGAGCGACTAAGCCTCAGCACGGACAAGTACGAGTGTGCTCATGCGGATCAGCTCAGCCTGTGATTTCGTGCGCGTGGTACGCAAAATGACTAATAGCATTTAGGCAGAACCCATATTTTGTAAGGGCTGCATGGCATTTTATGCGGTTATTGACTTTGCTCATATATCGCTGGTAGACCCTGTCTATTCGTCGTTTCATGGAAAAGCTGATAGCGATGAAAATTGGTTTTGGCTGCTTCCGCTGACGTGGAGCGCGCCTGCCGTTGACAACCGACCTCGCGTTGCAATTCAGGGCTTTGCGCTGCGCCAAATCAGAAACGGATTAATCGGCGTGCCGCGCCACCATTGGCGCTCGGGGCCAAGGCGAAAGACGGCCAGGTGCAGATGAGGGGCGTCGGGCCGAGCATTGCCGGTGCTGCCGACAAAGCCAAGCAGTTGGCCTTTGCGCAGGTATTCACTGTCCGCGATGCCGTCGGCGTAGCGATCAAGGTGCGCGTAGTAATAGGCGAATTCGCCGTTCGCGTCGAACTGGTACAGCGTAATGCCACCGCCTTTGCTCAAAAACAGTTTGGCGATGCGCCCGTCGTCAATCGCCACCACCGGCGTGCCCTGCGGGGCCATGATGTCCAGTGCCTCATGCGCTGCGCCACCGGCACGTGCCTCGGTGTAATTGTCGCGCAACTGCGCGGCGCTTACGGTGGGCAGCGGTAGCACCAAGCCGCGTGCGCGAAGGCGCGAGAGATCCGCGCTGTCGTCAGGCTCGTTCGGCTTGGCGGACTTAGCTGGCTTAGCAGGATCAGCGGATGAGCGCGTTGGCGCTGCAGGAGCGGTTTGCGCGGGCGACGGGGCCTGCGCCACCGGTGTGGGTTGGGCGCGTTCACTCACCTCGGGTGACCGAGCGGGCGACTCGGTAGTAGCGGGTGTCCGCAATGCAACGATGACCAGCGCTACGCCCAACGTGAGCAATACTAGCAGCACACACAGCGCCCAAGCCGTGCGCCGACGCCGGTTGACGGCAGCCGGTGCCGCCAGCTTCACGGCTTGACGTCTACTTTGAACCCGGCCTTCGCCAACGTCGACAGCCGTTCCGCGTCCCAGTTGGTCATATGGATACAACCGTTGGTTTCGGAGTGCCCCACGTTGCCAGGATTTGGCGTCCCGTGAATGCCCCAGTGCGGCTTGGTCAGGCCCAGCCACATGCTGCCGACGGGATTGTTGGGGCCGGGCGCAATGTCGACCTTCTGCGCGTTCTTGGGCGCAGATTTGAGCAGCGTAGGGTTGTAAGTGAAGCTCGGGTTTTTCACCTCGTTCTTGATCGCCATCATGCCCACCGGCAGGGGATCGTTTTTCTCGTTGCCGATGCTGACCGGAAAGGCTGCCACCGGGCGCTTGTCCGCGTCCAACACGTACAGCACCCGTTCCAGCTTGCCGATCTGGATGGAGGCGGCCTTGACCGGCACGCTGGCGCCAACCACATTGGGCACCACTACCTCCTTGCCGGCTTCGACCTTTTGCCCTTTGTTTAGCTGCTTGAGGTAGCGCATGCTGGTGTGAAATTTCTCCGATAGCGCTTCATCGGCTGACTCATACACCAATGCTTTCATTTTGGCGCGCTCGTTCATGTCCGCAGGTGTTTTCTCGAATGGGCCCGCCGTGTCCTTTTCAGTCACCGTGTAGCGCACGAGCAGCGGCGCTGCGTCGTCCCGTAGCGACTTCCACGTTTCTTGCGTCACGGTGCCGGTGATCGGTAACCCGCGCGCAGTCTGGTAGGCGCGCACCATGCGCTGCATGTTGGCAGCAAAACGCCCGTCAATCTCTCCGCACGAAAACCAGGCCCGATCCAGCAAAATCTGCGCACGGGCCACCGCAGGGCCTTTGCTGCCGGTGCGTAGCAATGGGCTGTCGCTGGCGCTGTTGAACACATCGATGTCGAAAGCGGCACTGCTTGCGCTGTTGGCAGCCGTTTTGCCCGTCTTGGCCATTGCGCCTCCGGCGACACCGAACGTTGCGCAGCACAGGCCGACCACGAACAGGCGAAAGACAACGGTAGTACGTGAGCAGTTAAGTGTGACCATGTGAAAAAGTATTAAAGATGACCGCGAGAGTTTGTACTACCGACGCCCGCTGCGCTGTAGGAACTCACGCTAGTCACGCGTCAGGTCAGGGCGACTTGCGCGACATCAAAGTCAACGGTGGCCCTGCGGTGAGGCGGGCGACGGGACTTCGTTGCGCAGCACTGACGCTCTTTTGTTGAAGCGGTTCCAGCGCGCATGAGCGCGCGCGCACGCTTTCCTCGCGGGTGAAACGCTCGCCGCATTCTCTGCGTACAAATTGCCACGGATTGCATTTCGCACACCTCCTTGACACACCCCCCATAACGTTTACTATGCGTTATCGATAGCTGCTGGTGGCTGATGAAACTGCGTGCTTTTTTTGCAGAGTTGAGGCGATGGGTCGGGCGACCCGATGCCGCCGCGGTTAGGGTCGCCATGACCGGTGCCTTCGGTGCCCTGATGGCGGTAGCCGGGGTATTCATCATGATCCACTGGCTGGGCCCGAAGCAGGTCAAGATCACCCAGGAACACATTGATGCGGCCGTTGCCCACAGCCTGCAGGAGGCGGTGCTGCCCTCGCCCGCGGTCAAAGCATACGAGGCAATATTGCCATCGGTGGTGCGCGTCAGCGGTTTCGTGACCGACTCCAAAAGCAAACAGGAAACAGCGCACGGCGTGGGCACCGGCGTGGTCATCGTTGACAACGGCACCATTCTCACGAACCTGCACGTGGTCTCCGGCGCGGATCGCATCATGGTGACGTTTTTTGATGGCACCGAGAGCGCGGCGATGCTCACAGGCACGCGGCCCGAGCATGACCTCGCCGTCATTCGCGCGCACACGATTCCTGACGACATGCTTGCCGCCACCATGGCCAGCACCGAGAAGTTATCGCCCGGTGATCACGTGTTTGCGGTCGGGTTTCCGTTCGGCATTGGGCCTTCGATTTCAGCGGGCGTGGTGTCGGGGCTCAAGCGCAATTTCATGTCGCCTGAGGGCAAACGGTTGCTCACCAATCTGATTCAATTTGATGCCGCCGCCAACCCCGGCAATTCAGGCGGGCCGCTGGTGACCGCTGAAGGCGAGGTGGTTGGTATCGTCACGGCAATATTTAATCCGACCGACGCGCGAACATTTATTGGCATTGGCTTTGCGGTGCCAATCGAGAACGCAGCGGCGGCAGTGGGCATGCCGCCGTTTTGAGATTTGAGTGATGCAGAGGTAGGAGCGGCTATGCCGCGACACTGGGTGACTGCTAACTAGGGTCGCGGCAGAGCCGCTGCTACAAGTACAACCGATGACGGAGCTTTATGACTTCAATTGAAACTCAATCCTCACACGCCGAAAGTGCCGCTTTGATGGAGCGCATCCTGTATGAGGTGAAGCGCGTGGTCGTCGGTCAGGATCGCTTTCTTGAACGCGTGATGGTGGCACTTTTGGCGCAGGGACACTTGCTGGTTGAAGGCGTGCCGGGGCTGGCCAAAACGCTAACCGTGAAGACGCTAGCGAATGCAGTACAAGGCAGCTTCAAGCGCATTCAGTTCACGCCCGACCTGGTGCCCGCTGATCTCGTCGGCACGCGAATTTACAACCAGAAGTCCGGCGAATTCAGTACCGTGGTGGGCCCGGTATTCGCTAACTTGCTGCTTGCCGACGAGATCAATCGTGCGCCCGCCAAAGTGCAAAGCGCACTGCTGGAAGTGATGCAGGAGCGGCAGGTCACCATTGCTGGCGAAACGCACAAAGTGCCGAATCCGTTCGTGGTGATGGCCACGCAAAATCCGATTGAAACGGAGGGCACCTATCCGTTGCCAGAGGCGCAAGTTGATCGCTTCATGATGAAGGTGATCGTGGATTACCCGTCCGATGAGGAAGAGTTCGTCATCGTGCAACGAGTGACCGGACCGCGCCTTGATTTGATGCCCATCGCGACGACCGCGCAATTGCAGGCGTTGCAGCAGGCGTGTCTTGATGTGTATGTTGATCCGGCATTGATTCAGTACGCGGTGAAGTTGGTGGCTGCAACGCGCGACCCGTCACGCGTTGGCTTGGGTGAGTTGAAAAAATTCATCACGTACGGCGCTAGTCCGCGTGGCACCATCAACCTCACCGAGGCTTCGCGCGCGCTGGCATTGATGCGCGGCCGTCGCTACGTGCTGTCCGACGACATGACGGATTTGGTGCATGATGTGTTGCGGCATCGCCTTGTATTGAGCTACGAGGCGCTGTCGGATGGCGTTAGTGCCGATGCAATCATCAGCAAGATCATGGCAAAGATTTCTGCTCCGGTCAAGCCGTTGCAGTCGCGCGATGACGAGCGCGAGGCGGCGTGATGACTTATGTCCAGCACAACAAACTGTAGGAGCGGCCCTGGCCGCGATGATCACTCCGGCGGGAGAGCGTTTTCGCGCCGAGTGGCGGTCCCACAGGTCGCTATGGATGTGCTGAATTGGTTAACAGTGGCGGCTTCAAAATGATCTTCGGAAGGCGTGTTCCCCCGCCCCAACCCTCCCCCGCTGGGGGAGGGAGTTCGACCAATGTAGCCTCGAAAGACGTGGCGCATCAAAGCGATAAGCGCGCAACCGACGAAGCCGTCTTGCGCCATCTTGAATGGACGGTCCTCAAACGGCTCGACGGATTGCTGCAGGGCGACTACCGAACGCTGCTGCGCGGCTTCGGGCTCGATTTTGCCGGGCTGCGTGAATATCAGCATGAAGACGACGTACGCTACATCGACTGGAACGTCACCGCGCGTATGGACTCGCCGTACGTGCGGCAATTCAGCGAAGACCGCGACATGAACGCATGGTTTCTGGTGGACTTAAGTCCGTCTTCGGATTTCGGTTCCGCGCGCAGCCGCACGCTTGCGGCTCCTCCGGTAACCAAGCGCGAACTGTCAACCCAGTTTGTAGCGGCGCTCGCCCGTCTGCTTTCGCAACACGGCAATCGCACCGGCGCGATGATTTATGGCTCCATCGTCGACACCGTGATCCCGCCGCGATGCGACCGCCGACACGTGTTGCACTTGCTGCATCGAATGCGTCATCGCCCCGTCCTCGGTGCCGTCGGGCCGACGCGGCTTGAGGTGCTGTTGAAGCGCGCAGCAGAGACGCTCAAGCGCCGCAGCGCCCTGTTTCTGGTGTCGGACTTCATCTCCGAGCCGGGTTGGGAGAAGCCGCTGGCGCAACTGGCGCAACGCCATGACGTGGTCGCGGTGCAGGTGTCGGACCCGCTTGAACACACGCTGCCCGATCTCGGCCTGATCACCATGGAAGATCCGGAAACGGGCGAGCAGTTATTTGTCGACACTTCGGATAAAGGCTTCAGGACGCGCTTTGCAGCGCTCGCCATTGAGCGCGATGAGTCGCTGCGGCGCAGCTTCGCGCGTCTCGGCGTTGACCGCTTGATGCTCGCCACCGATCAAACACTACTCGATAACCTCGTTCGTTTTTCGCAAGCGCGCAAGCGTCGTCCTTCGAACCATTTACCCATCGCGCGGGCTGCCTGAAATGAACTTCATCTGGCCGTCGCTGCTTCTGCTTTTGGCGCTCGTCCCGGTGCTCGTAGGCGCGTACTTGTGGCTGCTCAAGCGCCGCAAGAAAATGGCCGTGAGTTATGCCAATCTGGCGCTGGTCAAGCAGGCGATGACGCGAGAGCCAAGCTGGCGGCGCCACCTGCCACCTGCCCTCATGCTGCTCGCACTGACCGTGATGCTGGTTGCCGCCGCTCGCCCGGTAGCAACCATTCACCTGCCGTCCAGCAAACAGACCATCATACTGGCCATGGATGTGTCCGGCAGCATGCGCGCGACCGACGTGGAGCCGACGCGCATGGTTGCGGCGCAGAACGCCGCCAAGGCGTTCCTGGCTGATTTGCCCCGGGACGTGAAGGTGGGCATCGTCGCCTTTGCCGGCACGGCAACGCTTGCGCAGTTGCCCACGTTAAGCCGCGAAGATTTGGTCACAGCGATTGATCGCTTTCAGTTGCAGCGCGGCACCGCAACCGGCAATGGCATCGTGATGTCGTTGGCGACGCTGTTCCCCGATGACGGAATCGACATCGGACAAATGCAGTGGGGCCGCGGCGAGAGCAAGGCGAAGAAAATCGAAGAGGCGGGCAAAGAAAAAAAGAGCGTGGCACCGGTCACGCCGGGCTCGTACACCTCGGCTGCCATCATCATGCTCACCGATGGCCAGCGCACCACCGGCGTCGACCCGATGGAGGCAGCCAAAATGGCCGCTGATCGCGGCGTGCGCGTGTACACCGTGGGTATCGGCACGGTGAACGGCGAAACGATTGGCTTCGAAGGCTGGTCAATGCGGGTGCGCCTGGATGAAGAAACGCTCAAACAAATTGCCACGCGCACCGCAGCCGAATACTTTTACGCGGGCTCTGCGGCTGATCTTAAAAAGGTCTACAACACGCTTAGCTCCAAGCTGACTGTTGAGAAAAAAGAGACTGAAATTTCAGGCATTTTTGCGCTGATCGCGGCGGCCTTTGCGCTCATTGCGGGTAGCCTGTCGCTTGTCTGGTTCGGTCGGGTGATGTAGGCGCGCCGAATGGGCGTTCAGGTTTTGCGTGACTTGCGCAGCGGGCGATATCATCGGCCTTCATTTACCCGTCATTAGCACTCACAGGCGCTGATGGAAACAGCGCTTGCGATACGCAGCGCAGCTATACCACCGACGAGGTCAGCCGCATCTTGATCCGATGAACGAAAAGCGCTTTCTGCCAAACCGAGTTCTCAGGGCTTCAGCGCGAGGGCATTGCTCGGGCGGTCGAGGTGGCGCGCCCGATCACCGTCAAGGACGTGCAGTGTCTGTTCTGGCGGGCTTGCGCCTTCCGCTCATCGCGGCCAAGGCCGCGGCTCCAAAATCTGTCAGTCCAATGCCAACCGGTTATCAGCTTTTCGCTAAAACCCTTATTTCATACGGGCTAAATGCAAAAAACGTAGATAGTCGCTTATCTACGTTTTCTCAATCTACGCCCGGCCTACTCGGGGCTTACAGCTAAAAGCTGTTGCCCCGACTTAGCCCGTCATGTCGCATCACGGGGGTTTCAGCGTCTGGATGTACGCCTCGATCTCCGCCGTGGTGCGCGTTGCCCCTGTTCCGATGGCATTGCTCGTTATCGCGGCGCCGGTCAGCCCCATCAACTTGCGCACAATCATCAGCCCGTCAGTCAGCGCGTCAACTGCTCCGTTGCCGTCAACATCGAGCAGCGGCAGGATGTCGAGCAAATAGGCGCTCAGTTGCGGATCGCCCGTTCGGTTAGGTCCCGAGCCCAGCGCACCACTGGTCAGCGCGCTGCCGCGCATGCCGAGGAGGTAGCGCAGGATCAATACGCCGTCGCTCTCCGGCAGATAGGCCGAGTTGGCGTCAATGTCGAGAATACGCGTCCCAATTGACGCGAGCGCGAAGGTCGCTGAGACGGTCGCCGCGCCGTTGATGGCGACGCTGCACGCTCCCGTACCAGTGCATGGGCCCAACCAACCGGTAAATACGGAGCCTGTCCCCGGTGTTGCTGTGAGCAGGAGGTTCGAGCCGTTGACGTAGGTGGCCGTGCAGGTGGCACCGCAGTTGATGCCGCCATCCTGGCTCGTGACCGTACCGCTGCTACTGGCGCTGCCGAGCTTCGTCACCGTGAGCGAGCCCTGAGTGCCCGCAACAATGATTGTGGAATCGGTGCCGAGATTGTTCAAGGCATTACTTTCGGTTGCCGCTGTGCTCACGGAAACTGCGTTGACCTGAGGTGACGTGGCCGCTGCACCCACGTTGACCGTGACCGTCACCGGCGGGTAGCTGACGCCCGACGCCAGTGCGTCACTGCGGGTGCACGTTGTGAGTGTTGCGCACGTCCAGCCCGCGCCGCTGATGGCGGTGATGGTGAGCCCGCCAGGCACCGTGTCAGTGAGCGTCACCACACTGCCCGCAGCTTTGTCGCCGACGCCGGAATTGGTGACGACGACGGTGTACTTCGCACCAATCTGACCGAGCGAGAAGTTGCCGACGTGCGATTTGTTCACGGTCAAGTCCGGTGCCGTGATGACCGTCGCAGAATCGGTCGCCGTGTTGTTCGCCGTATTGCTCTCAAACGCGGTGGTGCTCACGGCGATACTGTTGACCAGCGGCGACGGCGCGTTACCTGAAACATTTGCGGTGATGGTCACGCTTGGATAACTGAAGCCCGCGCCCAGTGCATCCGAACGCGTGCACGTCGGCAGCGTCGTGCACGTCCAGCCGACACCACTCATCGCCGTGATCGTCAAGCCCGGTGGCGGCGCATCAGTCACCGTCACTACGCTGCCTGCGGGCTTGTCACCCGCACCAAGATTGGTAACCAATGCGGTGTACGTCACACCCGTCTGGCCTTGCAGCAAATTGCCAGTGTGCGATTTGCTGATCGTCAGATCGGGCGGTACGAGGATGACCGTTGAGTCCGCTGCCGTGTTGTTACCGCCGTTGCTCTCAAGCGCGGTTGTGCTGACTGCAACGCTGTTGACTTTCGGCGAAGTTGCGTTGGCCGCCACCGACACCGTGACTGTGATCGGTGGGTAGCTTGCGCTGGCGATCAGGACGTCCGAGCGTGTGCACGTCGGCAACGTCGCGCAGGTCCAGCCGCTACCGCTCATCGCGGTGATGGTCACGCCCGAAGGCGACGTGTCGGTGACTGTCACGCCATCTGCTGCGAGCTTGCTGCCGAGGCCGGAGTTGCTCACCGTGACCATGTACGTCGCACCGGTCTGCCCCTGCGAGAAGTTGCCAACGTGCGTCTTGGTGACCGTCATGTCAGGCGGCACGAGAACGACGGTGGAGTCGTTGGCCGTGTTGTTCGCCGAATTGCTTTCAAACGCGGGGGTTGCAACCGCCGCGCTGTTGACCAGCGGTGAGCTCGCGTTGGCAGCGACGTTTACCGTCACGATAATGGCGGCATAGCTGGCTCCGGCGGCCAGTACGTCGCTGCGGGTACAGGTCGGCAGGGTGGTGCACGTCCAGCCCGCGCCGCTCATCGCCGTAATGGTCAACCCGGACGGTACCGTATCCACTAGTGAAACCGAATCGCCCGCAAGTTTGCTGCCCGCGCCCGAGTTGGTGACCGTGACGGTATAGGTAGCACCTACCTGCCCTTGCGAGAAGCTACCCGTGTGCGACTTGGTCACCGTCAAATCCGGCGGCACCAAAATAATGGTTGAATCGTTGGCGCTGTTGTTACCCCCATTGCTTTCGAATGCCGCAGTGGTTACGTTGACGCTATTGATGAGCGGAGAGGTAGCGTTAGTCGCTACAGAGGCCGTGATTGTGATCGGCGGATAACTGGACCCTGCAGTCAACGGATCAGAACGGGTACACGTCGGCGGCGCGGTGCAAGTCCATCCGGTTCCGCTCATCGCGGTAATGGTTAAACCAGCAGGTGCGGTGTCGACCAGTGAAACCGACGCCCCCGCGAGCTTATCGCCGCTGCCTGAGTTGGTCACCGTTGCCGTAAAGGTCACACCTGTTTGCCCCTGCGAAAAATTGCCCGCGTGGGACAGCGCTACCGTCAAGTCGGGTGGGACGAGAATGACCGTCGAGTCGGCGGCGCTGTTGTTGCCGGTATTGCTCTCGAACTGAGCGATTGAGACGGTGGCGCCGTTGGACTGCGGAGAGCTCGCGTTGGCCGCAACGGTCACGGTGACTGTAATAGGCGGATAGTTCGCGCTGGCGGCCAGCAGGTCGCTCCGCGTGCAAGTCGGAAGGATGGAACAGGTCCACCCTGGCCCCGACATTGCGGTAATGGCGAGCCCCGACGGCGGCGTATCGGTGACCGTAACCTGGGTGGCCGCCAAGGTGGCACCCGCCCCCGCATTGGTCACGGTGATGGTGTAGGTCGCGCCAGTCTGGCCTTGCGAGAAGTTGCCGACGTGGGTCTTGGTAATCGTCAGGTCCGGCGGCACCAGTATGACCGCTGAGTCGTTCGCGGAATTGTTGCCGGTATTAGACTCGCCAGCGCTGCTGGTGACCGAGACCGAGTTGATTTGAGGTGAGCTGGCGTTGCCCGCGACCGTCACAGTGACCAAAATAGGCGGGTAGGAAGCGTTGGGGGCCAGCAAATCAGTGCGGGTGCAGGTCGGAAGCGCAGTACACGTCCAGCCAATGCCGCTCATAGCGGTGACTGAAAGGCCCGACGGTGGCACGTCGGTCACGCTAACAAGAGCTGTGTCCGGTTTATCACCGGCACCTGTATTCGTGACTGTAACGGAGTACGTGGCACCGACCTGGCCCTGAAACAGATTACCTGTATGCGACTTGGCAATCGTCAGATCTGGCAGCGGCGGCAAACCAATTTTCCATACGCCGCGCCCGTGTGTGCCGATGCGCAGCGTCCGCGATGTGGGCTGAATATCCATGCCGAAAACCGCCACCACAGGGAGATCGGTGCCGTACGGCATCCACGTCAAACCTCCGTCGGTGGAGCCATAAACGCCGATGTCGGTGCCGGCAAACAGGTTGTTGCCTTCAACCGGATCAACCGCAAAGGTGTTAACAGGCACATCGGGAAGACCGTTGTTGATGGCGGTAATCACCGGCGTGGTGTTCAGGTTGGTGATTTTCCAGACATGCGACTGAGTGGAAGCCGTACCGCCAAAATAGCCGCCGAGCGCGATATAGGCCGTGTTTTTATTCGACGGATCGAACTTGGCGCGAGCAACATATTTTGCCGGGATGCCAGCGGGCAACGCCGTCATCGGATTGGCACCGGTCGTGGTGTAAAAAATAGTGCCGTTGACGCGGCCAAATATCCGGTAGTTATCGTCTTGCGGCGAAACGGCGATGGTACTCACCGGAGAACCCGACGACTGGCTGACCGCTGGCATGGTCTCACCCTTATCGGTGGAACGATAAACCGCACCCGCGCCGAAGTAGACGGTGTTGGGATTGCCTGGGCCGAGTTCCATCGGGGCGTAGAACAGCACTGCGTCTGTGAGCGCGATTCCGTTAAAAGTGTCGCTGCCGTCGCAATTTGGCGTGGGATCCAGCGCGCCGCCATAGCGGCCTTTGAACGCCCAGTTCCCCTCGATCGCACAGGCAGAGCTGAGCACACGTCCGAAGCCAATCAGGTTATTGGTCTGATTGAAGTAGGTGTGATACAGCGTGATGTTGGTTTCGTCGGTGGCATTGCGATCAATCAGGGCATAGCCGCCATCACCGAAATCGACGCGAAACCACGTGCCATCGCCCCTGCGCATGTTGGTGCCGTTATCTTGGGTGCCGCCAATGGCCCACTTCTCGATGGTGGGGTGGACGGCGAGACCGCTCATCTGTACCGTATTAATCTGGCTGCTGTTGAGGCTTGCCCAGGTGCCGCCGCCGTTGGTCGATTTGAATACGCCACCGTCATTGCCGTGCCAGATGACGTTGGTGTTCGTCGGATCCATCCGGATGAAATGGGTGTCGGCATGCAATCCGGCGCTTGATTCGATGAAGCTCGCGCCACCGTCCGTCGATTTGCCGAAGAGCCGACTACCGGTTGGCAGCGCGCCGGGCGTGTTGCCGCCGATCAGGACGATATCGTCGGTGGTGGCGGTGGTCGCGCCGGGGCGCACGTCAAAGCCAATGTTGTAGAAACACTGGCCGCCGCAGAAGCCACCGCCACCCGCAAGCGCGGCCGACCAGGTAGCACCCCCGTCGACGGAGCGGCGGATGCGCCCGTTGGTGGACTCACCGGTGGCCACGTAAATCACAGTCGGGCTGGCACTCTCCTTGTACCCGGCAAACTCGGCGCGGGCACCGGAGGTTGCGGTGACGAGTTTTTGCGTAAACGTCGGATTCGCCGACAGCGCATCGGTCGACTGGAAGACGCCGCCGTCGCCTGCCGTTGTGGTGCCGTTGATCCAGACGGTCAGGATATTGGGATCAGCAGGATCCATGAACATGCTGTTGACGTTGCGGTTACCGGTGTTGGGGTTGTCGAAACCCGATGCGGCAAGGGTGACCGTCAATTTCTGGGCGACTACGCTCGCAGGCGCTGACGTAGCGTTAGTCAGGCGCACCAGACCACGCATGCCGAGCGGGGGAATGGTGCCGCCGAAAGGAACATCGCCGCCGATGCCGATCACGCCCCCGGCAATGCCGGCAAACACGATCGACGGATCGGTGGGATGCACAATGATGCTGGAAATGCTGCGCCCCTGAAATACAGGCGCGCTGACCGCAACGTTGCTTGCGTTGTTGTAATTGCGCACCGGGTTAATCGGGCCGACCAGTGTGGCCGTGGTGTCGGCATTGTCGACGCGGTACATGCCAACGCCCGCATAGCTGTCACCCGAACCGTTGGCCTCGCCGGTGCCGATGTAGAGAATGCTTGGATTAGAGGGAGCCAGCGCCACCGCGCCCACGGCAGAACTCGCCCCGGTATCGAAAATTGGAGTCCAGTTGGCACCGCCATCCACGGACCGGTACACGCCGCCCTGCGCGGTGCCCATGTAGACTTTATTGGTATTGGTAGGGTCAATCGCGAACGAGGTGACACGACCGCTCACGGCAAGCGCTCCGGTCACCTGACCATTGGGAATCGGATTCGGGCCAATGGCGTTCCAGGAGCCGGGATTAAACACCAGCGGCCCGGCTTGACTGGCCGCAGCGAGTTGACGGTTTCGGGTCTGGACGGCCTCCTGGCGCAGCGCGGGGTCGGCGGGTAGGCCGCGCAGCAGACTGACGTAGCCGTCACGGAGCTGGTGATACTGCTCGGGGGTGATGCCTTGCCGGAACTTCGGCGCGATGTCCGCATTGTCCTGAGCCACAGCGAGGGACGCGAAGGCAAAACTGCCCAGAGCCGCAACCAACCCTAGGGCCAAACGCTTTTTCATCGTTCGCCCGCAGTCGTTGGCAGTACGGTGTGTGTCGATAATCACGGATATTCCCCCGAATAAATGAGCAAGTGAACAAGCTTGCGGCCCGCCGCGCGGTTCGAACGCGGGATATTCCACGCCAAAACGCCGCCGTTTACAGTCTAGCCGCATCAGAAGCTTCCGACAACTTTATCTGCTGCAATTCGCCGTTTAGCTGAATCAGAGATTCGCGCGACCGCCAGTGCGGTGCCACAGCTTTTCGTACAAATGCTTATTAAAAGGGGCTGACAGCACAAAAATGCGGATAGTCGTCTATCCGCATTTTTGTGCTCCAACCCCAGTTTATACGTGACTTTCAGCGCAAAGTTGTTGCACTGCACTCACCATTCCGCGACCATCACGGCGGCTTCAGCGTCTGGATGTAGGCCTCGACCTCAGCGGGCGTTCTTGTCGCACCGACGCCCATTGCGCCTTGCGTGATCGCGGTGCCGGTCAGGCCGAGTAATTTGCGTACGATCATCAGGCTGTCAGTCAAGGCGTCGACCTTGCCGTTACCGTCAACGTCCAGATACGGCAGGATGTCCAGCAGGTACGTTGGCAGTGCAGGGTCGCTGGTTCGGGTCGCGCCGGTACCGGTCGCGCTGGCGGTCAACGCGGTGCCGCGCAAGCCGAACAGGTAGCGCATGATCAATACGCCGTCGCTTTCTGCGGCATAACCCAGGTTGGCATCGATGTCGAGAATGCGGGTGCCGATGCTTGCCAGTGCAAACGTGGCGTTCACCGTGGCGGTGCCGTTGACCGGTGCCTCACAGCTTGCCGCGCCGGTGCAGGCGCCAAGCCAGCCGGTAAACACGGATCCCGCAGCGGGCGTTGCAGTGAGCAACACGTTCGAGCCGTTAACGTAGGCCGACGTACAGGTCGCACCGCACGCGACGCCGCCGTCCAGGCTTGCCACGGTGCCGCTGCCACTGCCGTTTTTACTGACCGTCAGCGAGCCCAGGGTGCCAGTCACGATGGCGGTGCTGTCGGTGCCGAGGTTGTTGACCGCGTTGCTCTCGGGCGCTGCCGTCGTGACGGAAACGTTGTTGATTTGCGGTGAGCTGGCAGCCGCCGCGACGTTCACGGTAACGGTCACCGGCGGATAGCCAACGCCAGAGGCGAGCGCGTCACCGCGGGTGCAGGTAGTGAGCGTTGCGCACGTCCATCCGGGACCACTGATATGGGTGATGGTCAGTCCCGAGGGCGGCGTTTCGGTCAGCGTCACGAGTGCGCCTGCGGCCTTGTCGCCACCGCCAGCGTTGCTGACTATGATGGTGTACTTGGCACCGATCTGGCTGAGCGAGAAGTTGCCTGCGTGCGATTTGTTCACCGTCAAGTCAGGCGACAAAGCTACGGTCGCGGAATCGGTTGCCGAGTTGTTGGTCGTACTGCTTTCGAACCCGGCGCTGCTCACCGTAATGCTGTTCACCAGCGGCGAGGTGGCAAGTCCCGCCACGTTAGCCGTGATAGTAACGGCAGGATAGGTGAAGCCCGCGCCCAACAAATCCGAACGCGTACACGTCGGCAGCGATGCGCAGGTCCAGCCTGCGCCGCTCATCGCGGTGATGTTCAGGCCTGGTGGGGGCGTGTCGGTAAGCGTCACGACGGCACCGGAAAGCTTGTTCCCTGCGCCCAAGTTGGTGACCGTCGCCGTGTACGTCACCCCAATTTGGCCCTGCACAAAACTGCCTGCGTGTGTTTTGGTGACGGTCAAATCAGGCGGCACCAGAATCACGGTGGAATCGGTCGCCGTGTTGTTGCTGGTGTCGCTTTCGAGCGCGGTGGTGCTCACCGAGGCGCTGTTCACTTTCGGCGAAGTCGCGTTCGCTGCCACCGAAACGGTGACCGTGATCGGTGCGTAGCTCGCGCTTGCGTTCAGCACGTCGGAGCGCGTGCAGGCGGGCAACGTTGTGCACGTCCAGCCGCTGCCGCTCATGGCGGTGATGGTCAGGCCCGCAGGTGCGGTGTCAGTAACTGTCACTGCGTCGGGCGCGAGCTTGGCAGCCAGGCCGACGTTACTCACCGTGATCGAGTAGGTGGCGCCGGTCTGCCCTTGCGAGAAGTCGCCGACGTGGGTCTTGGTCAGTGTCAGATCAGGCGGCACCAGAATGACAGTGGAGTCACTGGCGCTGTTGTTGCCCGTATTACTTTCAGGGCCTGCGGTGCTCACCGTGACGCTGTTCACCTTCGGCGAGACAGCGTTGGTGGCTACCGTCACCGTGATCGTGACCGGCGCATAGCTTGCCGCCGCTGACAGCGAGTCGCTGCGCGTACAAGTCGGCAGCGTTGCGCACGTCCAGCCGACACCGTTCATGGCAGTGATGATCAAGCCCGCCGGTGCGTTGTCGCTGAGCGTGACCAGATCACCCGCCAGTTTCGGGCCAGCGCCAGTATTGCTGACGGTCACGCTGTAGGTCGCGCCGATTTGCCCCTGGACGAAGCTGCCAGTGTGTGATTTCGCTACCTGCAAATCAGGCGGCACCACGATGATCGTCGAGTCGTTCGCACTGTTGTTGCCGGTACTGCTCTCGATTGCCGTTGTCGTCACCGCCACGCTGTTGACGAGAGGCGAACTGGCGTTGGCCGCCACCGTCACCGTGATCGTGATCGGCGGGTAGCTAGCCGCCGGTAGCAGCACGTCACTACGGGTGCACGTTGGCGTGGCGCAAGTCCAGCCGGTGCCACTCATGGCGGTGATGGTCAGTCCGGCGGGCGGCGTATCAGTCAGCGACACCAACGTCGCCGCGACCTTGCTGCCTGCGCCTGAGTTGGTGACGATCACAGTGTAGGCAGCACCGACCTGCCCCTGGATGAAGTTGCCGGTGTGCGTTTTGGTGACCGTCAAATCCGGCGGAGCAATGATGACCGTGGAGTCAGTCGCGGTGTTGTTGCCATTATTGCTTTCGAGTGCAGCGGTGCTAACACTGGCGCTGTTTACCAGCGGAGAGGTGGCATTGGCGGCAACCGAGACCGTCACCGTGATCGCAGAATAGCTTGTCGCGACTGTCAGTAAGTCACTGCGGGTGCAGTTCGGCAGCGTGGTGCAGGTCCAGCCGGTGCCCGCCATGGCGATAACAGTCAAGCCTGCGGGCGCGCTGTCAGTCACCGTGACCAGCGTCGCTGCGAGCTTGTCGCCAGCGCCCGAGTTAGTCACAGTTACCGTATAGGTGGCACCCACCTGTCCTTGCGTAAAGTTGCCGACGTGCGATTTGCTGATCGTCAGATCGGGTTGCACGATGACCGTTGAGTCATTGGCCGAGTTGTTGCCTGGCGTGGTGTCAGTGGCCGCAGTGGTGACCGACGCGCTGTTGAGCAGCGGTGAGGTAGCGTTGGCCGCGATGGCAACGGTGGCCGTGATCGCGGGGTAGCTTGAGCTAACCGTCAGCACATCACTACGCGTGCAGCTTGGCAGTGTGGTGCAGTCCCAGCCGATGCCGCTCATCGCGGTGACCGTCATGCCCGCAGGCGGTGCCTCAGTGACGGTGACCAGCGCGGCGGCAGGTTTGTTGCTGGGGCCAACGTTATTGACCGTCGCGGTGTAGCTACCGGTTCCGCCCTGCGAGAAATTGCCGACGTGGGTCAGACTGATTGCGAGATCAGAAACAGTTGCAATCACGATGTTCTTGTTGGCACCGAGCGAACCCGCTGTGCCGGGTGCTGGCAGCGTGAGCACAGCCGCGGCACCCGGGCCGTTGATGGTACCGGTCAACGCCGAGGTCGAGGTGTAGTCAAGATCAACCGACGATTGGCCTGCGCCGACCGTGTAGTTAAAGGTGAGCGTGACCGTGCCGGCACCGGAAACGTAGCTAGCGGTGCCGCCCGAATTGAGCGCGAGTTGCGGCGTCCCCGTGACCG
The DNA here is from genome assembly GCA_043758415.1 of Burkholderiales bacterium. GTDB lineage: Bacteria > Pseudomonadota > Gammaproteobacteria > Burkholderiales > Casimicrobiaceae > Casimicrobium. The sequence continues at coordinate 17,344 of JAYVNO010000218.1, forward strand.
TCACGACGTCGCTGAAGCTGACCTGAATGGGGATCACCGCTCCCGTGGTGTAGGTTCCGTTGGCCGTGCTTGAAGTCACGTTAGTCACGGTGACGGGCGGTGCTACACAAGTCTTTCCGGTGATGATCAGCGAGAAGCGGTTGAGTGTGCCGGTATCAACAGCCGCCGTATCGGCAACGTTTAACGTCCAGGTGCCGTTAGCATTCTGGCCATCAAAAGCTGACAGCGGACTTTCAGGCGCGAAATTGCCAGTGATGGCTCCGGTCGCCGCGATGGTCGAAACGGATGGGAAGCCGCCATCGTCGTCCAGCGTCACCGTGCAAAAGTTTTTGCCACCGCTGCCGCGCTTAGCGATCAGGCTGATCGTGGTGCCAGCAGGCGAGGTCAATTTGAAGCTCAGATCGCTGACGAAGCTATGCGTCACCGACGCGTTGGTGTTGCCGATAGTCGCGTCGCATCCGGCCAGCGCGTCAAGACGGAAGTTCACATCACTGATCGATCCGACGACACCACTGACGACCAGCGGAATGTTGACGCCCGCCGGGACGTTATCCGGGATGGCAACGACCGGGCCTGTGTAGCTGAAAGTGGTGGCGGTGCCGACCGCGCCGGTCGCCAGACTGTAGGGCAAACTGCCAAGGTTACTCGTCCCGTCCAGATGCGCTACGTTGGCCGTAATGTTGGCACCGCAGGCAAGCGCGGGGGAGGCGGTGAAGGTGAAATTGCGGTTGACCGCTGCGCCGCCAGCGACGACGACGCCGTAGTTCTGCGCAGGCCCCGGCGCGGTGACGCCGCCTGTGGCTTGCAGCGTCCCGACATCGTTGACGGTGTTGGCGGCACCTGCGTTTTGGGCACCGAATGCAACCGTGACCGTTTCACCCGGATCGATGACACCATTGGCTGGCAGGAAGCTTTCGCTGATGAGGGTCACGGGCGTGGCAGCAAGAACGGCAACGCCGGTCAGGCACAAGTTGACGGTTGAAGTGCCGCCATTGACGACGGTGACGCCGCTTTGCGATGCTGACACGAACCCAACGGCAGCACTGCTTGCACTGACTGTGTACGTGCCCGGTGACACCGTCATTGAGTACGTTCCAGCTGCGCCGGTGGATCGACTGAACCCGCCAGTGGCGGAGGCCAGTGCCTTGTTAACTGGCAGTCCAGACGAGCAGGTGGTAATGGTGCCCTGAATCGTGCCTCTCGGCGGCGGAGTACAGCTTGCAAACTTGAAGTGACCGACCCGCGTCGACCAGCTCGAAACACTGGTCGCAGCGTAGTACTCCTGCGTATACCAAAAGGTGCAATCGTCGACCGGGTCCACGCTCATCGTGCTGTAGTCTCCCCAGCGCCCGCCGCCGCTGGTTTGCGAGCCTGCAGCGGCGTGAAACACGGTCTCTTCCTCGTTTAACGTGCCGCTGTTGGCGACGTTGTTGGTGCGACCGGCAACCATGATGTTCGCGCGCTGCGTCGTACTTGACTGGCTGAAACCAAGCGCAATATTGCCCTTGTTGTCTTGGGCAATGCTGCCCATCCAGTTGTTGACGCCAGTGGCACCGTTGGTCGGCGCTAAGTTGTGGGTGCCCTGATCGAACACGCTAAAGCTATCCCCAGTGCGCCTCATTTCAAACCAACGAATGCCTGTTTGAAAGGTAGCCGCACTCGTCGGCGCTACGCCGCTGACGTTTACAGTGAAGTTGCCCACGAATGAGTTGACGGGCGCGGCTTGCGTGCCCAGATTGCGGTAGGCGAAGCGATACATCAAACGGTCAGAAATGGCGTCGAGCGCCCCACCACCACTTTGCTCAATCGCGTTACGGGTTGCTGGCGCGCGCGCATCAAAGGCAGCGAGCGGCACGTCCGGCAACACGGTAATCGTGGAATTGGCCGGCGTCACAAAATCGGGCACCCAGCGGTACATGCGAATCGCATCCAGCGGGTCGCCAAATTCATCAGCGCGGAACTCTGCGATGACTACGGGCATGCCTGGAGGCGGCGGCACAAAACCGTCGATATCTGCTGGCAGTCCGCCGCCAGCGTTAGGATCGATGGTGGCGATGTTGGTGTAGAGCACCGATGCTGCGGGATCGCCCGCGAGCGCCCGCGTACGATCCTGACTCAAAATGCCCATGCCCAAGAATGCGGTTCCGGCATTGTTGAACTGGTTAAACGTCATGTGATACGCATCCAGCCAGACGCCGACCTTTGGGTAGTCGTTGAAGATTTGATTGGGGTACGGATAGCTCCAGACGTAATAGGCGCCGGTCGGATCCCCGGTCACCGACACGGCGACGCACTGAAAATTGGTGGCGGTGACGTTGCTGACGCCCGGCACTGCAAATTGACTGATGTGCCAGCGATCAGCCAGCGAGTCGTAAATCACGATGGGATCGCCGTCGTTTCGAGCGCGACAGGGATCGGTGGCAGGCAGTCCCGAAAATAAGGCGCTGGTCTTGAATGGGCCAGCCGCGACCGTGCCGTCCTTGTTAAAAATCTTGTAGACCAGATTCACCGAGCTGACGAAGTGATTCAGGCCCACCTCGCCATTGACGTCGGGCGGCGAGAGTGCGCCGATGCCCTGTGCGGCGTTGTCAGCACTCGTCGCGCCATCAAACGTGGTGATTGCGGCTGACCATGGCGCCAGCAGTTGGGGGTGCCGACCGCGATCCACCAACGGATCTTTGAAGTCACCGGAACCCGCACCCGCGCCCGCGCCCGGAATGATAGGCTTGATAATTTTCCGGTTCAGCGGATTGGTCTCCTTTGGCTTGAAACCGTCCAGCATCTCGGCAGCGTTGGGGTCGACTCTCGGCAAATCGCGAACGTCGGCAGTAATACCAAATGCAGTCGGTGCAATGTGAAAAACGCCATTCGCGTATTTGGTGATTCGTTCAGAAGCTTGGGGACCATGCGGCGGCGTGATGGTATTGGTGCCACCTTGCGCCGATGCAAGTGACGGCAGGGCGAGCGCCGCTGCCGCACCGACGATACCGATACCTGTCCGAACGGCAAACGAATATCCTGTTCGCAACGACGCAAATTTCCCGCTCATGTTTCGGCCCCGGCAACGGATCAATGACTGATTGCCGCGGAAAACCGACTTCTGCCCGCCGCCTTGAGCGGTCAATCCGATGTTCGCTCAAATATTAGTTTAGTCCCAGCGCCAGTGCGCTGGCAAGACAAATCCGATTTCGGCGAGCGACGGTGTCGGAGTTCCGGCGACACAAATCAGCCATCAGCTTTTCGCTGAAACGCCAATTTATACGGGGCATAAACCACTAAAACGACGAAAATCGATAATCAGTGTTATACGCGATTAAGCCCATGTTAAATATGGCTTAAAGAAAAAAGCTGTTGTCAAAAAAACGCTGAAAACGCTGAGTAATTTGTCTCCCCGCTGGCCTACGCCGGGGTGACGACCGAGCGGGATCTATGGGCTCTGCAGCGCGTGGATTTTGTTGGGCGCGTGGATCCCGGCCGACTGTCACCCCGGTGCAGACCGGGGTGGGTAGGCGAAGATTTCGGTCAATTCGCCTTTTTGCTAGACCACGCGCACCGTAATCGATTCAACGCCAGCGCACGACGCCACCATCACATCCCCCGCCACCACTGCTGCGACGCCTTCGGGGGTGCCGGTCATGATCAGGTCGCCCGGTTGCAACTCCCATGCGGCGGACAGGTGTTCGATGATCTCGTTGATGCTCCAGATGAGTTTGTCGACATCGCTCGATTGCGTGGTTTTGCCGTTGACGGTGAGGGCGATGCTGCCGCTGCTGATCGCGCCCGATTGCGTGATCGGCGTGATTGGGCCGATGGGTGCGGATTGATCAACCGCTTTGCCGATCTCCCAGGGGCGACCGGTTTTTTTCGATTCGCCCTGCAAGTCGCGACGCGTCATGTCGAGGCCGATGGCGTACCCGTAAATGTGCTTCTCCGCATCGGCGGCTTTGATGGCTTTGCCGCCGGTACCGATGGCGACCACCAGCTCCACTTCGTGGTGATAATTTTTGGTGAGACTGGGGTAGGCAATGTCGGTGGATTGGCCCGCCGCGCACACCACCACCGCATCCGCAGGTTTCAAGAAAAAGAACGGCGCTTCACGTCCGGTGAAGCCCATTTCCTTGGCGTGCTCGACATAGTTGCGGCCGACGCAATACACGCGGCGAACGGGGAAGCGCTGGCCGCCGCCGGTAACGGGAAGCGAGACGGCGGTGGCGGGCGGGATGACGTAATTCATGGTGACTCTTTGTAAGGATTATTGGTCAGGTTAAGCGCGCACGGCGCGAAGCCGCAGCCGAAGCTGCGAACAAACACAGCGCCGTAGAATTGGCTTCTGATGTTGGCGCTTTGCGCTTGTGGGAATTTGTACATGCAACATGCTACTCGTCGATTTAATTTTATCGCTGTCGCAGTGCTCGTTTGCGGAATTTCCGCATCATGGGTCTTCGCCGTTCCGCCCGCCGCGCCGAGCCAACCCGTCACCGAAATACTGCACGGCGTGAGTGTGGCCGACCCGTATCGCAATCTTGAAAACATCAAAAGTGCAGAGACCCAGGCGTGGTTGAAAGCGCAGGGCGAATACGCGGCTGAGCAGTTGAATCGCATCGAAGGTCGCGACCAGATGGCGGCGCGAATTGAAGCGCTTGCGAAGGCGTCGGGTGACCAGGTGCGCAGTGTGATGCGGATGCCGGGTGAACGCATTTATTACCTGAAACGCAAGGTGAGCGAAAGTCAACTGAAGCTGGTGATGCGCGTCGGCATGCGAGGCGCGGAGCGCGTGCTAGTCGACCCAGAATTGATGGCCAAAGCGACCGGCGTGCCGCACGCTATCAACTTCTTCTTGCCGTCGTGGGACGGCAAAACTCTGGCCTATGGAACCTCTGCTGGCGGCTCGGAGGATGCATCGCTAATGCTCATGGATATCGCCAGCGGCAAGGCCGTTGGCAAACCGATTCCGCGCGCGCAAACAGGCCTCGTTCACTGGACGCCGGACAGCCGCACGCTGACCTTTAATCAGATACGCGCACTGCCCGCCGGAACGCCAGACACCGAGACATTTCTTGACACTACCGTGTTTGTACTGGACGTACACGCAGCCAACGCGAAACCACGCGCGCTGTTCGGCCCGCTGGTCAACAAAGACCTGAAAATGGATCGCCTCGATGTGCCCGAAGTGATGTTTGCGCCGGACAGTCGCTACATGATCGCGCGCACCACGGACACCACACTGCCAGAGGGACGACTCTACGTTGCCCCGCTCGCCGAGCTGCAACAAAAGACAGTTCACTGGCAGCCGATTTCCGGCTATGCCGACAAAATCACGTCGGTGCAGTTGCGCGGCGACACCCTGTATTTGCGCACCTACATCGGCGCACCGCGTGGCCGCGTGCTGGCGCTGTCACTCGCGCAAAAATCCCCGGTGATCGCCAATGCAACCGTTGCCGTCGCCGAGCCCGATACGGGCGTGCTGGAAGCCTTCGCGCTGGGCAAGGACGTGATTTACACCGAGGTGCGGCAAGGCTTCAATGTGCGCGTGCGTCGCCATGCTGCTGACAAGGTGACCGATATTGCGCCGACCGTTGCAGGCTCCACGTTCATGACGTCCGACCCTGCTCACGCTTATGCGTATCCGTGGATCACAACCAGCACATGGACCGAGCCGCAACGCCTGCTTGCCACGGCGCCCGACGGCAGGACACAGGACACCGGTTTGCTGACCAGCGTGCGGCCCGAAAGTACACCGGAACTGGAAGTGTCGGAGGTGCTGGTGACAAGCCACGACGGTGCGAAAGTACCGCTCGCGATTTTGCACAAAAAGGGGCTGACGCTTGATGGCACGAACCCCGCCTTGTTGATCGGTTACGGCGCCTACGGCTTCTCGTTCGAGGCGCGCTTCGATCCGCGCAGCGTCGCCTGGCTTGAGCGCGGCGGTGTGCTCGCGTTGGTCAACGTACGCGGCAGCGGTGCATACGGTGACGCCTGGTACAAGGCGGGTTTCAAGGCGACTAAATCGAACACCTGGAAAGACGGCGTCGCGGCGGCGGGATACCTGATCGATCAGCGCTACACCTCAGCTAAAACGCTGGGCATCTGGGGCACCAGCGCAGGCGGAATTTTCGTCGGACGCTCGGTCACCACCGCGCCGGAATTGTTCGCCGCCGCAATCATGGACGTGGGCGTGATGGACGCCGTACGCGCTGAGGAATCAGCCAACGGCATCACCAACATCTCCGAATTTGGCTCCGCGAAAAATGCGGACGAGTTTCCGGCGCTACTGGACATGAGCACCTATCACCAGATAAAGGACGGCACGGCGTACCCGGCCGTCGTGTTCATTCACGGATTGAACGACCCGCGCGTTGACGTGTGGCACAGCGCCAAAGCCGCCGCGCGTTTTCAGGCTGCGTCAACGAGCGGTAAACCGATACTGATGCGGCTGGATCAACAAGCCGGTCACGGCGTCGGCAGCACAGCACAGCAGGGATTTAGCAAGCAAGCGGATATTTACGCCTTCTTGCTGTGGCAGTTCGGCAAGGTCGCGTTGAAGCCTTGAAGCGCGCAACGGGTTTCACGTCGAACGCTCCGGTGCGAGGCGAATCGAGGCCGTCACCCAACAGCGTCGGAAATTCAGGGCACCTCTAATAATTCATTTTTGGGGATGCAGTGTTGGGAGCCCAGAGTGCAGCAACCGGAGCGTACGCTCTGGTACGTGAGCTCATTTGGCAAAAGCGCGAGCACCGCGCGACAACACAATGCGCCCCACAAATGAATTATTAGAGGTGCCCTTCAGCCTGCGCGCCTTTAAGACCCACATAAACGTATAAAAAACCCGTTTGATCGCGTGTTGCAAGATCGCTGGCGTACAGATAGTCGCGCTTTGTCTACGACAAGCTTATGAGAAAATAATGGTGTGAGCTTGGTTTTTCGAGCTTTTCCCATTTAGGAGTGCATTATGAATTCGTCACGTCGTGTATTTGTTATCCAGTCGGCCACCGCAGTGGCCGCCGGAGCCGCCGTTATCGCTGCGCCCATCGCGTTCGCGCAGAAGCCACCCATGGTTGACCCTAAAGATGCCACCGCCGCTGCGCTCGGTTACGTCGTTGATGGCACCAAGGTAGACAAGGCGAAATTCCCAAACTACGAGGTTGCGCAAAACTGCGCCAACTGCGCGATTTTTCAGGGTAAGGCTAGTGATGCCGCCGGTGGCTGCCCACTGTTTGCAGGCAAGCAAGTTTCGTCAAAAGCCTGGTGTAGTGCCTGGGCGAAAAAAGCGGCGTAGTGCGTGCGCGTTGCAGATGAAAAAACGGCCTTCGGGCCGTTTTCTTTAATGCCGCGCGTGTGTATGTTATCTTGCTCGAACTTCGTGTGGTGGCTAGCAGAACCGGGCACAAACGCTGAAACTGATTGCGCCCTTAAGCTGCACGACACGGCTGTTGTGCTGCATCTGAAATAACAAAAAGCCGACTCGCGTCGGCTTTTCTGATATGGTGCCCGGGAAGGGACTCGAACCCCCACGATGTTACTCGCTAGTACCTGAAACTAGTGCGTCTACCAATTCCGCCACCCGGGCATTTCAAGTTAGCAGAGATTATAGATTGACTACGAAGAAGACTGCAAAATCAACAGCTTCCAGCGCCGCTTCTACGCGAGTCGCGATACCGACAGCACTGTCCGTCGGGCAAAAAGCTCCAACCGACAAGGCCATCAAGTTGGTGCCAAAAAAACAGGTCGTCGAGCTTCCGCTGCCTCAGCAGAAGGCCGCGCCACGCAAGCCAGCTAAGAAAACGGCGGACGTTGCGGTGGCGGCGGCTAAAAAGGCGCCTCGCGTGGCGGTTCCGGCTGCTACGAGACGAGTTTTGGTAAAGGCAGCCGCGTCGCCAACCGCAACGCCTGTTGATGCGAGGCAGGCACCGCGGGCGACCGCGAAAGCGACTAAAGGTAGAAAACCTGCTCCTACGATCGCGCTCGCGCCCACCCCGGTGCCGAAATCTGCGGCTAAAGAAGCGCCAACGAATGCAAAGGCTTTGATTCCAGCAAAGCCAGCAGACGCTCCTGCGCACACGAACGCAAAACCAATCGCCACGGCCCCCCCCAATTCCGTCGTCGGCACCGTCATTGGTCACGCCGACGGCTTTGGCTTCGTCAAGCTTGATGAGGGCGGCGACGACCTGTATTTGTCGGAAGACGCGATGCGCGCGGTGCTGCACGGCGACCGCGTAGCGGTGCAGGCAACTGGGTTCAACCGCGACGGCAAGATCAACGGAGAAATCGTTTCTGTGTTGCAACGGGCCAATCATCGTGTAGTGGGCAAGCTGCGCAGCAAGGAAGGGCAGTGGTTTGTCGTGGCCTCCGAGCGGCGCATCAATCAGGACATCCTGATTCCGCGCGGGAAGCTCGGCAAGGCAGCGCTCGATCAGATTGTGGTCGCCGAGATTACGTCGCAGCCGACGCCGTATGACGAAGCGCAGGGAGAAGTCGTGGAGGTGGTCGGCGACCAGGATTCGTCCGACATCGAACTCGAAATCGCGATCCGCAAACACAATTTGCCGTACGTTTTTTCTCCCGCAACGCTCGCGGAAGCGGCGGCTTACGGCAGCGTGGTCACAGCGGCTGATCGCAAGGGTCGTGTTGATTTGCGCGAGCTGGCGCTGGTCACCATTGACGGCGAAACGGCGAAAGACTTTGATGACGCGGTCTACGCGGAGAAATCAGGCAGAGGCTATCGCCTGATCGTCGCCATTGCCGACGTGTCGCATTATGTGAAGCTAAAGACCTCGCTTGACACCGACGCGCGTGAACGCACCACCAGCGTGTATTTTCCGCGCCGGGTGATTCCGATGCTGCCGGAGAATTTGTCAAACGAGCTGTGTTCGTTGCGTCCCAATGTGGATCGCCTGTGCATGGTGTGCGACATGCAGGTGACCGCTGCCGGTCACGTGAGCGGCTACACGTTCTACGCGGCCGTGATGAACTCCAAGGCGCGGCTGACCTACACCGAGGTCGCCGCACAGTTGCCGGCGCTGGTGAAAGCCAAACCGAAAGCGGGCACCATCGAAGCCTCGCTCAAGACGCTGTACGCGTTGTACGAGGCGTTCCGCGAGGCCCGTGAACTGCGTGGCGCGCTGGACTTTGAAGGACAGGAAGCGGTCTTCAGCTTCAACGATGATGGCAGCGTGGCAAGCATCAAGCCCGCCGTGCGCAACGAAGCACACAAGTTGATTGAAGAAATGATGCTGGCGGCCAACGTCAGCACGGGCGAATATTTGGCCAAGGCAAAGCAACCGCTGCTGTTTCGCGTACACGATATTCCGCTGCCGGAAAAGCTCGCGGCGTTGCGCGCGATTCTCGCCATCCGCGGCCTCGCGCTCGGGGGCGGAGAACGCCCCGAGCCGCAGGATTACGCACAGCTCATCGACGCCACTCGCGAGCGCGTGGATGCGCCCGCGCTGCACACGCTGCTGCTGCGTTCGCTGCCGCAGGCGATCTACACGCCCGCCAACGCTGGCCACTTTGGCCTGGCGTACGAGCATTACGCGCACTTCACCTCACCCATTCGTCGCTACCCGGATCTGCTGGTACACCGCGGTATCAAGGCGGTGCTTGCCGACAAAAAATACGACACTGAGGACTGGAGCCGACTCGGTCAGGTATGCAGCACCAACGAGCGCCGCGCCGACATTGCCTCACGCGAAGTCACGCAGTTCCTCAAAGCGAAGTATCTCGAGGCGCATATCGGCGAAGAATTTGTCGGCACTATCTCCGGCGTGGTTGCGTTTGGCGTGTTCGTGACGCTAGATGAAACCTTTGCCGACGGCCTCATACACGCCACAAGTTTGCCGCGCGACTACTATCAACTGGGCCGCGACACTTCGACGCTGGTCGGGCAACGAAGCGGTTTTTCGCTGTCGCTCGGCGAGCGGGTGCGCGTAAAAATCGCATCGGTTAATCCTGATACGGCGAAGGTGGATTTTCAGTACGTGGATCGGGCTTAAACCGAGGCTCGCGCGAATGGAGCATGCTCCGTTCGCGCACCCATCAGGCCATTGGCGCGCACTACGTCGGCCTTCATCGCGCGGGGCGGCACGAGTACGGGCATGACACATAAGCTTTCTCCTGAGCCTTTCAAATCACAGGAGAAAATAATGCATTACAAAGTTAAAGCCGCGCTAGCCACTATCGCTACACTTGCCATGGTCGCAGTCACGACGACGGCTCTTGCCGCCGACCCGTTCGCGGGTTTGCGTCTGCAAACGCTTGCGACCTCGCCGACCGAAAAAATCGATGTGGCGCTGTGGTATCCCACCGACACACCTTCGCAAGCAACCACGCTCGGGCCGCATGTGCAGGACGTGGCCATGGGCGCACCTGCGAGTGCTGGGCCGTTTCCGCTGATTGTGATTTCGCACGGCACTGGCGGCATGAACATGAACCATCATGAATTGGCGACCGCATTGGCGCGCAGCGGGTTCGTGGTGGCCGCGCTCACGCATCCAGGCGACAACTACAAAGATCGGTCGCTGGTCGGAAAGGTGGACTACTTCTCCGAACGTCCACGGCAAGTGTCGCGCATGCTCGATGCGTTGCTCGCGGACGCGATGTGGAAGCCGTTGATTGATAGCAACCGCATCGGTTTTCTTGGCCATTCCGCAGGCGGATTTACGGGGGAAGCGCTGATCGGCGCGACACCATCGATTGCCAATACGCTACGGCACTGCGCCGCCAACTACGACGAGGATTTGTGGTTCTGCAAAGTCTCGGGCAGCAAAGAGAAAGCCATCGAAAACGCGCGCAACGCAGACTACGTTCCCGCTGTGCCGAGCAGCGCGGACCCGCGCATCAAGGTCGCCGTGCTCGTGGCTCCACTCGGCCAGTTCTTCCCTGAAGCGAGTCTGAAAGCGATAAAAGTGCCGGTGCGCGTTTATGTCGCCGGACGCGACGATGTGCTGGTTCCAAAGTTTCACGCGGCCTACGTCGCGCGCACCATTCCTGGCGCAGAAACGATCACGATAGAAAATGGCGGACACTTCATGATGGTGTCAAAAATGAACATCCCCGTCTCCATCAATGGCACCGAAGTGAACGGCGATTCACCCGGATTTGACCGCGTGCCGGTGATCGCTGAAGCATCGAAACAGCTGCCGATCTGGTTTGCCAAAGCGCTAGCCCGCTAGTCCACATTGCGCGTCGTATTGACTGCGTTTTCGGCCCATAATTGCGTCCGCATGACTTCAACCGTTGAGAGCAACACCGCACATGAACACGAGCACAATTTCAACAACCGCAGCAGCAGACGTAATCAAATTCTGGACCGAGGCTGGCCCCGATCGTTGGTTCAAAAAGGATGCTGCATTTGATGATGAATTTCGCGCAAAGTTTGCGGCAGCGCACGAGGCTGCGGCGAGCGGCGCGCTGGATGATTGGGCGAGCACGGCTGACGGCGCGTTGGCATTGATGATCTTGCTGGATCAATATCCGCGCAATAGTTTTCGTGGAACGGCTCGGATGTTTGCGAGCGATACCAACGCGCTGAGCATCGCGAAGCACGCGATTGCGCAGGATTTCGACACCGTCATCGATCCAGAGCTGCGTCGATTTTTCTATCTGCCTTTCATGCATTCGGAAGTGATAGCCGAGCAGGATCGTTCGCTCGAACTGTATGCGCCAATCGGCGGCGAACCGATGCGCTATGCCGTTATGCACCGCGACATCATCATGCGTTTTGGTCGCTTCCCACATCGCAATGCATTGCTTGGGCGAACAACGACGGCGGAAGAACAGGCGTTTCTGGCTGGCGGTGGATTCGCCGGTTAGCGCCGCAACTTCGATTTAGTGACGCATCAGCTTTTTGTTTAAACCGCCGTTCGCTGCGGGCTTAGAGCGATAAAACGTTATTACTCGACTATTTCAAATAAATTACCTCGCCCCAAGGGGCGGGGTATTCAGAACAGTGCCAGCTGATTGGCGCTGTGGATCTTTTTGTAATCCTTTGCGTGACTATCGCCCTGCCCCTGCACATATCTCG
>JAYVNO010000219.1:0-3517 GCA_043758415.1 Burkholderiales bacterium
CCACCGGGCTTGGCCGTGGACAAGTTCCCCCATGCGCTAACGAGGGCGCGGTAACTTGTCCAACGCCAAGCCCCGTGGATAACCCTGCTTGGGAGCTGATGGTATCGTTGTAATTGGCTAGGAGTCTGGGCGGCAGAAAACCGACGCCGCAGAAAGTCGTGATTTCAGGGGGCTTTTGACCCCTTGGCGGGGTCGAGAAAATCGAGCCTAGCGATTCTGAGAGGTCGAAATTCGGATGGTCATTTTCGAATCCTTCTGCCGCCCAGACTCCTGGACGAGTACAGCTCCAAGCTTTTCTGCCCTGAAACGCCCGCTGATTGTGGGCTTTTTTGTTTTTAATGCCTTAAGTCGGTTTTTAGCGATTTATGCGTCTATGCCCAATTGAAATAAGGCTTTCAGCGAAAAGCTATTCGCGAGATGCGACGTATGTCTGCATGCGGGGCTTGAGCGGCGTGGCGATGAGCGACGCGTGCAAATCGCGCATATCGGCGTCAGCCGTGTCCGTTTGCAGCAGGTTTTTCAACTGCGCGTACGCTTTGGCCGGGAGCTTGGCGTTGACCGATGCGATTTCTGCCACGCGGCGCGGCCAAGTGACGGAATCGGCAATTTCGGTGACGAATTGTTGTTGTAGCGCGGTCTCAGCGTTGATGGTGAGCGCGTCGCGCAGGAACACGAACGCGCGTTCTGCGCCGACGCGTTGCGCGGTACGTCGCGTGCCTAGCGCCAAACCCATGCGCCAGCCGGGCATGCGAAAACGGGCGTCCGGCGTGGCGAGGCGATAGTCGCAGGCGGTGGCCAGATCGAAGCCTGCGCCGAACGCGCCGCCGTGGATCAAGGCGATGGTGGCAAACGGCGCGTAGTAGATGGACTGCAGCATGCGTTCGAGTTCGAGCAGGCGCGGTATCAGCGTTTCGTCGGTCTCGGCCTCTAACGAGGACAAGTCAAATCCCGCGCAAAAATTGCGGCCATTGCCCTGAATCGTAAAGGTCGTGGTGCCGTCGTTTTTTGCGGTGTCAATGGCGTTTTGTAATGCGACGACCAGCGTTGCGGCGAGGGCGTTGGCTTTGTCCGGGCGGTTCAGCGTTACCGCTGTCTGGTTACCGATGCGCGTAATTTCGAGCACGTCGCTCATCGCGCAGCAATCCACGGTGTATCGTTTGAATAGCCCGACACCATTGGCTTTAAATCCCGCGAAGTCGCGTCCCAAAAATTGCGTTGCACGCGTCCGATGTCTGCGCCGTAGACATGGATGCTGACGCTCGGACCGTTCGCCATTGCATTGCTGACTCTGTGCCAGTCGCCGATGGCGGGCGACACGCGATCAACGTCGCCGCGTGCAAGATCATGCGCATGGTTGCAAGTCATCGCGGCAGCACCGGGGGGCGAAAACTCTTCGCAGCGTTCGGCTCCGCGCAACACGCCCACCAGTCCCCACACCGTGTGATTGTGAATCGCGGTGCCCTGCCCCGGTGCCCACACAAAACTGATCACGCTGTAGCGCGCATGCGGGTCAATGTAGAGCGCGTAGCTCTGGTAGCGCTCGGCACAAGGTTTGGCATACTCAAACGGCAGCCAGTCGTCCTCGGCAATCAGCGATTTGAGCGCCGATTCGCCGTCGTCAAGCACGGTGGGTTCGTGCGATGTGCGCGTAATCAGCGTATCCATCGCATCGAGAAATTGAGTGAAGCGTTGCCTGTTCATGTCCCGATTGTAGGAGCGGCGCGAGCCGCGATGGCGCGGTGTACGGTCTATCGCGGCTTGCGCCGCTCCCACACGGTCCCTCTATTAAAATTTGCCTGAAAACCAAGCGGCAACGAAAAAGGCACAACGTATGATCGAGAGCGGATTCTGGATATTTTTGGTCGAGGCCGGGGCAGCAGGACTCTTGTTTGCAGGGCTGATCTGGTGGGTGGTGAGCGGCACCGGAGCGCGCGACCGCAAGCTGCGCGAAGCCGATGAAAAATTACGCAAAGCGGCCGATGTCAAAACCAAAGCGACGCCGCTTTAGTGCAGCACGCGTTTCGCTGCCAGGGTAAATTTAGGAATCGGCGCGTCGAATTTGACGCCATCGTCGGCGACAAACTGATAGCTGCCATGCATCGTGCCGACCGCTGTTTTGAACTGCGATCCACTGGTGTATTCGTAGCTTTCGCCCGGTTCAATTTGCGGCTGTTCGCCGATCACCCCCGCGCCGCGCACTTCCTGCACCTTGCCGTGGCCATCGGTGATGATCCAGTGCCGTGACAGCAATTGCACCGCTACTTCGCCAACGTTTTTGATACTGATGTGATATGCGAAGGTGTAGACATGGTTGGCCGGATCGCTCTGATCGGCCAAGTAAAATGGGGTGGGATCAACCGTGACGCTGTATTTGCTCATGGGCGGCTCATTGATTGTCACCGTTGCGGCCTGCGCTGCATTGTTTTGTGTGAAGGTTCCATTGTCTCGCAACTCCAGCAACGCCCGCCCTTATCAGATCGCCCCGTCCATTCTGTCGGCCGACTTTGCGCGGCTGGGCGAAGAAGTGCGTGCCGTGATCGCGGCGGGCGCGGACTTGATTCATTTCGACGTGATGGACAACCATTACGTGCCGAACCTCACCATCGGCCCGATGGTGTGCGCGGCGATCAAGCCGCACGTCGGTACCACACCGATTGATGTGCACCTGATGGTGAAGCCGGTCGACGCCATCATCCCCGAGTTTGCCAAGGCAGGCGCCAACATCATCAGCTTTCACCCGGAAGCAAGCGAGCACGTGGATCGCACCATCGCGCTGATCCGCGAATGCGGCTGCAAACCGGGGCTGGTATTTAATCCGGCAACGCCGCTAACGTATCTGGATTACACGCTCGACAAGCTCGATCTAGTGCTCATCATGAGCGTGAATCCGGGTTTCGGCGGGCAGAAATTTATCGACGCGGTGTTGCCGAAAATCAGCGAGGTGCGTCGGCGAATTGACGCTTCGGGGCGCGACGTAATCCTTGAAGTGGACGGCGGCGTGAAGGTGGACAACATCGCTACAGTAGCTGCGGCTGGTGCGGATACGTTCGTTGCCGGAAGCGCGATTTATGGCGCGAAGGATTACGCGGTGGCTATTGCTGCGATGCGGGCGGAGCTGGCGACCATTTGACCAGCATTTATAGGGTGCGCTCCGCGCACCAAACCGCCGATGTTCTTGGAACATACAACGTCAATTGACACATGGTGCGCGGAGCGCACCGATAAAAATTACCGTTCGACAAGTAATCCCATGATTCAAAACATCCACGCTATCGCCATTGATCTCGACGGCACGCTGCTCGACACGATTCCCGACCTTTGTGGTGCGGTCAATCTGGTGCTCGCTGACTTGAAGTTCGCGCCGCTAGAGATTGATCTGGTCAAAACATTCGTCGGCAAAGAAGTAAAGGGGTCAGACACCCATGCCACTACCTTAAGCTGCGCAATGTTTGCGTCGGGCTTTCAGGATGGCGGCGCGGGCAACATGTCTTGGCATGGTAAGTAGCGCATGATTTTT
>JAYVNO010000220.1:0-10832 GCA_043758415.1 Burkholderiales bacterium
GCGACCTTGTCGAGCGCCTTGCCCTGCGCGGTGAAGATCTCGGCGTTGACGGCGAGCAGCTCGGCGCGCTCCATGCCGGGACCGCGCGGACGTGAGCCCACGAGCAGCGCGTAATCCGCGTCCTTGAAGGCCGTCATCGGATCGCCGTGGGCTTCCATTCCGACCAGCAGCGGAAACGCGCAGTCGTCAAGTTCCATCATCACGCCCTTGAGCGCTTTTTGCGGTCCTTCAACGGGGACTTCGAGCAATTGCAGTATGACGGGCTGATCCTTGCCGAGCATTTCGCCGGAGGCAATACGGAACAGGAGGGCGTAGCCAATTTGGCCAGCGGCGCCGGTGACGGCTACACGAACAGGAGCTTTCATTTCTCGTTTTCCTTATCTTAGTGCGCAACATTGTGCTTGACCGTGATAAATCCCAATTCTCGCGCAAACGGCATACTGCGGCAGTTTGCCCAAATCTTGTCTAGCCTTTGTCAATGTTGCGCTGCGCAATTGTCGAATCAAGCACGGATTATTCCGCAAAATAGCGATCACGTCAATAGCTCTTATGTCTTATATAAGACATAAGACCACTGATTGCGAAGAATTGAAATTTGCGTAACAATTCGTTTATGAGCGAAGTTGCATTGGCCTCTCCAACGCAGTATCCGGTGCCGGAGACGCCCTCATTTCAGCCTCTATATCAGCAAATCAAAGCGCTCTTGACGCAGCGCCTTGAAACCGGCGAATGGCGACCCGGTCAGGCGATCCCCAGCGAACAAGATTTGGCTGCACAATTCAGCGTGAGTCAGGGTACGGTGCGCAAAGCTATCGACGAGCTGGCGGGCGACAACTTGGTCGTGCGCCGACAGGGCAAAGGCACTTTTGTTGCGACGCACACTGAAACCAAAAGCTCGATGTTTCGCTTTTTGCGCATGCGTCGCAACGACGGTCAGGACGAATACCCCGCCAGTGAATTGATCGACGTGAAACGAATCCGAGCCAGTGCTGACATAGCCCGCAGCCTGGACTTGAAGGCGGGCGACGCTATCCTGTCGCTGCGCCGTTTGTTGCGCTACAGCGGCGAGCCCACCGTGCTCGACGAAATAACTCTGCCGGCGGGATTGTTCAAGGGCTTGACCAAAGAACGTTTCGACGCCTATGAAGGTTCGATGTACGGCTTTTTTGAGACCGAGTTCGGCGTGCGCATGTTGCGCGCTGAAGAGCAGATAAAGGCGGTGACGGCCGATCCAACTACCGCAGAGGCGCTGCGGGTCGGCATGGGCTCACCGCTGCTGTGCGTGGAACGCATCACATACACCTATGCGGACAAGCCTGTTGAATTCAGACGAGGGCTGTGCACTACGCGCAGTCATCATTACGCCAATACACTGAGCTAGATTGAAGATTTTTTACGGAGTGCATTGAATGGCTGACCTACCCCTGGCTAAAACCCGAGCGCGACCGGTGTTTCGCAACATCGGATTTGTGGATCTCGTGCATTACCGGCTGCCGCTGCCGGGTATCGCCTCCATCGTGCATCGCGTCACGGGCATCGCGCTGTTTGTATGCCTGCTGTTTCTGCTTGCCATGCTTCAGATGAGCCTTAAATCGGAAGCTGGATTCGAAGCGTTCCGCAGCATTGTGTGGGCTAATCCCTTCGCCAAACTAGTGTTGAATGGCTTGTTGTTCGCACTTGTTTTTCATCTGGTTGCGGGCCTGCGTCATCTCGTACAGGACACCACATTGTGGATGGAGCTGCCAGCTGGTCGAGCCAGTGCATTGGCGGCGTTTGCCATCAGCATGGCGCTGACTGCGCTAGTGGTGTGGAGGCTTTGGTAATGGCAACGTCAAGCAAGTTCATTTCTGAATGGTGGCTGCAGCGCGTCAGTGCCGTTCTCATCACGGCCTATGTGTTTTTGGTGCTCGGTTTGTTGCTGGTTAACGGCACACCGAACGCGATGCAGTGGCACGCACTATTTGCGAATACCGGTTTCAAACTGGCCACGTTGTTGGCCATCCTTGCCACGGCGTATCACGGCCTAGTCGGCGCAATGCATGTGTGGCCTGATTACGTTAAAAATCGCGCGGTGCTTGCGGTGCTGAACGCTTACACGTGGTTGGCGGCGGCAGCGGTTGCGCTGTGGTCGGTCTATATTCTTTTTGGTATGAAATAAAGGCTCGCTGTTTTATGGGTCTCACAGTACACAAATATGATGCAGTAGTGATCGGCGCTGGCGGTGCGGGAATGCGCTGCTCGTTGCAGCTGGCGCGCGCAGGTTTGCGTGTTGCCGTTCTCTCCAAAGTTTTCCCCACCCGTTCGCACACGGTCGCTGCGCAGGGTGGCATCGGCGCGTCGCTCGGCAACATGGACGAGGATAACTGGCACTATCACTTCTACGACACGGTGAAGGGCTCCGACTGGCTCGGTGACCAGGACGCCATCGAGTTCATGTGCCGCGAAGCCCCCAAGGTCGTGTACGACCTTGAACACATGGGCATGCCGTTTGACCGTAATCCTGACGGCACGATTTATCAGCGCCCGTTCGGTGGTCACAGCGCCAAGTACGGTGAAAAGCCGGTGCCACGCGCCTGCGCGGCAGCCGACCGGACGGGGCATGCGATGCTGCACACGCTGTATCAGCAGAACGTGAAGAGCAAGACAACCTTCTTTGTTGAATGGATGGCGCTGGACATTATTCGTGACGCTGACGGCGACGCAGTGGGCGTGACCGCGCTCGAAATGGAGACCGGCGAGGTCGCGATTTTTCACGCCAAATGCGTGTTGTTTGCAACGGGCGGGGCTGGCCGCATCTTCGCTGCATCGACCAACGCATTCATCAATACCGGTGACGGCCTCGGCATGGCCGCGCGTGCTGGTATTCCGCTTGAGGACATGGAGTTCTGGCAGTTTCACCCGACCGGCGTCCATAACGCGGGCGTGTTGCTGACCGAAGGCTGTCGCGGCGAAGGCGCAATACTCCGTAACAAGGATGGCGAACGATTTATGGAGCGCTATGCGCCCAAATTAAAGGATCTCGCACCGCGCGATTTCATTTCACGTTGCATGGATCAGGAAATTAAGGAAGGGCGCGGTTGCGGCCCGAACGGCGATTACATCGCGCTCGATCTGACGCACTTGGGTGCAGAGACCATCATGAAGCGGTTGCCGTCAGTGCATGAGATCGGTAAAAATTTCGCGAACGTTGATGTGATCAAAGAATCGATTCCTGTCGTCCCGACAATCCACTATCAGATGGGCGGCATTCCGACCAACATTCATGGTCAGGTTGTGGTGCCCAAAGATGGCAATCCGAACTCGGTGATCAACGGGCTGTACGCCATTGGCGAGTGCTCGTGTGTTTCGGTTCACGGTGCTAATAGGCTTGGCACCAATTCCTTGCTCGACCTGCTGGTCTTTGGACGCGCCGCTGGCAATCACCTTGTTGAAACCGCGCTGGCAAGTCGTGCCTTCAAGCCGTTGCCTGCGAATGCCGGTGATTATTCGCTGGCCCGAATTGCCAAGCTTGACGATTCGAAGGATGGCGAATATCCGCAAGATGTAGCGAACGATTTGCGCAAATCAATGCAGTTACACGCAGGCGTTTTCCGCACGCAGAAGACGATGGACGAAGGCGTCGTGCAGGTGCTTGCGATTGCTGAGCGCGCCGAAAATTTGTCGCTGAAAGACAAATCCAAAGTGTTCAACACGGCGCGTATCGAGGCGCTCGAAGTGACCAATTTGATGGAGGCTGCTAAAGCAACAATGATCTCTGCTGCTGCCCGCCATGAGAGCCGTGGCGCTCACTCGGTTGACGATTACGGCGATAGTGCCGAGTTTCCGCTCGGGCGCAACGACAAAGAGTGGATGAAGCACACGCTTTGGTATTCCGAAGGCAATCGCCTCGACTACAAGCCGGTGAATCTGAAGCCGCTTACGGTCGACTCCATTCCGCCTGTCAAGCGCACGTTTTAAGTCTGTTCAAAGAGAGAAGTTGTACCCATGGACAAACGCACTTTCGAAATCTATCGCTACGATCCTGATGCTGACGCGAAGCCTTACATGAAGACCTATGAGGTCGAAATGGATGGTTCGGAGCGGATGCTGCTTGACGCCTTATTCAAGCTCAAAAAGCAGGACGAATCGATCAGCTTCCGCCGTTCATGCCGAGAAGGCGTGTGCGGTTCGGATGCGATGAATATCAACGGCAAAAATGGTCTGGCCTGCCTGACCAATATGCTCATGTTGCCACAAAAAATCACGTTGCGTCCGCTGCCTGGCCTGCCTGTGGTGCGCGATCTAATCGTGGACATGAGCCAGTTTTTCAAGCAGTACCACTCGATCAAACCGTACATCGTGAACGACACGGTGCCGCCGGAAAAAGAGCGCCTGCAATCGCAGGAAGATCGCGACCAGCTGAACGGTCTGTACGAATGCATCCTATGCGCGTGCTGCTCAACCAGTTGCCCAAGTTTCTGGTGGAATACGGATAAATTTGTCGGTCCAGCGGGTCTGCTTGCTGCGTATCGCTTTGTGGCTGACAGCCGCGATCACGATACCGCTGAACGCCTCGACAACCTCGAAGATCCGTACCGCCTGTTCCGATGTCACACCATCATGAATTGCGTGGATGTGTGTCCGAAGGGGTTGAACCCGACGCGTGCTATCGGCAAGCTCAAAGAGATGCTCGTCAAGCGGGCGGCGTAAGTCGTGATTACCGATCGCCAACTCTCCAAACTGCGCTGGCGCTGCCGTCGCGGCTTTCTTGAGAACGACTTAATTCTTACCCGACTGCTGGATCGCCGCGGTGTGAACTTTTCGGTTGAGGAGTACGAACAGTTGTTGTCGCTCATCGCGCTGGATGACAACGACTTGTGGGAAATCATTGCTGGCCGAACCGATGCATTTCCAGACGGCGCGGACGCGATGGTGGCAACGCTCAGACTTACGCGTGTGACGCATTGACGATTGACTAGAAGAATAGTTTGCGACTTGAGATATTTCCACATAACAGTCCTTACCGTGATCTGAAAATCACTGAAACTCGAAACGGAGAACCCCGATGACCGCCTCCTCCACAGCAACACTTTCCTTCAGCGATGGCTCGCCAAGCGTTGATTTTCCCGTGCTCAAGGGCACCGTGGGCCCCGATGTCATCGACATCAAAACGCTCTATGCCAAGACCGGAAAATTCACCTACGATCCGGGCTTTATGTCGACTGCGGCGTGCCGTTCTGCGATAACTTACATCGACGGAGATAAAGGCGAGTTGCTGTATCGCGGCTATCCGATCGAGCAGATTGCAACCAACTGCGACTACCTCGAAACCTGCTATCTTTTGTTAAATGGCGAGTTGCCCAATCTCGACCAGAAGACGGCGTTTGTCGATAACGTGACCCACCACACAATGGTGCATGAGCAGATGCAGTTTTTCCTGCGCGGCTTCCGTCGCGATGCGCATCCCATGGCGATCATGACCGGCCTGGTTGGCGCGCTGTCTGCGTTCTACCACGACACGCTCGACATCAACAATCCCGAGCACCGCCACATAGCGGCCATTCGGTTGATTGCCAAAATGCCAACACTGGTGGCGATGACGCACAAATATTCAGCGGGCCAGCCGATGATTTACCCGAAAAATGATCTCTCCTACAGCGCGAACTTTATGCGCATGATGTTCGCCACGCCGTGCGAAGAATACAAAGTCAACGACGTTCTGGTGCGCGCGCTGGATCGCATCTTTATCCTGCACGCTGATCACGAGCAGAACGCATCGACGTCTACCGTCCGCCTGTGCGGCTCGTCTGGTACCAACCCTTACGCGGCGATTGCAGCAGGCGTGGCCTGTTTGTGGGGCCCGGCGCACGGTGGTGCCAACGAGGCCGCATTGTCCATGCTGCTCGACATTCAGAAGAACGGCGGCGTCGAAAAAATCGGCGAGTTCATCACGGCGGTCAAAGACAAAAACTCGAGCGTTCGTTTGATGGGGTTCGGCCATCGCGTCTATAAAAACTACGACCCCCGCGCCAAGTTGATGCGCGAGACGTGCTATGAAGTGCTTGGCGAGCTGGGGTTGCACAACGATCCGTTGTTCAAGCTGGCGATGGAGCTGGAGCGCATTGCGTTGTCGGACGAATATTTCGTATCGCGCAAACTGTATCCCAACGTGGATTTCTATTCGGGCATCGTGCAGCGCGCGCTGGGCATCCCGACTGCTTTGTTCACGGCTATTTTTTCGCTCGCGCGCACGGTCGGCTGGATCGCACAATTGAACGAAATGCTCGCCGACCCCGATCTGAAAATTGGCCGTCCACGTCAGTTGTTCACCGGCTCGCAATCACGCAATCTGGTGCCGCTGCACCAGCGCTAATTTGTCCCCTCTCCCCTTGCGGGAGCGTTAATGTAGGGTGGGCACCCCGTGCCCACCAACGCCACGAAATCGGTGGGCACCGGGTGCCTACCCTACTTTGGATGGTTTCCAACATGATGAACGAACTGCAACAGACCTCCACGATTTTCGGCGGCAACATGCCGTACATCGAGGAACAGTACGAAAATTATTTAGCCAATCCAGCTTCGGTCGATGCCAAGTGGTGCGACTACTTTGATGCCATGCGCGCGGGCGCAAACGACGTTGCTCACCAGCCGGTGATTGATGCATTTGCTGCGATGGCCAAATCGCGCAAAGCGGCCGTTGCAAGCATTGACGCATCGATGATGGACAAGCAATTGGCGGTGATGAAACTCATCCACGCCTATCGTTTTGTCGGTGGTCGCATCGCTGACATTGATCCGTTGAAACGGCAGGAGGTGCCGTTCATCAAAGAGCTGGATCACAAGCATCATGGCCTTGCTGATAGCGACATGGAGACCGAGTTTTCTACCGGCCTGTTGGCTGTGAGCGGCCAGAGTCGCGCCAAGCTTAAAGACATCATCAGTACGCTGCGCACCATTTACTGCCGCAGCGTTGCCGTTGAATACATGTACATGGCCAATGAGGACGAACGTGAATGGCTGCGCTTGTGCATCGAATCGACTCAGCTGAAACCGAGCTTCAGCGTCGAGCAGAAGCGCCACATCCTTGAGCGCCTGACCGCCGCCGAGGGCCTTGAGCGTTATCTGCACACCAAGTACATGGGCCAGAAGCGCTTTTCCGGCGAAGGCGGTGATACGGTAATTCCAGTACTCGACCACATGCTGCAAAAAGCAGGAGCTGCGGGCGTGCAGGAGACCGTCATCGGCATGGCGCATCGCGGTCGCCTTGGTGTGCTCGTCAACACGTTCGGCAAGCTTCCTGCTGATTTGTTCGCCGAATTTGAAGGCAAGTACGACACTACACTTTCTGCCGGTGACGTGAAATATCACAAAGGTTTTTCAAGTGACATCACCACGCCCGGTGGCCCGATGCACATTACGCTCGCATTTAACCCGTCGCATCTAGAAATAGTGAATCCGGTGGTGGTAGGTTCGGTACGTGCGCGCCAGAATCGTCGTGGCGACAAATCGGGCAAACAGGTACTCGGCATTCTGTTGCATGGTGATGCGGCAGTTGCTGGTCAGGGCGTCGTGCAGGAGACCCTTGCGCTGTCGCAAACGCGACATTACGGCACCGGTGGCACGATGCATATCGTCGTCAACAATCAGATCGGTTTCACCACCAGCGACCCACGCGATGTGCGCTCGTCGCTGTATTGCACCGACATTGCCAAGATGGCGGAAGTGCCCATCTTTCACGTCAACGCCGATGATCCTGAGGCGTGTTTGCTGGTCACCGAAATCGCACTCGACTACCGAACTATCTTTCACAAAGACGTGTTCATCGACGTGGTGTGTTTCCGACGCCTGGGTCACAACGAGCAGGACGAGCCGATGGTGACGCAGCCGTTGATGTACAAGAAAATTCATCTGCATCCGGGCACGCGCAAACTCTACGCCGACAAGCTGGAGGCCGACGGTAGCATCAAGCCGGGCGAAGGCGACGTCTACGTCACCGCGTTTCGCGACGCGATGGACAAGGGTACGCATACCAACAAAACGATCCTTTCGAACTTTGTTGCGCCTTATCAGCAGGACTGGGCGAAGTACGTTGACCGCAGCTGGACTGACACCGCTGACACTTCGTTGCCGCTAAAAACGGTGAAAGAACTGGCGAAAAGACTGACCACGGTCCCGGAAGGATTCGTGTTGCAGTCGCGCGTCGAGAAAATGCTCGCGGATCGCAGGGCGATGGGCGAAGGCAAGATGCCCGTCGACTGGGGCATGGGCGAAAACCTTGCCTACGCATCCATCGTTAATGAAGGCATTGGCATCCGTTTGTCGGGTGAAGATTGCGGTCGCGGCACGTTCTCGCATCGTCACGCTGTGTTTCACGATCAGGATCGCGAAAAATGGGACAGCGGCAGTTACACGCCGCTGCAACACATCAGGGAAAAGCAGGGCGAATTTCTGGTCATCGATTCGATTTTGTCGGAAGAAGCGGTGCTGGGCTTTGAGTACGGCTATTCAACTTCCGAGCCGAACCAGCTCGTGTTGTGGGAAGCGCAGTTCGGCGATTTCGCCAACGGCGCACAAGTGGTGATCGACCAGTTCATCAGTTCGGGCGAGGTCAAGTGGGGACGCATCTGCGGCCTCGTGCTGCTGCTGCCGCACGGTTATGAGGGGCAAGGCCCCGAGCATTCGTCCGCACGCCCTGAGCGCTTTTTACAGCTCTGCGCGGAGCACAATATGCAGGTGGTCGTTCCGTCAACGCCAGCACAGTGCTATCACATGATTCGTCGGCAAATGCATCGCGACTGGCGTCGTCCGCTCATCGTGATGACGCCGAAGTCACTGCTTCGCCACAAAGAGGCCGTGAGCACGCTCGAAGAGCTGGCCGACGGTACTTTCCAGTCTGTAATAGGTGAAACCGAAAAAATTGTCGCCAAGAACGTCAAGCGCGTGATCGTATGTTCTGGCAAGGTTTATTACGAACTGCTCGCTCATCGTCGCGATCAGGACATCAAGGACGTCGCCATCATTCGTCTGGAACAGCAGTACCCGTTCCCCCATGATGACTTTAAGGCGCAGCTCAAAAAATTTCCTAATGCGCACGAGATCGTGTGGTGTCAGGAAGAGCCGCAAAATCAGGGCGCATGGTATCGCCTCATGGCGTATTTCCGCGCCGATCTGAAGCCTGAGCAAGTCCTGCTGTATGCCGGTCGCGCAGTCAGCGCGTCGCCAGCGGTCGGCTACTTGTCCAAGCACAACGCGCAGCAGAAGGAGCTTGTTGAGAGCGCCTTCAGCTCGAAGCTCGGCACCGGGCAGATGTTGACTAACCGCTAAACCGCTGAACCGTAGCGTGGCGAGACAGATTGGTCGCAAGTCTTCGACCGCCGTACCTACCCATTCACCGTAACCGCGTGGGCAGAGGCTGCCCACCCTACGAAAAAAAGAACCGAATATGTTGATCGAAATAAAAGTCCCGCAACTCGCCGAAGGCACCCCGGAGGGCACGCTCGCGGCCTGGCACGTCAAATCGGGCGACGCGGTCAAACGCGACCAGAACCTATGCGATATCGAAACCGACAAAGTCGTGCTCGAAACGCCAGCCCAGAGCGACGGTGTGCTGGTGGAAATTATGGTTCAGCCGGGTGCTACCGTCACTTCAGGCGTGGTGCTCGGTGTGATCGATACCGAAGCGAAGGCAGGGGCTGCAACTGCACGAGCGGCTGCGGCCGCGATCCCCGCTGCAGCAACCGCTTTGGCCGCCTCCGGCGACATCGCGGCGAAGGCCGCTGCTACAGAGGCAGTTGCACTACCCGCGGCGAAGAAGATGCTCGCCGATCAGGGCATTGATGCGGCGAGCGTCGCGGGCACGGGCCGAGGCGACCGTATCACCAAGGGCGACGTAATTGCTGCCGTCGAGGCAAGGGCCGCAGCGCCCGCGCCAGTGCCAACAGCCAAACCAGCCGCCGCGCCGACTTACGCGCCGTCAGTAAATGTTCCACTCGGCAATCGTCCCGAGCAACGCGTACCGATGACCCGACTGCGCATGCGCGTCGCCGAGCGTCTGGTGCAAAGCCAATCCACCGCCGCCATCCTGACCACGTTCAACGAGGTCAACATGAAGCCGGTGATCGACCTGCGCACCACCTACAAGGACAAGTTTGAAAAAGTGCATGGCGTCAAGCTCGGCTTCATGAGCTTCTTCGTCAAGGCTGCCGTTCATGCGCTCAAAATGTACCCGGTGGTCAACGCCTCCATCGATGGCACTGACATCGTGTATCACGGCTACTACGACATCGGTATCGCCGTCGGCTCACCACGCGGCCTGGTGGTACCGATCCTTCGCGACTGCGACCAGATGAGCATCGCCGAGATCGAAAAGAAAATCGCCGACTACGGCAAACGCGCGGGTGAGGGCAAGCTCGGCATCGAAGAGCTGACCGGCGGCACCTTCACTATCAGTAACGGCGGCACCTTCGGCTCCATGCTCTCCACCCCGATCATCAACCCGCCACAAAGCGCGATCCTCGGCGTGCACGCCACGAAGGATCGTGCCGTGGTGGAAGGTGGCCAGATCGTGATTCGCCCGATGAACTACCTTGCCATGAGCTATGACCATCGCATCATTGATGGACGCGAAGCGGTGCTGGCGTTGGTGGCGATGAAAGAGGCGTTAGAGGATCCCGCTCGGTTGTTGTTGGATTTGTGACCTCACTCGCGCACGGTTTCCTGCTCGTGTGCGTTCTTGTCGTCGTGGCATGTGGCGACGCGGCCATGTCCGATGCCGACCTCGCGTTGAAAATCGTGTAGGGTGGGCACCCCGTGCCCACCGTGAAGATTGATTGACGGATTGGTGGGCACGGGGT
>JAYVNO010000221.1:0-10747 GCA_043758415.1 Burkholderiales bacterium
CTGCAACTCAGGCACACTCAATGCGCGTAGTCATCACAGGTGGGGCAGGATTTCTCGGCACACTGCTCGCCGCAAAAATTCTTGAGCGCGGAGAACTCACCGACGCCAGCGGGCAACGGCGTGAAGTCAGCGAGCTGGTGCTGGTCGATATGACCGCAGCGCTCGGCGAACCGTGGATCGCCGACAAACGCGTGTCGCACGTCATTGGCGATGTCGCGGACCGTAACCTCCTCGCGCAGGCGATGAACGCGAACACAGGTAGCGTGTTTCATCTCGCAGCCGTAGTGAGCGGGCAGGCCGAAGCGGACTTCGACATCGGCATGCGTGTGAATGTGGACGCTACGCGCACTTTGCTCGAACTCACGCGAACGCTACCAGCCCCGCCGAAATTCGTATTCACCAGCTCCATCGCGGTGTTCGGCGGTGCGCTGCCTGCGGTGTTGCCCGATGATCAGATTTTGACGCCGCAAGGTTCTTACGGCGCGCAAAAAGCGATGGCCGAATTGCTGGTGAGCGACATGTCGCGCAAGGGCATGATTGATGGTCGGGCGCTGCGCCTGCCCACCGTCACCGTGCGTCCCGGCAAGCCGAACAAGGCTGCGTCAAGCTTCGCCAGCGGGATCATTCGCGAGCCGTTGGCAGGGGTTGATGCGGTGTGTCCCGCAGCACCCGATGCAAAGATGTGGGTGCAATCGCCGCCGCGTGTCATTGAGAATGTGTTGCTCGGCCATGAAGCGCCCGCGTCGAGTCTGCTCAATACGCGCAGCATCAGCGTGCCGGGGATCACGGTATCGGTGCGAGACATGGTGGACAGCTTGCGTCGCGTTGCCGGAGACGCGGTTGCTGATCGTGTGACATGGCAACTTGATCCGACCATTGATCGATTGGTGTCGTCTTGGCCACAGGCGTTTTCGGCTGAGCGCGGCAAGGCGCTTGGCATGACGGCGGATGCGAGCTTTGACGATATGGTTCGCGCCTACATGGCTTACGTGAATTCAACACAGGAGTGACGGTATGAGCGATTGGGATTCGGCGCAAGTCAAGGCAAAAGTATCGGCGGAAGAATGGCGGACACGCGTTGATCTCGCCGCCTGCTATCGCGCGGTAGCGATGATGGGTTGGGACGATCTGGTGTTCACCCACATCACGGCAAAAATTCCTGGCGTGGAGAATCAGTTTCTGATCAATCCGTACGGGCTGATGTTTGAGGAAATGACGGCCTCGTCGCTGGTCAAAATTGATTTGCAGGGCAACAAACTTGACGACAATCCACACCCCATCAATCCCGCCGGATTTGTGATTCACAGCGCGATTCACGCGGCACGTGAGGACGCGAAATGCGTACTTCATGTGCACAGCCTGAACGGTGTTGCGGTGAGCGCACAAAAAAATGGCGTGTTGCCCATTTCACAGCAATCCATCTTTGTGCTCGCGGGCCTCGCGTATCACGACTACGAAGGCGTGGCGCTGGTTGACGCGGAGAAACCACGACTGGTCGCTGACCTCGGGATGAAAAACTATTTCATGCTGCGCAATCATGGCCTGCTGACCGTTGCGCCGACGATTCCTGATGCGTTTCAGCTGATGTACACCTTTGAAGCCGCGTGCACAATTCAGGTTCGCGCGCAGGCGGGCGGTGGTGAGCTGGTGCCAATACCGCAAGCGATCATCAATGGCGCGCTGGAGCAAGCGCGTCAGGTGACGAAGGGTCTCGGCGGACGGCTCGCGTGGCCGGGATTATTGCGACGGCTGGATCGGCGCTTTCCGGGGTACGACCAGTAACCACAATCGATTAAGCGAACGCGCTAGCCGCGTGCATTAGCATCAGTATTCTGAAGGAGAAACCGCACAGTGAACGACACGATCAGCCGCACAGATTTGTTTACGGGCACGATGGCCGTCGCTGAACGTCAGCGCTTTGATGTAGCCGCGCTGGAAGCCTATCTTCGCGCGAACATCGAAGGATTCGCAGGCCCAATGACGGTCGAGCAATTCAAGGGTGGACAGTCGAACCCCACGTTCAAATTGATCACGCCGAACAAATCGTACGTGCTACGATCAAAACCCGGACCTGCCGCGAAATTGCTGCCGTCTGCTCACGCTATTGAGCGTGAGTTTCGCGTGATGCACGGTCTCGCTGGCACCGATGTTCCCGTTGCCAAAATGTACACGCTGTGCGAAGACGAATCGATCATTGGTCGCGCGTTTTATGTGATGGATTGCGTCGATGGTCGTGTGCTGTGGGATCCGCAGTTGCCGGGTATGCAGCCCTCTGAGCGTGCGGCAATTTTTGACGAATTGAACCGGGTGTTGTCCGCGCTGCACAAGGTAGATTTTGTTGCTGCGGGTTTGTCTGACTACGGTCGTCACGACGGATATCTCGCGCGACAAATTACTCGCTGGAGCAAGCAATATCGCGCGTCGGAGACGGAATCTATCCCCGCGATGGATGCGCTGATCGAGTGGCTGCCCGCGCACATTCCGGCGGGTGAAGAAACCAGCATCGTGCATGGCGATTACCGGCTCGACAATGTCATTTTTCATGCGACCGAGCCGCGTATTTTGGCGGTGCTGGACTGGGAGTTGTCCACACTCGGTCATCCGCTAGCGGACTTCGCGTATCACTGCATGACCTGGTATTTGCCACCCGGTGCCGGGCGTGGCTTGGGCGGTGTGGACATCACGGGCAGCGGCATCCCTTCGATCAAGGGCTACATTGCACGCTACTGCGAACGCAGTGGGCGTGCCGACGGTATTCCCAATTTTGAGTTCTACATAGCGTTCAACATGTTTCGCATGGCGGGCATTTTGCAGGGCATTATGAAGCGCGTGGTTGACGGCACCGCAGCCAGTGCGCAAGCAGTGGCGATGGGCAAATCGGCACGACCGATTGCCGAACAGGGTTGGGCTGTGGCGCAGGCCATTCGATAACGTCACTAACGATCTACCACTTGTAGGAGCGGCTCTGCCGCGACCCCGGTGGCGCACTGTCCGCATCGGTCGCGGCACAGCCGCTCCTACAGGCCGACTGACACAATAATCGTTCACAGAGAGACTGAATATGGACTTCCAGCACAGCGACAAAGTCAAACACTACCAGACACAATTGCGCAGCTTTTTTGATCAGCACATCTACCCGAACGAGCATCGGTACATGGCTGACATTGAGGAAAATACCGCGGCCGGAAAACGCTGGACGCCGACCAACATCATCGAGGAATTGAAGCCGCTGGCGAAGAATGCCGGTCTTTGGAATCTGTTCTGTCCACACGCGGAATATGGTGCCGGGCTCAACAATCAGGAGTACGCGCCGCTCGCCGAAATCATGGGCCGCGTGCCGTGGGCCTCCGAGGTATTCAACTGCTCCGCGCCCGACACCGGCAACATGGAAACCATCATCCAGTACGCCAGCGCCGACAAAAAGGCCGAGTGGTTGCCGCGTCTGCTTGCGGGCGAAATTCGCTCCGCGTTTGCAATGACGGAGCCGGGTGTCGCATCGAGCGATGCCACCAACATCGAAACCCGCATTGAGCGCGATGGTGATGAGTACGTCATCAATGGCCGCAAGTGGTGGATTTCCGGCGCGGGTGACCCGCGCTGTGCGATCTACATCGTGATGGGTAAGAGCGATCCTTCAGCGCTTCGGCATGAGCAGCAGTCAATGATCCTCGTGCCGTCGAACGCGCCGGGTGTGAAGGTGATTCGTCCGCTCACCGTTTTTGGCTACGACGACGCGCCGCACGGCCATTGCGAAATGACGTTCGAGAACGTGCGCGTTCCGGCAGCGAACATGCTGCTGGGTGAAGGTCGCGGTTTCGAGATCGCGCAGGGCCGCCTTGGACCGGGCCGTATCCACCATTGCATGCGCTTGATTGGTCTGTCCGAGCGCGCGCTGGAACTCATGTGCAAGCGCCTCACCACGCGCGTCGCCTTCGGCAAACCCGTTGCCGCGCAAAGCGTGTGGCACGAGCGCATCGCCGAGGCGCGCTGCATGATTGATCAGGCGCGTTTGCTCACGCTCAACGCCGCGTGGATCATGGACGTGGCGGGCAACAAGGTCGCCAAACAGAACATCGCGATGATCAAAGTTGTCGCGCCGAATGTGGCCTGTCAGGTCATCGACTGGGCGATGCAGGCGCACGGCGGCGGTGGCATGTGTGACGACTTCCCGCTCGCCTATGCCTACACCGCAGCACGCACACTACGCTTCGCCGACGGCCCGGATGAGGTGCATCGTGCCGCGATTGCCAAGACGGAATTGGGGAAATACGTTTCGCGGTAGGCGAGTCGCAAACATTTGGGAAATACTGTATTTGCGTACATAATAGGTGGATGGTTTCATCTTTGAATTGCGCGCTCAGTCGAACGCTGGTGCCTCGACATTGCGCCTTCGACGCGAGGGCGTGAACGCATGAAGGTTGACGATCTAGCCGTGTACGATTCACTAGTCGAATCTGCGGTTTGCTTGCCGCCGTTTAGTAGCGCTTCAAAGGGTAGGCCGGTGCGTCTGCGATTGCTCGACTTATTCTGTTGCGCTGGCGGTGCAGCCGTTGGGTACAACGAAGCGGGATTCGAGATTGTTGGAGTCGATATCGTTCCGCAATCGCGATATCCATTTGAATTCATTCAGGCAGATGTGCTGCAGCTTGATCCTGAGTTTTTGTCCTCGTTTGACGCAATTCACGCGTCGCCGCCCTGCCAGTCTTATTCGGATCTAGCGAAGCGGAATCGGAATGGCGACAAATGGCCACGCTTAGTCAAGCCTGTGCGGGACATGTTGATCGCAACAAAGCGTCCCTACGTCATCGAAAATGTGGAAGGTGCGCCGCTGCTAAATCCCGTCGTGCTTTGCGGGACGATGTTTCCCGGCCTTCGTGTGTTGCGTCATCGATTGTTTGAAACCAATTTCCCGGTCAAAGTGCCGCTACACGGCAAGCACCCAAAGGTACACACTTTCGACAAACGAAAGTCCCACTACGGAAAAACCAATGAGTGGACTGATTTCGTTCAAGTCACTGGCGGAGGCAACTGTACGATCGCTGCGGCGCGCGACGCGATGGGTATTCAATGGATGAGCAAGCTCGAAATCAACGAAGCGATCCCGCCTGCGTATACCCGCTTTATCGGCAAACAATTGGTCGAGCACCTATGCTCTGTTGATCGACCAGAGACGCTTCCACCGTGACGGTACGTAAACCCAGTTCGAAGGCAAAAATAAAGACGTTTCTTCTCGCGAATGCGGGAAAGATTGTCTCCTCACTAGCGCTTCGTGATGCGGTTGGGCCTGAGGTGAGCGAGTGGGCGCGTCGCGTTCGAGAGTTGCGCGACGAAGCGGGCTGGCCGATCATTACGCACAACGACAGCACCAACCTGAAACCGGACGAATACATGCTGACCGCGCTGCCGCCCGAGCGCCCTGACATCAATTTCGGTCGCAAACTTTCGGCAAAAATCAGGGCCGAAGTGCTCGACAGAAACGGGTTCACATGCCAAATGTGTGGTCTCACCCCGGGAGATATTGATTCCTACACAAATCGCAAGGTGCGGCTTCACATCGGACACATTAAAGATAAGAGCCTTGGCGGAAAAGACGAGTTGTCTAATCTCCGTGCCTTGTGCTCTACGTGCAATCAAGGCGCGAAAAATGTCACGTCAGAGCGGCCGAGCACGATATGGCTACTAGCTCAAATTCGACGCGCGGGCATGGACGAACAGCATGCTGTCTACGATTGGCTCACCAAAAAATTCGGTTTATGAGGTTTTCGCTACGCTGGTCTCCAGCAGCAACGACTTGCGCGCAGCGATTGCCTAGCGCTAGCAAGGTCACGCCCTTGCTAGCCGACGCTCGACAACACCAAACGGGTTGAGGATTCAGATAAGCATCAAAGACTGGCCCGCCGACGACCGCCCTCGTGAGAAATTGCTTGCCGGTGGCGCTGCTGTTTTGACGGATGCTGAGCTGCTGGCGATATTCTTGCGCGTGGGCGTAGTCGGTCTAAGCGCGGTGGGGCTGGCGCGTGAGCTGTTGCAGCGTTTCGGCTCAATGGCTGCCGTGGTGGCCGCGTCGCGTGAGGACTTTTGCGCGGTGCATGGCATGGGCGAGGCCAAGTATGTGCAGTTGCAAGCCTCCGTCGAGCTTGCACGCCGGGCGCTGGCGAGCGCCATGACCGAGCGGCCCTTGCTTGACACGCCGGACATTGTTAAAGACTATTTGCGCCTGTCGCTTGCGCATGAACGCGTGGAGGTGTTCGTGGCGCTTTGGCTCGACGCGCAGCACAAGTTGATTGAGATGCAGGTGCTGTTTCGCGGGACTTTAACGCAGACCAGCGTTTATCCGCGTGAGGTGGTGCGCGCGGCGCTCGCCAAAAACGCGGCATCGGTGATCCTGGCGCACAATCATCCGTCCGGAAGCACCTCCCCCAGTCAGGCGGATCGCTCGCTGACCCGGACGCTAAAAGACGCGCTGGCGTTGATCGATGTGTCGGTGCTCGATCACTGCATCGTGGGGCGCGGCGAGTCAAATTCCACAGTGCGATCCATGGCGATGATGGGAGAAATGTAGCCTATCAGCTTTTCGCTGAAAGCCTTATTTTATTGGGGATAGAGGCATAAAACCTTAACTATCGACTTTTGGCTTATATCAGCGGAACGCCCCTATTGAACGCTGCTTTCACGCAAAAGCTACTTCGGAATCCCATCGTTCGACAGCGCGTCTGCGCGCTCATTGCCCGGGTCCCCGGAGTGCCCCTTGATCCAGCGCCATTCGACCTGCTGCTTTGCGGCCAGCGCGTCAAGCACTTGCCACAAGTCCATGTTTTTTACAGGCTTTTTGTTCGATGTACGCCAGCCGTTTTTCTTCCAGCCATGAATCCACGTCTCGATGCCCTGCATCACATATTTTGAGTCGGTGATCAGGCGCACGCGCGTCGGCCGCTTTAGCGCACGTAGTGCCTCAATCGCCGCCGTCAGCTCCATGCGATTGTTGGTCGTGGCCAACTCGCCTCCGCACAGCTCGCGGCGGTTGTCACCCGCGATCATCAGCACGCCCCAGCCACCGGGGCCCGGATTGCCTTTGCATGCACCATCGGTGTAAATCGTGACTTCGGGGCCAGCCAGTTGTGTCATTTCGTTTGCGTTAGTTTCGTTAGGTGATAGTTCTGCATGGCGGTGTCACGATGCGTTCGCGAAGGTACCGCGATTGCGGCTCGTTTGCGCCGAGGCGCACGCGCCCAATTCGGTTTCAATAAGCGCACACCCGCCACGCGTTTCACCGCGTGCAAGAAATAAACGCCGCCGGCAAACGGCCACCAGCGGTCGCCGGCGGCGTCTAACCCGCTCAGGCGCTGTAGCGTCGCCTCGCTTTTTGCGGGCACGTTGTAGCAATCCAATTGGCCGCCAACAATGTCAAATCCGAGTAACGTCAACCAGTCTTTCGCGCGAGACAACGAAATGAATTCGCCTGCCCACGGGCCGCTGCGCTCCCGTCCAAAATAACGTTTGATGCCGTATAACGAGTACGGATTAAAGCCCGTCATCAACAGCCGACCCTCGGGCCGCAGCACGCGAAATACCTCACGTAAGACCTCGTGTGGCAGCGCCTGAAACTCAAGCGTATGCGGCAACACAATCACATCAAACTGGTTCTCGGCGAACGGCAGCTGGTCAGGCTCGGCGAGGAGTGAAGCGTTGGTATCCCACGCCAGTGTGAACTTGTGCGTGACGCGGCTGGCCCCAAGTAACGACATAGATGCGCCGCCTATCTGCAAGGCATAAAATCCGAACAAATCAGGCAACACGCGCTCAAAAATTGCCTGCTCGCGGGCGACCACGTACCGCCCAAGCGGCGACTCAAGCCACTCATCAAACGTATCGCTTTCAAGATCGCCCAAATTGCTCACATTGCCACGTTTCGTAAAGGGTCTGCGCCATGTCCGCTAATGTTTCCACAGCATTTGGTATCGTGCCGATTCCGGCGTTTTTCGATAACTATATCTGGGCAATGGTCGCGGGCCGTAACTGCGTGGTGGTCGATCCGGGTGATGCAGCTCCGGTTCTGCAATTTCTTGCCGAACGATCACTCGCGTTAGCTGCGATTCTCGTCACCCATCATCACGCCGATCACATCGGCGGCGTCGACGAATTGACTGCGCGCTGGGCGGTGCCAGTGTACGGCCCCGCTGCAGAAAATATTGCCTGCGTGACCCACGCATTACACCAAGGCGACGCCGTCGCGCTGCCTGCGTTCGTCGATGAGCCGTTTCGCGTGATCGAAGTGCCGGGCCACACGCGCGGCCACATTGCGTACGTGAGCGGCGACATTTTGTTTTGTGGCGACACGCTGTTTGCAGGGGGCTGCGGTCGTTTGTTTGAAGGCACCGCTGCACAATTACACGATTCGCTAGCGCGATTAGCCGCACTGCCGGAAAAAACTCGCGTGTTTTGCACGCACGAATACACGCTGTCGAACTTGCGCTTTGCGATGGCCGTTGATGCGGACAATTCTGATTTAATCGAGCGCGTGCTTGTCGAGCAGGAACGACGCGCGCGTAACGTTCCCACGCTGCCATCGAGCATCGGACTTGAGCGTGCAACCAACCCGTTTTTACGTTGCGCGTCGGCCGGTATCATCGATAGCATCCGGATCTACGCGCAGACACATGCGAACTTGGCGGACCCGCACCTGTCACAGGAAGTGAACGTTTTCGCTGCGTTGCGGCAATGGAAAAACGAGTTCCGTGCCTAGCGTAGGGGTGGCGTCGCAAATTGACCTGAGCGCCTTAAACAAGTAACATCGCGCGAGATTTTGTCTTGTCCAATCGCCACAAGTAGGCGCAAGACGGTCGGAGCCTCAGCCTCACATAGCTCCCCATTTTAGGAGAACGCGTGCATCGCTTCAGCCCTAGCTTACTTACCCGTTCGATCCTGCGCGCGTCAAGCGCTGCACAGCAAAACGACGTATCCCCCGCCTCGCCACGCACACCAGACTCAGCGCGTGGCGTGTTTTTAACGGCGCTCTTAATTTCATTTGCCGCGACTCAAACCTCGGCACAGGTGACGGCTGATGCAGGTTCGTATGCCACTGGCGTCGCAGTGGCGGTACCCGCGGGCGGCGCGAGCCCAGCCATGCCCGCAGCAGCAGCGACCATCGCAGGCCCTACTCAAAGTACCGCTTCTCGCCCGCAAATTTTGACGCACCCGGACACGACGGTCAACGCGCCCGCGCTCGGCGGCTACGCAATCCCCTCGACGACGGCACCCTCGATTGTTGCACCGAGCGCCGCAGCCCCCGCAGTGCCAATGATCTCAACGGCAGCCAAAGACACGCCGCTAGTCGGCGTCGTCGCTGAGAATATTGCGGAGCCGCCGCCCGCCGACATTTGGGACCGCATTCGAGCTGGCTACGCGATGGATGATCTCGATGATCCGCTCGTGGCCAAGTGGGAAAAATATTACGCGGATCGCCCCGAGTACATGGCACGCATCGTCGAGCGTTCAAGCAAGTACATGTTCTACATCGTCACCGAGCTTGAGCGTCGCGGCATGCCGCTGGAAATTGCGCTGCTTCCCATGATCGAAAGCGCGTTCAATCCGGTTGCCAATTCGTCGGCCAAAGCCAGCGGCATCTGGCAATTCATCCCGTCGACTGGCGTGAACTACGGGATGAAACAGGACTGGTGGTCGGACAATCGACGCGACATTGTCCAAGCAACGAACGGCGCGATTGGTTACCTCAGCAAATTGCACGGCATGTTCGGTGATTGGCAACTCGCGCTGGCATCCTACAACTGGGGCGAAGGCTCAGTCGGTCGCGGCATCCAGAAAGCAAAAGCGCGCGGCAAGGACGGCACCTATCTGACGCTTGACATGCCAGCCGAGACGCGCAACTACTTGCCCAAATTGCAGGCCGTTAAAAACATTATCCGCAATCCGGCCGCCTTCGGCTTGGCCATTGCGACGGTGCCTAACGAGCCGTACTTCAAAACCATCACACTGGCGCACGCCATCGACTTGAAACGTGCCGCACAGCTCGCCGAAATGACCGAGGCCGATTTCGTCGCGCTCAACCCTGCGCACAACCGCCCCGTGATTGGCGGTCGCAGCGAATATCAGGTGCTGTTGCCTGCGACTAAGGCCGACAGCTTTCTGGCGCGTCTTGAGAGCAATGAGAAGCCGCGCGTTTCGTGGATGGCCTATCGCACCCGCACCGGCGACCGAATGGAAGCGCTGGCCGAGCGCTTCGGCACGTCGGTGGCCGCGCTCAAATCGGTCAACGGCATTCGCTCGGTGGCACCATCGCTACCTGCGGGCTATCACTTGTTGGTGCCGTCAGATGGGCCGTCAGAGGACGCGCTGGGCAGCATTCAGAACGCAGTGTTCACCAAGTTCCCCGAGTACGTTCCGCCGCGCGTCCATAAAGTGCGTCGAGGTGAAAACTTCGCGAGTATTGCCAAGCGTTACGGCGTTAAACCCGCCACGCTCGCGCAGTGGAATCGCATGGGCAAGCCATCGGCGCGCGCGGGCCAGGTGCTCTACGTGAGCGGGCCCGCGCCCGTGCGCCAACTGGCCATCAAGGGCAGCAAAGCCAGTAAAGCGGGCCGTGTGGTCTACGTCAAGCGCGGTGGCAAATCTTCGCGAGCGGCGGTTGTCAGCAAACGTGGCCCGATCAAGAAAAGTGTGAAGCGTCGTCGCTAGCGAAGCATTCGTTTCACGCAATAAAAAACGCGCCTTGTGCGCGTTTTTTATTGCG
>JAYVNO010000222.1:0-10742 GCA_043758415.1 Burkholderiales bacterium
CGTTCGCCCTGAGCTCGTCGAAGGGTTTCCCTGTGCGAGCTAGGCTTCGACAAGCTCAGCCCGAACGGTAAATCAATACTTCACCGGGCCGGAGCAATAATGTCGTTGCTTTCTGTTTTGTCTTGGTCCATGCATTGCACCCGTCTGATGCCGCGCGAGCCAACGCGAATTTTTAGGGCCACTAGTACGGTGCGCTGAAGGTGCCGCACCGTTCTATTCTGTTATTTGGTTCGCATCGCTTGAGTTGCGCAGGTTCGCTTTTGGCCTGCAAAGTAACAGCGGCGCTGCTCGTTCATGTCGGTGCTGCTGCACGGGCGGATCTGAGTGCAGGACTGGCTGCCTGCGCAGACCGTGTTCTGCGCATTAACAAATAAACCGCAGGCACCACAAACATCGACAACAAGGGCGCGGTGATCATGCCGCCGACCATCGGTGCTGCAATGCGCTGCATGACCTCTGACCCCGTGCCAGTACCCCACATAATCGGGAACAGGCCCGCCAGAATCACAGCAACCGTCATTGCCTTCGGACGCACACGCAGCACAGCACCTTCGCGAATGGCGTCGAGCAGATCATCATTGCTCGTCCTGCCTTGAGCTAACCGATCATCCCACGCGTGCTTGAGATACAGCAACATGATCACGCCAAACTCGGCCGACACCCCGGCGAGTGCGATGAAGCCCACGGCACCCGCCACCGACAGGTTGTAATCGAGCAGATAGAGCAACCAGATGCCACCGACCAGCGCGAACGGCAAAGTCGCCATGATCAGCACCGCTTCATCCATCCGTTTGAAGGTCAGGTACAACAGTACCAAAATGATCAGCAGTGTGAACGGCACCACTACCTTGAGCTTGGCGGTCGCGCGCTCCAGAAACTCAAACTGC
Organism: Burkholderiales bacterium; assembly: GCA_043758415.1. GTDB lineage: Bacteria > Pseudomonadota > Gammaproteobacteria > Burkholderiales > Casimicrobiaceae > Casimicrobium. The sequence goes on from JAYVNO010000222.1 coordinate 888, forward strand.
CCCGACCACGACACGGAGTAACCCGCCGGCAACACTACCTTCTCGGAAACCACCTTCTGCATGTCCTGTACAGCAGAGCGCAGGTCGCGCCCACGAATATCCACATACACCCAGCCCGAAAGCCGCGCGTTCTCGCTACGCAGCATCGGCGGGCCATCGGTGACACGAATGTCTGCGACATCAGACAACACCAGTCGCGCGCCGCGTTCGCTCACAATCGGCAGCTTACGAATCTTTTCCAGCGAATCACGAATCTCGCGTGGATAGCGCACGCTGATCGGGAAGCGTTGCAACCCCTCGACCGTTTCGCCAATGTTGTCGCCACCCACGGCGGCGGTGATGACCGACTGCACGTCGGCGATGTTCATGCCAAAGCGCGCAGCGTCATCACGACGAATGTTCACGTCGACGTAGCGACCGCCCGTGAGCCGTTCCGCCAGCGCGCTGCTGACACCGGGTACGTCTTTCAGTGCGCGCTCAATTTCACCGGTGATGCGGTCAATCACCGCCAGGTCGGTGCCTGCCACTTTGACGCCAACCGGGCTCTTGATGCCAGTTGCCAGCATGTCGATTCGGTTACGGATCGGTGGCACCCAGATATTGGCGAGCCCCGGCACCTTGACGATACGATCCAGCTCGTCGACCAGCTTGTCCTGCGTCATGCTGGGACGCCATTGATCGCGCGGCTTGAACTGAATCGTTGTCTCAAACATTTCCATCGGTGCCGGGTCAGTGGCGGTCTCGGCGCGACCCGCTTTGCCGTAGACACTCAACACTTCCGGTACGGTCTTGATCAGACGATCCGTTTGCTGCAACAGCTCCGCCGCCTTACCCGCTGAAAGCCCCGGCAACGCGGAGGGCATGTAGAGAATGTCGCCCTCATCCAAGCGCGGCATGAACTCGCCGCCGATGTGTTGCAACGGCCACAAGCTCAAGCCCAGAATCACCGCAGCGAAAGCCAGCGTGAGCTTTGGCCAAGCCAGCACGTAGTTGAGCAGCGGTCGATAAATCGCAATCAGCAAGCGGTTAAGCGGATTACTTTTTTCGTCAGGGATACGACCACGAATCAGGTAACCCATCAGCACCGGAATCAGCGTGACCGAGAGCCCGGCAGCAGCGGCCATCGCGTAGCTTTTGGTGAAGGCGAGTGGCGCGAACAGACGACCCTCCTGCGCCTCTAGCGTAAACACCGGAACGAACGACAGCGTGATGATCAACAGCGACAAGAACAGCGCGGGGCCGACCTCAGCCGCTGAATCACCGATCACCTGCCATCTCGCCTCACCGTCGAGCGTTTCACCCGGATGCGCATGCGCCCAGTGCTCCAGATGTTTGTGCGCGTTCTCGATCATCACCACCGCCGCATCCACCATCGCCCCAATCGCAATGGCGATGCCGCCGAGCGACATGATGTTGGCGTTGACGCCTTGATAGTGCATCACGATGAACGCCGCCAGAATCCCCAGCGGCAGCGACACGATGGCCACAAACGCCGAGCGCAGGTGAAACAGGAAGATGAAACACACCACCGCGACCACTAGAAACTCTTCGAGCAGCTTGAAGCCCAGGTTCTCGACCGCGCGTTCGATGAGCCCGGAGCGGTCGTACACGGGCACGATCTCAACGCCTTTCGGCAGTCCCGCTTGCAACTCCCGCAACTTCGCTTTGACGGCGGCGATGGTTTCCAGTGCGTTCTTGCCGGAGCGCATCACGATCACGCCACCTGCGGCTTCACCTTCGCCGTTCAGCTCGCCAATGCCACGGCGCATTTCCGGGCCGACTTGCACACGAGCGACGTCGCCCAAGCGCACTGAGACACCCGCATCGTTGGTCGTCAACGGCACTTTGCGAAAGTCATCCAGCGATTGCAGATAGCCCGACGCGCGCACCATGTATTCGGCCTCACCCAGTTCAAGCACCGAACCACCCGCCTCCTGATTGGCGCGCTGAATCGCGTTGACCACTTTAGTGTGCGAGATGCCGTACGCCGCCAGCTTGTCAGGATCAAGCACGATCTGGTACTGCCGCACCATGCCGCCGACAGCGGCGACCTCCGCAACGTTGGGCACCGTCTTCAGTTCGTATTTGAGAAACCAGTCCTGCAAGGCGCGCAGTTGGGACGCGTCCTGGGTGCCGGTGCGATCCACCAGCGCATACTGATAAATCCAGCCAACCCCCGTCGCGTCCGGCCCGAGTGTGGCCTTGGCGGAAGGCGGCAGTCGCGACTGCACCTGATTGAGATATTCAAGCACACGGGATCGCGCCCAGTACAAATCGGTACCGTCCTCAAACAACACATAAACGAACGAATCACCAAAGAACGAATAGCCGCGCACCGTCTTGGCGCCAGGCACCGAGAGCATAGTCGTGGTGAGCGGATAGGTGATCTGGTTTTCAACGATACGCGGGGCCTGACCGGGAAAGGTGGTGCGGATGATCACCTGCACGTCCGACAGATCGGGCAGGGCGTCAAGCGGTGTTTTGAGTACCGAGTAGACGCCCCAGGCGCTGACCATCACCGTCGCCAGCAGCACCAGAAAGCGGTTGACGATTGACCAGCGAATCAGCTTGGAAATCATGGTTTTGTTCCGGCTTTAGGCGCGGTTTTTCCCTCTGGAGCCATCGGCGTAATCACGGTGATTTGCGGAATCCCTTCTGCCGCCTCATAGAACTCGAAACTCACCCGATCTCCCGCCTGCACGTTGCGCGGCAGCCCCCTCTCCGGTGGTTTGAAATCCATCGTCATCGACGGCCACTTGATCGACGGGATGGGGTCGTGCGACAGCGTGATGGCGTCGCGAGTGATGGCCTCTACTTTCGCTTCGCCCTGATGCCGTTTTGCGGTGTTGGCTGCGATGGGTTTGGGGGCGTCGTTCAAACGCGCTTCAACGCCTTTGAGGCTGGCTTCCGAGTCAATCAGGAATTGCGATGACACGACGACGCGCTGACCGAGTTTCAGGCCACGCTTGATCTCCGTCTGGTTGTCGCTTTCGATGCCTGCTTGGACCTCGATCGGACTGAACTTGCCGTTGTCTTCGGCCACCATCACCACCGAGCGCTTGCCGGTTTGGATCACAGCTTCGGTCGGGATCAGAAGCGATTTTTCTGCACGGTTGTCGGTGAGTTGCATGGTGACGAACATGCCGGGCACCAGGCGCGCTCCGGGATTGGCAAGTTCGAGTCTGGCTTTGATCGTCCGAGTGACCGCGTTGACCTCGGGCAGGATGGCCTGCACCCTGCCCTCAAAGGTGCTACCCGGAACGGCAGGGCTCTTGGCAAACACTTTCGCACCGGGACGCAGCAATGCGGCCTGAGATTCGGGGACTTCGGCGTTCGCCCACACCGTGCCCAGACCGTTGATGCGGAACAGCGTCGCGCCGGACATCACCGTCATACCTTCGCGCGCAAGCAGCTCGACGACGACGCCGCTTTGTGGGGACGTCAAGGTGGTGCGAGGTTGCGTGGTACCGGTCGTCTCCACGAGCCGAATCTGCGCGTCGCTCATGCCCACTTGCCGCATACGCTGGCGAGCGCCATCCACGAGGGACGCGAGATCGGTGCCTTGCATGCGACGCACCGAGAGAAACTCCTCTTGCGCCGCGATCCAATCGGGAACATAGAGTTCAGCCAGTGCCTGACCCTTGGCGACGCGATCCAGCGTCGCGCGTACATGTAAGCGCTCGACGTACCCCGTCGCTCGCGCCTGCACGATCACCTGATCACGTTCGTTGTAGGCGATGCTGCCGACGGCGGATACCTGCGGTGAGAGCATGCCTTCCACCACCGGGGCCGTGCGCACGCCGAGGTTTTGTTGAATCCGTGAGCTGACGGTGACTTTGCTCTGATCTGCGTCACCCTCGTTGTAAACCGGTACCAGCATCATGTCCATGAACGGCGATTTGGCGGGCTTGTCAAACTTGTTTCCCGGCACCATGGGGTCGTGGTAGTAGAGAATTTTCTTGCCGGTTTCGGGGTCTATGTCGCCGGCTTTAATGCCTGCGGTAATGTGGCGTTTGGTGGCGGCTTCGCCCTGGGCGATGCTTTGTGGGCCGCTATCTGTGCCGGTTGCGCCGCTGGCGGAGGTGTCTGCGGCACCACCCGCCATGCCCATGCCGCGTTGCATGCCGAATAGATACAGGCCGTAGCTGGCGGCACCCGCTACGGCGAATGCTGCAAGGATCAAGAGTGTTGGTTTAAGTTTCATGGTGCGCTCCGTGCGGTGGCTGCATTGGGGGCGTCGCTGTGTCCTTCGGGATTGAGGTAGATGAGCTGTGCCCATAAGCGCGCGGTGTCCATCGCCAGACGCAGACGCTCCATACGGGCATCAATCTCGCCACGCCGCGCTTCGAGCACCGTGGTCAAGTTGCCTGCGCCACCTCGGTAAGCGGCCAGCGCCGCTCGCGTGCGCTCGCTGGCGAGGGGTATCAGCAAGTTGTCATGCCGCTTCAGGCGTTCGCGGTTGCTTTGCCATTCGATGACCATCGCACGAATTTCTGCGGCGTGTTCTCGAATCGTCTCTTCGGTCTGTGCGCGGGCCTGCTCGACCAGCGCGAGCTTGGCAGCGAGATCTCGATCCTGCCGGTTCTTTTGATCCCATTGCAGCGGTACCGACAGGTTGATCGAAATCATGTTTGAGTATGCGGAGCCACGTTGACTGAACATCAGCTCGGCACTCCAGTCGGCTCCCTTGTTGGTTTTAGCAATCACCACGTCGGCCTGTGCCACATCCACCTGCCGTTGGAGCACGGCGATTTGCGGGTGATGTGCGACCACGGTGTCGAGTTGCGTCAATTCCACTCCGGATTTGTCCATCGCGGGCAAACGGTCCAGCGGCTGAGCGGCGGCGTCGCCAATCCAGCGGGCCAGCCTGGTGTTGGCAGCCAGTACCTGTCGGTCTGCCTGCGCGATGCGATCCTCGATTTGCGCGACGGCGGAGCGGGCTGCAAATACATCTGCCTGTGATCCCTTGCCGGTGCGATAGGCGGTGTCGGCCGCCTCAATTTGCAGTTGGGCTTCATTGCGTTGCTGGGTCAAGACTTCGCGTACGCGTTCGCTGTAAAAACGCTCGAGCCAGGCGATGGCTGTTTCGCGTTGCAAGTTGGCGATGGTCACGTTTCGATTCGCATATGCGACCTGCGCTTCGCTCTCAAAGCGCACTGATCGCGCTTCGCGCTTGTCGCTGCGGGTGAACTCTTGCATGACGCCAATGGAGCGCATGGTCATGAAATCCCGCGACAGACTGAAACGGTCCGGACCCGTGACGGGAAGATTGTTGATGCCAAGCTTGAGCGTCGGGTCGGGAAGCTGGGCGGCGGACACGGCCATTTCGCGAGACGCAGTGGCGGCGCTGTCATATGCGAGCAGTAGCGAGGATCGCGTCTGCGCGAGCTTCAGCGCAGACGCTAGTGAAAGCGATCTGGGTGGCGTCGATTGGGCAAGGGCGGTGCCCGACGAAACGGCCAACGAAACAAGAAAGGCGAACATGGCCGACGTGGCAGCCTTGCCATGCGCAACACGATAAAAGGGTTGAAACATAAAATCCAGACGACAAGCGTTTAAGCCAGCGCGCAGCGCTATGACGCATCAATGCGTTCAAATGGCGAGCGCGACGAACGCACCAAAGCCACCCAATCAGGCGGTCAGCGCGTAGTCGTAAGGATTTCTAAATGCGAAAGCAGCAGTGCAGGATCGCGTGCGGCGGCGGCAGCGCCGCGTGGAGAACGATGGCCTCGGGGGTTTCGCCAACAAGTTCAACTGGCGTGTACGCGACCATCCAATACAGCGTTACGAACAACGCAGGGGGCAACACGGACGAGTCGGCGTGATCCGCGCTTTGTTCGTGATTGTGGCAGTGCGCATGGCAAAGACTAGGAGCCGCAGGATCAAGCATGCTTGCCATCTGGTCGCAATCGACGGAGATCACTTCCACGCTTGCGACTTGAATTGGCGCCGTATTGCCAGCACTTGGACAGGCGTAGCTGGCGACCGCCATCTGGATGAAAAGAATGACGCCGATCAGGAACTTGCAAATAATGCGTCGAACGGAACCTCTCGTTAACACGGCAGTTGAATCGCTTGAATTACGTGAAGACGCAGTATATGACTTACGGCGTGCGGAAGAAAACTTTTCACGCCTCAAAGAGCGCGGAGGATCAGCGAATTGACCGACGTGATCAGTCACTGGGGTGCGAGTAGAGATGTCCTTGGGGCCGGCGCGAATACGCCCAGTTTGTGGGCGTGGTCCAGTGGTGGGGGGCGAGGTGCAGCTGCATGCGATGAGGACGATGAAGTCCCGGATGGCGATGCATGGGAGTGGTGGTGAACGCGGACAGCACGGCTGCGCGGCAGAAGGCAAGCGGTGTCGACGAAGGTAGAGGGTGCGGCGTTGAAAAGCGATGAACAATTCAACTCAATCGAAACCGCATGAACCGCAAGTGATGTCGCCGGATTCAAAGCTATAAATGATGTCAAAGCTTTACCGACGATCATGAGAGTTTTAAATCTGGTGCGCCGCGATTTGCATCAATTGGTACCTCGGTCAAACTGTCCTGATGTGTGTACGGTTATCGCGACTCCATCAGCGCCAAATATTCCTGGCAGGCCCTAGCCAACCCTGCGGCATCGCCCTCGCACCCTGCGATCAGACGTGAATCTCCTAGCGCGTCGCACAGCGCCTTGAGGCGAGACTCCGTTTCACAAACCAGCGCGCGCAGGTTTGGCAACTTAGCGCCGTTTCCCGGCGATGGCGGATCGGTCGCATCTGCTACCGTCGACTCGTCAACGTGATTTGATTCGATTGAGCGTACCTTGCTAGCGCGCTTCTTTTCAGCACGCGCTGCCGCCTCTTCTCGTTTCTTTTCAACTAACTTTGCTTTTTTCGACGCCATGCCCTCGCAGTGATTTTGCAGACAGTGGTACTGCCCATCCATATCATGTGCCACCATTGGCGATGCAACCTCCACAGAAATATCGCCGCGTCGCACCGCATCGATAATGGGTTTTTCGCCGCGCGCGCGAATTCTCAACACGTCTTGCATCATTCTCGGCTTAACGCCTGCGCGAGCGGCCAGTTGCGCTTTGGTTTGCTTCCATACCGTCGCCTTCGACCAATGGAGGGGAGCAGCGCTGCTCCCCTTTGGAACAAATGCGTGAGTGCTGTTCGACCAAATACCATTGACAATAAAAAAGATATCGGCCACTGTGAACGCTTTTTCGCATTTCGAAAGATCTCGGCGGTCAATGTTGTTGTTCAATACGACAAACGCTACGCTTTCATTTTCCGTCAACTTCCCTGAAGTCAGGAGAAACGTCGGCAGCCGCGCACGCCATGAGCCGATTCCAACCGTCCAGAATCATGCCTTCAAACACGATGATTCGGTGTCGCAGACCATGACGCTTGATCGACTCGGCCAGTTCATCGAGCTGCGGTTGTTCATAGGTCGGCAGTGCGCACGACAACGGGTGGCGACGATAAGGAACGATCAACGGCGTGCTCATGCTTGTGCCCCCGCTTGATTTTGTGCCGGAGTTGTTAGTAGCGGCGGTGCTTCCGTCTGGCTCGGTTCGCCCGCTCTCATCGCCGCTTTTAATCGGTCGAGTTTTCTGATGAGCGTGGGGCTGCCCAGATAGGCCGAGGCCTTTCTGACATCGCTGTGCCCGGCATGCTCAATCAAGGTTTTTAGGGCTGCGCGATGGGTGTCCACGTCGATGGTGGTCGCGCCCTTAATGGGCGCGTCGCAGCCTGTTAGTCGCTTATAGATTGCATGCAAATACTGGTGCCGCAGTCCATGGCTGGTGACACCCATGCTGCCGCCTTCGTTGTCTCGCTGAAGACCGTGAGACCGCACGATCGTGTAGTAGCGGTTGCGCCATTGCGGAAGGCGATAGCGAACAGGAATCATCGTCTGATGCTGACCACGCGCAAACGCTGCAAATCGTGTCAACACGTCCAGTTGTGCAAGTTCGATCAAAGGGAGGTCACATGGGCGTCCGCCTTTCGTTCCGTGTTGTATGCGGAGGATTTCCCGGCCAATGGCTTCGTCGAGGAGCTCAAGCGGACGAGCCAACCACGATTCACTTACTCTGAGCCCGAACGCGAGGCATAACTCCAATTACGCTGCCGCAATTTGGTGGTCGCCACCGTGTGCAGCGATCCGGCCGATGACGATTTCGGCGTCTACGTCCCGACCATTCCAACTTTTATCCTCCACGGCAGCGTAGGTTCGCTTGCAATCTGCATCGTAGAAGCTCACCGGTTTAACCAGACCGTGCTTGCCCAGATGAAGGTCGAACAGGAGTCTCAAATGGCAATTGAGGTTATGAATCCGTCCCAGTGATTTCTGGTGGCGTCCACCCACTTCGCACCAAGCATTGTGGCGCGCAGAAACGTGCTTTTCGCCGACATGGTCGAGTGTCTTGACGGCAAACCCGAGATCAATGAGCGTCTCGATGGACGAGCAGACACCGTAGATTCGAGCCTCTGTCGTTTTTTGGCTGATTTGTTTTTTGTGGCGTACGGAACGTTGCGGTGCGCCCAGCGACTGTTGCGCAAAGCGAATCAGTTCGCGCTCGATTTGAGCGGGAAATTTGTGGCTGGAAATGACGGCCGCGAAGGCAATTGCAAGAGTAGTAAACATAGAACAATCCTTAAAAAAAATGAATGACGCATCAAAGTCCCGAACAGTCAAAGAGATTCCCGATTCGCCGTGCCTCTGGGACCGAGCCGCGACCGCGACAGACCGTCGCAGCACCGCTGCGAACGCAGCTGTGCTAACTCCCCCAATTTGGATGCGCCGGGGAGGGGAAATGCGCGTGGGTGAAGTGACCTCTCGACCGATGCGAGAGGTGGCAGCGAGACCTCGCCTAAGCTCACGACGCGCCGCTTACGCGGGGGGTGATCTCGAGCCAGAGGTGACGGGTGTGACCCGTCTTTTCGCAAGACTTTTTTGTTGTTCGTGAGCACGACTCACGGCCCATCACGCGGGCAGACGTCGATCAACTGTTGATCACTTGGATTCACTGTTTTTCACAATGATTGAAGTCATTGATCTCAATGACCATTTTTTGTTGACTGACTGCCATCACTGTTGATCATCGTTTTGAAGCACAGCGAATGAACGGCTCCTTCGAGCCGTCGCGCAGGTCGCGATCACTTCCAAGAATGTTGTAGGTGGTGTGTGAAAATAGGCTGCGGGCGTCAATGAACCGAAACTTCGGCTATTGGGTACACAACAAGACGCGTCGCTGTCGTCGTTGACGACGGTAGGAGCGGGTGATTCAGGTCAAGGACCTGACGGGTGATCACAACCGAGAAGGTCGCGCTGTGGCGTGCTGACGGAATGCGTGCAGCGCACGATCAGTAGCCGGTTCGAACGATGTCAATGTACAAGGCGCAGTTGCATCTGCACTATTTCACGTGATTTAAAATCACGAACGCTGAGGCGTTGGAATTGCTGCTTTTGACGACCGAAGTCGATTGGAACAGCATCTGCGTGAAGACGTCACGCGTCGTTTGTGTTGGTAGGATAACTCGAGTTTTTAAAAAGTTTCACGCAATTACGACCACATCCCAACTATTTTTTTGACCGAACCGCTGCGAACAATGGCGCACGTCAGACGTGTTGCGTGAGCGCAACACGCGCTTCGATGACGCTGGCAGAGATGAGCTGCGGCACTACCCGCCATCCGACCAGTCGGTCACCGCCTGCAGACCGCGTGCAGGCCGTTCACGTAATCGCGGAGACGTGTAGCACGGAGCAGAGCCTGTGCAGGCGGGCTGTACAGGCTCTGCCCTGCGTCGTCTTGACGTGAAGCTAGCGACCTAGATAGTGTCGTCACGAGATAGAACATAATACT
>JAYVNO010000223.1:0-3472 GCA_043758415.1 Burkholderiales bacterium
AGATTATGAAAATCATATAAATGACAAGCACCGCTGCCACTTCAAAAAAATTGTGTAGATGCACTTTGTGAAAATGAGGCTTTGTTCAGCGTTTCCCTAGAGCGGAAACCACCAGTCTACCCACTGCCTCGATCATCGGTGGCATTGCCGCCTCTGCGAACAGTTGATATCCACGCGTATCCGAAACTGGAATCCGAAAATCATCCGGAAACCCCATGAGTCGCGCGCATTCGCGCGGAGTCAAGCGGCGCGGGCGTTTGCGCGCGCCCTGCGAAATCAAAATTTCGGAGCCATCCTTGTAGTACCGCGCCGATAGCGTGCGCGACGTTTGCTTTGAAGTGACCAATCCAAATCCGAAACCATTGCCCGCGGCTTCGTGCTTTGCTTTGTAATTCTGAAGATACGTCCACAGGTTTTCGGTGAGCGTGTATTTGGGGTTGACCACTTTTTTTCCTTGATGAAAAAAGCGGTCGGCGTCCCACGCTAGAAGCGGTTCCGTGCCGTCGGTGCGATGGAGAATGTCGGCGAGCGTATGGCTTGTTTTGGGTGGCAATTCCAGCATGTTCCAGTCGAACACTACCGGTTCGCGAAAGCCAACGATGATGATGCGCTCCCGGTGTTGCGGAACGAAGTGCCCGCCATCGATAACCTTGAAGTGGACGTCGTAGCCCAGCTTTTTCGTGAGGGTACGATGGATGACTTCGAAGGTGCGGCCTTTGTCATGCGACTTGAGATTCTTGACGTTTTCAAGCAAAAACGCGCGCGGTCGCTTTGCTGCGATGATCCGCTCGATGTCTAAAAATAACGTGCCTTGGGTTTCATCGTCAAAGCCATGCAGACGTCCCAGCGAATTCTTCTTTGATACGCCTGCGATGGAAAATGGCTGGCACGGGAATCCAGCGAGCAGCACGTCGTGGTCGGGCACGGACTGTTCGTCGACTGCGGTGATGTCGCCCTCCAGTCGATGCAGACCGCGAAAGTTCTCCGTGTACGTTTTGACGGCATACGCGTCCCATTCGCTCGTGAGCACGCATTGGCCACCAATTTTTTCAAACGCCTTTCGCATGCCGCCGATGCCTGCGAACAGGTCAATGAAGGTAAATTCGCGCGGCAGAGGCTGCACCGCTGGTGACGTAAGCGGCAACAGTAACTGCTTGAGCGCAAGGGCCATGTATTTGGGCGGCTCGATTTCGCGGGCTTCCCAGCGCCGCAGCGTGCGCACGTCGATATCGAGCTCCTTGGCGAGCGCCGCTTGCGACAAGTGTTTGCGCGCCTGCGCCAGATATTGGTGCGCCAAGTTCGGCACGCCAGTGGTAAGCACAGTCGCCATGAATTCCCCCGAAATTGTGTATCTGGGAATAATAGCGGACATTTTGTCCGCTTTGTGTTGCGCGTTGTGTTTTTCGATACTGCGTTGCGTCATCGTAAATTTTTGTTCGCCAAAGTGGTTGCATGTCGAAAGTCAACTGAATGCGAAGTAAATTATTCCCGTAATTCGTCTATCACGTGATAGATTTACGGTAATGATCGCAAGAAATATCGAAACTCTGGTTCGTAGCCGACTTGGCGCTGTTGTGCCAGCCGTCGTTCTGCTCGGCCCGCGACAGGTGGGCAAGACCACGCTTGCGAGAAAGATTGCGGCAGACTGGCCGGGCGGCGCGGTTTATCTGGATATGGAGCGTCCGGCGGATCGTCGGCGGCTTGATGATGCGGATGCGTATTTGCGGGCGCAGCATGGCAAGCTGGTGGTGATTGACGAGATTCAGCGGCTGCCGGGATTGTTCGAAATTCTGCGCGGCATCATTGATGACCGGCGCGCGGCGGGCGAGCGGTTCGGTCATTTTTTGTTGCTCGGTTCGGCGGCGCTTGAACTGATGCGCCAGTCGTCGGAATCGTTGGCCGGGCGGGTTGCGTACATGGAGATCACCCCGGTCGATATTCTGGACGCAGAACCGGCGGGGATTGATGCGAAAACGCTGTGGGTACGTGGCGGTTTTCCCGAAAGTTTGCTGGCGGCGAGCGATACGACGAGCCTTGACTGGCGGCGCGATTTCATCCGCTCGTACCTTGAGCGCGATGTGCCGATGTTTGCGCCGCGCCTGCCGACCGAAACGCTGGGCCGACTGTGGCTCATGCTCGCGCATCAGCAGGGCGCGCTGCTCAATCAGGCGCGCCTCGCCGCGAGCCTTGGTGTCGGCGCAAGCACGCTCACGCGATATGTTGATCTGCTGGTGGACTTGCAATTGGTGCGGCGACTGCCTCCGTGGGCCGCCAATGTCGGCAAGCGCCTGACCAAAACGCCCAAGGTCTACGTGCGCGACAGCGGTATCGTGCATGCACTGCTGGAACTCGCCACGGGGAACGACGTGCTCGGACATCCCGTGGCGGGCACGAGCTATGAGGGCTTTGTGATTGAGAGCCTGATTCAGGCCGCGGGCCCGCAGCGCGAAGCCTATTTCTACCGAACCCACGACGGCGCGGAGGTTGATCTGGTGTTCGAACGCGGCGGCACGCCGGAACTAGCCATCGAGATCAAGCGCTCGTCCGCGCCGAGCGTGGAGCGAAGCTTCAGTGTGGCGTGCGAAGACCTTGGCGTAAAAGAACGCTTCGTTGTTTATCCGGGCGACGAGGCATTTCCATTGCGACAGGGCGCGCAGGCGATAGGGCTGGGCGCGCTGGCGGCGAAGCTTCGCTCGGCCACGTAGCCGTTATGAGCCTGCCAGCCCCGCGGCGAGGCTGAACGCTCGTAGTAAGTACGTTTTCGGTGGAAGGCGCGGGCTATCGCGCTATGCGTTGCAACTGCGTACGCAGTCATTCACAACGCGATGGCTTCAGAAAGCACGGTATCGCGGAACGAAATGGGCAGGTCACCCGGTGTCAGAAGGTCAACGCGTGCGCCAAGTAGTTCTTCAAGCTCCGCTTGCGACGCGCCAAGATCGAATAGCGTGGCTCCCGGCAATGTGTCGACGAGCAGGTCAATGTCACTCGCGGGTTTCGACGTGCCGCGCGCGACCGACCCGAAAACGCGCAGATTGTGCGCGCGGTGTCGCTGCGCGGCAGCGATCATCGCGGCGCGTTGGTCGTGAAGCGACTGGCTGAGATTCATACGCGTACTATCGCATAGGCTCCAGCGACGGCGCAAATATTCTGCTTGAACGGAGCGGCGATATTCAGCGCCGTCCCGCCGTTTTGAGTTCGCCAACGGTTTGGGGTCTCAGCGTTGCCCCTCTGGTGGCGGCTAACAGCTCACGGGCTACCTGCTCGCTGACTCGCTGTCCATCGTGGGCGATACCCGCCAACAACTCATAACTCCGCAACCGCGCCGCATGGTCATGCACAGCCCCGGCGATGATGAGCTCATCTGCTTGCGTTTGCGCGATGATCTCTTTGATCTTGTTTTGCACTGTTGTCGGCGAGCCGACGGCAGTGACGGTGAGCATTTGCTCCATGCCTGCGCGTTCTGCTTGCGAGC
>JAYVNO010000224.1:0-10688 GCA_043758415.1 Burkholderiales bacterium
CTGCCGCAATCGAGTCCTGCCCGCGAAATGGTCTGGCCATGGCACATCCTTGCTTAAAGATGTGCATATTCTCTACCCTTTGAATTAGAAATAGAATTATGACAGTGCGCGCTCACCCGCGTTGCGTGAACGCGACGAATGTTCGATTACGAGTCACCCGTGACCCGGTCGCCTGTGACGCCGCCAGCCTACGAAAGAGCCGGACTTACGCCGCACGCGCCGTTGAGATGATCGCGCACCGTTGTCCACGGCTTGCTGCTTAATCCTTGCGTGACTGCGGTGCCAGTCAGTCCAAGCATGACTCGTAGCAGCATCAGGCCGTCGGTGAGCGCAGTCTTCGGGGTGAGACCACCGCTTTGATCGAGATCGATATTTTGAGCGTCGATGAACGCCGCAATTTCCGCCGGATCGGTGCGGCATGCAGGTGCACTTAACGACAAGTCGTCGGTCAGCGCCGTGCCGGAAAAACCCATCAATCGACCCAGGATCAACAAGCCATCTTTGAGGGGATCAACGACGCCATTGCCAGCCGCATCAAGGCTACACGTGAGTCTCCTTGCAGCGTTGAGCAGTCCGGCCAGCCGAGCCCGCCGATGTCCACAATCACGCCATTGGCCGTCAAGTCATCATCCCCTAGCCCGCCATCAACGATGGTGAAGGTGATCGTGTTGCCTTGAATGGTGGCGGGTATCGTGTACCAGTGCGGCGAAGTATTCGATGCGGTGGGGCCGTATTTCCAATAGCGCTTGCCGTAGGGCAACGCTTGTGGATAGGTCACGGTCATCGTAATGGTTGATCCTACGGTGCATCCGCGGGTGGTGAAGTCCACTAATCCGTGTGGAAATTTCGCTTTGACCGGCGGTGGTTCCGGCGGCGAGCCGACGCCGCCGGTCGTCGGCACAAACGCAGCGTTCGAGAAGGCGCAGCCTGAGCCACCACCGGCGACAGAAATTCCCGAGCTGCCGCTGCCCGAGCCCGTCGGTGCGGAGAAGAAAGTGCCCGATGACGTGGTCGCCGCGGCTCCGCTGTTGAGAAGCACGGCGATGGCACCTTCGCCAGCTAATGGAAGCACGATGTCAGCGCGACCATCGCCGTTCAAGTCGGTGACCTGGACGGTGGATCGGGGGCCATCACCCACGGGGATGAATAGTGGTGCCTGAAACGAGCCATCACCTTTACCCAGCAACACAACCACGCCGCCCGCGTCAGATAAGCCCAGTACCAGATCCGTCTTACCGTCGCCGTCAAAATCGCCCGTCGTAAGCGTCACCGGTGAGCCACCAAGCGCCGTATCTACGGCGGGACGAAAAGTGCCGTCGCCGTTGTTGATCAAAATGGAAACGCTATTCGAGTCTACGTTCCTGACCGCAATATCGCGCTTTCCATCGCCATTAAAATCGGCTACCACTGTCGCGCCGGGAGATGCACCCACGGTGTACGTCATTGGCGGCTTGAACGTAGCGTCGCCGTTATTGATCAACACCGATACCGAGTTGCCCGTTCGATTGGCGGTCACCAGATCGAGAAAATTATCACCGGAGAGCTCCGCACAAGTGATGAACACGGGCCCCGCCCCCACCGTATAGTAGGTTTTCGCGTAAACGTTGGCGCTGGTTTGTTTGAGCAGATGTAGCCAGGTCAGGTCGCCCGTCGCCGTTGAAGTCTGCGACGGCGCGCAAGAATGGCGATCCGCCGACAGCGTATTTCACCGGCGCGTTGAAACCGACCCCAGCGGCGGCCTGCATGGAAAACAACAATAGCGGCAAAAAAAGTGACGGCCACCGCCAGACACGGAGAATGATGGATTCGCCTGAAATATGCTGCATGCCCGCCTCGCCACTGTTGCTTTGCCGGTTGGCAACACAGCCGAACAGTGCGACTAGCGATACTACCTATTCAGGTGGGATTTGACTCCGCAGACGATTACGTTGCGCCATTTAACGGGCATAGTCGGGCAGCGCGCGATACCAGTAGTCGTACACGGTACGAAAGCCGAATCGTTCGTAGGTTTGCCGCGCGGCGTTGTCGGCTGCAACTTGCAGATAGGCGACCGTCGCTCCTGCAGCAATCGCTGCTTTCAGTTGATGCGCGAGCAATGCGCCCGCGTAGCCGCGATTGCGATGTGTTGCCAGCGTGCCGACGTCGAAGATGCCGACGTGGCCTTCCTCGGTAATGCTGACGGAGCGTGCGACGCGCACATTGTTCGCGTCAAACACAAAATCAGCGGACACGGTGGCGACCGATAACCGCCAGCGCTCTGCAAGCCCAGCGATTTCGCGCGCATTATCGCCGCGCATTTCACCGACCCAGTGCGCGGCTAACGCCAGATCGGGTTGGTGAAAAACGCAGCCGGACATCTCGCGCAGATGATCAAAGCGGATATCACTCAACTGCACTGCCTGCACCAGCGCAGGATCGAATTTGACGTAACCCAGCGCGTCGAGACGGTGGTCCAGCGTGGGATCGAAGATGAACGGTGTGATGCGAAACAGGCAGGGCAAGTCGACCGCTGCGTAGGCACTTTTCGCTGCCGCTAGGTTTTCTTCCATGCTGCGGGCCGATCGGTAGAACGGGTTGATACAGCGTGACCGTTTTGCCAATCCTGGCGACAAACCCACATTCCAACCGTCAACCATCAAACCGCGATCAGGGCGTGAAGCGTTTTGCGAGATTTCTTCCAGACGGCGGAGGTTCATGAACGATGACAGCGGTAGAAATACGGTAACAACCTATAAATTTTCGCATGCGCACCTGTAGGAGCGGCTCCGCCGCGACCACCGTTCGCCATGCCGCGTGAGGTCGCGGCGTTGCCTTTAGTCCTGAACTTGCCGAAGGGCGCTCCTACAAACCGCATATTTCTGCTGAGAAGGATCTCGCGACCGCGCGCCTTGCACCATCACGGCGTTGCCGCCATGCCCGCTAAGGCGATTCTTCGGATTTCGGCACGGTTGCGTCCAACCCGTGCCGCGTGCTTTTTGCCTTCATGCACGCGTTCGCGAAAACTGTGAGGCGGGATGCTTTTTCAAACACACCGCTGAAAAGGATTTCAGGTTGAGGACTTGCACCTCGCGCACTAGCCGCACCTCTAGCGCACGCTTCTTATCGGGTTGTTCGCACGGCCCGCATGTGTCATAGGGGAGGAGGGGGCATGCAAACAACCGTCAGCCGAGCTTGGCATCTCTCACTCGCATGTGCTCTTGATTGACATGAGAGATGCTCGGTTGCGTGACGCGGTATTGGCCGCGTCTTCCTGAAAACTGTGGCAGCCCAAGACCAACGTGCGTCTTGAACCTGAAAAGGTGCCGGTTGCGTCCGGCGTTCGCATGGCTCCCGATTGAGATGCGGACTGCTTGCGGCAGGGATGCCCCGCGCGCTATCTGCGTGCTGAAGCGTCCCCGTCGCTGGGTCGGTTTTGGCTTACAGCATGCGCTGCATAAGCGCGGCCTGTGCGTGGGTTCGAGTAGCGCTTTCCTGCGGGTCGATGTGCCCTTTGGCAGGCGCGTACTTGCTCGCTACGCTCGTGCTTGCGACTGGAGCTTTGGCTTGGCGAGGTGTCTGTGCCAAAGACAACTCACCAAAAATCCGCCATCGCTCTGCCAGTGTGAAGTCAACTAAAACCATGATCTGTCCCCTGATAAAAAATACTTGAATGCTGTGTTCGGGTGAGTCGCTGGCGTTCGAAAAAACGTTTGAACAATCAGCGACCCAGAAAACAAAAAACCCCGAGGTCTTTCGACAACTCGGGGTTTCCGGGAGGAAAACTTGAGTGGGGGCGCTATGCGCTTCCTCTCAATAGGGCCGAGTTGCCTTGTGTGATATCGATGCCGTAAGCGTTGCCGCCTTTAAACATATTCGCCATGTTCATGCCGAATTTGCCACTGTCGTTTGCGGTGCTAGCGCACGGACGTGAATTGGGTCGAGAGCTCGTTGAAAAACCAGTCTCAGCCGCGAGCACAAACGCACGCAGGCATGCCGAGATCGGCGCGCTGTGTAGGTTAGTGATGCATTGGATGGTCATTTTTGAACTGGCTCCTGTGAATAGATGTTGAAAAAAATTTAGCTGTTTTTGCTGCTGGGCGACTGCTCCGCAATCACCAACAACTGAATTGTGTACGACTACGTTTGCGCTGTCAAGACCTGCGCAAGCTACTTTACGAGTCGAATCGAATCACGCATTTGCCGTTGCTTTTTTGCAACTGCATCGGCGCGAAGCTGATCACGCAGCGCGACTATGGCTGTTTCCACCGCCTCAGTCTCCGTGTTCACGGCGAGCAGTTTCACCAGTTGCTGCAACGCCTTGTTAGCGTCCGGCTTCAGTCGAAACGTCTTGCGCGCGCCGCCCAATTGCACCAGCGCCTTGAGCGACTCCTGCACGCGATAGGTTGCGTCGGTGCCTTCGGGGTGAATTCTTTCTCGTGACATGCTTCAATTGTAGGCGACTACGTTATTTTTAACCTGTCCGCCGCGCCACAAGCTATTTCGCCGTTGGCATCACAAATTCCGCACCCTTGCCGATGCTCTCGGGCCAGCGCTGCATTACGCTTTTTTGCTTGGTGTAAAAGCGCACGCCTTCTTCGCCGTACGCATGCATGTCGCCAAACAAACTCTTCTTCCAGCCACCAAAACCATGCCACGCCATCGGCACTGGAATCGGCACATTGATGCCGACCATGCCGACCTGAATGCGGCGACTGAACTCACGCGCCACGTTGCCGTCGCGCGTGAAGCAGGACACGCCGTTGCCGAACTCATGACCGTTGACCAACTCAACCGCCGCTGCAAAATCGGACACACGAACGCATGACAATACGGGGCCGAAAATTTCTTCTTTGTAGATGCGCATGTCGGGCGTGACGTGATCAAACAACGTACCGCCGGTCCAGAATCCATGGTCGCAACCGGCACCCGCCGTCGCGCCTTTGAAGCCACGACCGTCGACCAAAAGCTGCGCGCCTTCGGCAACGCCCTGCTCGATGTAGCCGGTGATTCGAGCCAGCGCTGCGGCCGTGACGATAGGGCCCATTTCAGCGGCAAGATTTTTGCCGTCGAGAATCTTCAACGTCCTGGTGCGCTCGATCAATGCAGGCAATACTTTGTCTGCCGCATCGCCGACAAACACTGCGACGCTGATTGCCATGCAGCGCTCGCCCGCCGAGCCGTAGGCGCTGCCGATCAACGCATCCACCGTTTGTGCCACGTCGGCATCGGGCATCACCACCATGTGATTTTTCGCGCCGCCGAGCGCCTGCACGCGCTTGCCATGATGGGCACCCGTTTCATAAATGTAGTTCGCAATCGGCGTGCTGCCGACGAAAGAAATCGCCTTGACATCAGGATGTGTCAACAACGCATCTACTGCCACCTTGTCGCCCTGCACCACGTTGAACACGCCGTCCGGAAGTCCTGCCTGTTTGAACAAATCAGCCATCATCAATGAGGCGCTCGGATCAATCGGGCTCGGCTTCAGCACAAACGTATTGCCGGCCGCAATCGCTACCGGAAACATCCACATCGGCACCATCACCGGGAAGTTGAATGGCGTGATGCCCGCGACCACGCCGAGCGGCTGACGCAACGTCCAGTTGTCGATGCCTGTGCTCACCTGATCTGTGAAATCACCCTTGAGCAGCTGCGGAATGCCACAGGCAAATTCCACCACGTCAATGCCACGCGACACCTCGCCCTGCGCATCGGTGAACACTTTGCCGTGCTCAGCCGTGATGGCATGCGCCAGCGCGTCGCGATGCAGGTTCAACAATTCCAGAAATTTGAACATCACCCGCGCACGGCGAATTGGCGGCGTGTCGGCCCAAGTGGGGAACGCTGCGAGCGCAGCCGCGACCGCAGCGCTCACGTCGTCAACACTGCCTAGCGCAACGTTACCGCTGACGGCACCCGTGGCCGGGTTGAACACGTCTTGCGAGCGCCCTGATTGTCCAGCGGCCTTGCTGCCACTAATCCAGTGCGCGATAGCGGTGGGTGAAATGACGGCAGTGTTCATGGTGTGCTTTGCGAGATGGGAGCGAGGCTCGCAGTTTATGTTTCAACGTGTGCTTTGGAAATATCCAATTTGTGATCACATTGTTCAATAATATGAACAAACGCAGCCAAGGTCGCGCCGACCCATACCCTTCATGACCACGGACACCAACGCCCCCGTCTTCGCCGATTTGCACCTGCTCACGGTGCTCGCACAAACGCGCAGCTTCACGCAGGCAGCAAGGCGGCTGGGCGTGTCCAAGGCGTCCGTCAGCATGCGAATCGGTGAGCTGGAGCGCGCTGCGGGCGTGGCGCTGGTGCGACGCACTACGCGCTCCGTCGGCCTCACCGCAGCAGGCCAGCAACTGGTGGACGACACACAAGCGTCGTTCACCCACATCGCGCAGAGCTTTGCCAACGCGCGCGATCTGGCCGGTCAGCCGCGCGGGGTGGTGCGTGTCACCGCACCCGTCGCACTGGGTCGCCAGCACATCGCGCCGACGCTGGCCGGGTTCGTTCAGCGGTACCCCGAAATCAAATTGGAGATTGAGCTGTCGGATCGCCTGGTCAACCTCGCGCTGGAGGGCTTTGATCTGGCTATTCGTCACGCTCACGCGCCGCCGGAAACGCACGTTGCGTGGGTGCTTTGCGAAAGCCGTTCGGTGCTGGTCGCCAGCCCGGAATACCTGCGGCGCAAGGGCGTGCCAGCACACCCGAATGAACTGGCGCAACACGACTGTTTGCTTTACTTGCGCGATACGCCGGGGCAGAGTTGGTCGTTTGTGAAGGCAGGTGCGCGCGCAGCGAACGAGCGTGTGATCGTGGCGGTACATGGGCCGCTTCGCGCGAACAACAGTGAGGTGTTGCGCGAAGCGGTGCGCGGCGGACTAGGCATAGGTTTGCTGCCCGATTTCACCGCAGTCACCGACTACAAGAAGGGCGATTGGCTGCCAGTGTTGCCAGACTGGCAGCCCGATGGTTTCTTCGGCGTGCGGCTGTATGCGATTCGCCCGTGGGCCGCGCAAGTGCCGCGCGCGGTGCAATGTTTTGTTGATCACCTGCGCGAGGCGTTTGCGGGCGGGTTTCCGCTAGCGGCACACGCTTCGGCTAAACGCTAAGTCCGCCCAGCGTCCAGACATCGCTCTGGTCGCCAGTCGTACAGCCATTCCACCGCGTCAAAAAAGCGATCCGGCGTGCGACCATTCCACAGGCTGTTGCGTACCAGACGCTCAACGCCTTGTGCGTGATAAATGCGTCCCATCTCACGCACCGACAGCACCACGCGTGCGGTGCGTGCGACGCGGGCGCGCTCATACAGGCGGAACGCACTGGCCATGTCGAAGTCACTTGCTTTCACCGCTTCACCCAGCGTCACCGAATCTTCCAGCGCCATGCATGCGCCTTGCGCGAGATATTGCATCATCGGATGCGCGGCGTCGCCGAGGAGGGTCACAGGGCCCTCGCCCCAGTGCTCAATCGGATCGCGGTCAGCCGTAGCCCAGCGTCGCCATGATTTCGGCAGATCGAGCAGTTGCCGCGGGCGCGGATGAATGCCGTGAAAGTACGAAAGCACTTCAACCTTGCTGCCATCGGTCACGCTCCAAGTTTCTTTGTCGCGACTGTGAAAAGTGACCACCAGGTTGTACTGATCACCGCTGCGCAACGGGTAATGCACGAGGTGGCAATTCGGCCCCGCCCACACCACCGGCGCGTTCCAGCGCAGGTCTTCCGGCATGTCGGCCGCCAGCACCACGGCACGGTAAACCACATGTCCGGTAACACGGGGCTCGTCACCAATAAACTTCTCGCGCACGACCGACTTCACGCCATCGCAGCCGACGATTGCGTTGGCTTTGAAGCTGCGACCGTCACTCAATGTGACCGCCGTTTCGTGTTCACTCACATGCACGTCTTTGACGTGCGCACCGGCGAAAAACTGAATGTTGCCGTTGGCCTTTACGGCATCAAAAATATTGTTGTGCAGATCTGCGCGATGCGTGACGGCGTATGGATTGTTGAAGCGCGTACGAAACGCTTCGCCTACGGGAATCACGGCGACCTCACTGCAATCCACCGCGTCCATCATCACCATGCGATCGGTGAACACCGAGCCGCGACGCACCGTGTCGCCAACACCCAGCGCATCAAGCGCGGCAAACGCATTCGGCCCGAGCTGCAAGCCTGCACCGATTTCGCCGATCTGCGCGCTCTGCTCCAGCAGCGTCACCGGCATGCCGATGCGCGCCAGTGACAACGCTGCCGACATGCCGCCGATGCCGCCACCGATGATGAGCACCGAGGGTTTGTTGCTGGGTGACATTGCGGGCCGTTCAGTCAAGAAATGATTCGCGCAGAATGCCCATCGCAGCTTGCACTGGGCGATCTGAATAGCTGAACAGCACGGCGTCCGACGATGCATTTAGGCGCAGCGTCGCCCATGACGGCACCACAAAAATATCCTGTGGCCCGAATGCAAACGGCTGGCCGTTGATGAGAGCGCAACCCTCACCCTCGACCACGCAGTACACCGCGCCATCGGTGGAGCGATGTGTTTTTCCTGCAAAGCCTTTCGGCAGCAATTGCAAAAAAGTCGCGATGGTCGGAATCGGCGCACCGCCCGTAAGCGGATTGATGTAACGAAGCTTGTGACCGTGCCATGCGTCGGGTGCCTCGTCTCGTTGTAACTGCGCGAGCGCTTCGCGCGAGCGGTCGTAGGGGTACGAAAAAATCGGCGAAGTCGCGGAGGTATGCGTGTGGCGCACAGGCACCATGTTGTGCCCGAAGCGCGCGAAACTCACGCCTTCCGGGCGCGATGGACGTTGCGTTTTGATCTCGTCGTTTTCGGCAAATCCTGCATCAAAAAATCGCACCATTGGAATGTCCAACCCATCGAGCCAGACCACCGGTTCGCTCACACCAGCGACGCCGTGGTTGCCATGATCGTGCCAGTCCCATGACGGCGTGATGATGAAGTCGCCCGGATGCATCGTGGTGCGCTCGCCGCCCACGGTCGTGTACGAACCCTGGCCATCAACGATGAAGCGCAGCGCCGACTGCACATGGCGGTGCGATGGCGCGATTTCGCCGGGCAGGATGAGTTGCAACCCGGCGTACAGCGATTGCGTGATCGATGAATGTCCACGCAGGCCCGGATTTTCCAGAATCAGCACGCGACGAACTGCTTCTTCCGCCGTGATCAACTCGCCTGAGCGCATCAGAAAAGGACGCACATCCTGATAACGCCAAAGTGCTGGAACGCACGGCGATTGCGGCTCGCGCGGCACCAGCGCATGCAGCGATTCCCACAAAGGCGTCATGCTCAGCGTGTCAATTTCTTTGTAGAAAGTCGCGCGTGCGTTGGCGACAGTGGCGTCGTTGCATTGAGTGGTGATGGTGTTCACAGTGGCCCCTTTTTGCGCTACAAAACAGGCTGAAGTTTTGCGATAAATTACTATCACGTCAACTAATCGCCGCAATAAATTCAGTTGCATTTTGCAATAGTCTGTCGTTTGCATCAGGTGCCATCGCGACAGCAAAACTTGATGTCGAACGGCTCTCCGTCTTCGGCGAAATCTACAAATCGTCTCGCGTTTCTCGCGCTGCTGATCGGCTGCGCATCGCGCACGCTACCGTCAGCATTGGCATGAAGGCTTCCACGCCGACCACGGCAGCATTTGGCGGCGTCGCACGTTTGCGGAGTTGTTTGCTGCTGCGAAACGTGGGACGAAACTAGATGGAAAAAACAAATTGAACTTGCGCAATGGAAAAGCGGGCAACGGGACTACAGCTTAGCGCGGAAAGCTCCGTTGCATGAGGGCATAGCGCTCATTTACGTACATAGTCGACTTATGGCCTAAACATGAGCCAAACCCAATGCCAACGGCGCATTCGTAGAAAAGCGGATCGCTCATTCGCGTTGTTGAACCGCCATTGAAACGACCGCTAACCCCGCTCCGTTCGTCAACGCGCCGACGCGCAAACGGCAATGGTTCAAACTACGTGCTTAGGGTCGCGACCAGCTGCGAATCAACATGATGCACAGCTCGCCGCGAATCGATATAAAAACAAACCAAGGACATTCATGCAAGTCTTGCTACAAGCCGACCCGAACACTGACGGACGTCACAAAATGCACGAACATCTGGAGGCGGTAGTGACCGATGCTTTAGGTCGTTTCCGCGAGCGCATCACGCGCGTCGATGCGCACCTGTCGGACGCTCACAGCGCCATGAAGGTGGGCCCCGACGATATTCATTGCACGCTTGAGGCGCACCTCGTAGGCATGGGGCCTATTGTCGTGAAAAATCACGCCGGTAACGCGCATCAAGCCATCGACGGCGCCGCGCGCAAACTCAAACGCGCGGTGGCCAGTGAGATAGAAAAGCACGATCCGCGCAGCCATCGCGCGCGATCCGGTGCGCCCATCGCCGACCCCGACGCAGGCGCGGAAGCAGGCGACGTTTAGGCGGCAAGCACTGCGCAGCTTTCTGCGGCGTGCGCTTGTGCGTCGCAGAATTGGCGCGGCTAGCGGCTCATCGCGACACGATGCGCGCGCGACGTAAGCATCGGGCCTCGTTGCACCGGGCCGAGCTTGAATGTGCCAATATGAATAAGGGCACCTCTAATAATTCATTTTTGGGGATGCAGTGTTAGGAGCCCGGAGCGCAGCAACCGGAGCGTACGCGCAGGTCACGTGAGGATTGCGAGCA
>JAYVNO010000225.1:0-3464 GCA_043758415.1 Burkholderiales bacterium
CGATTTCATGTCAGTGTTTTGGTGAAACGAACTACGAGGGATATCTTTGCCAGCTTGCATACCGTCGCGCCTGACCTTCGCCACAGCGCCACTGAGGCAGGATTTATTACGGTAGGCGTACTCGACGGGCGCGAAGTCGTTGTGGTGTGGACCGAACGCGGCACGTCTCGCCGCATCATCAGCATGAGGAAAGCCAATGAACGAGAACAAGCAGATTATCAAGTCCGAGTGGGTAGACCCTGACGACGCGCCAGAACAGACTGCCGCCGATTTTGCGCGTGCTGATGTGTACACGGGTGAGCGCTTGGTGCGTCGTGGGCGGCCCGTCTCTAACTCGCCACTGAAGAGCGCGACCACGATCCGCTTTGACGCGGACGTATTGAGCGCACTTAAAGCCAGCGGCCCCGGCTGGCAGACCCGTGTGAACGCGATTGTGCGCGCGGCGGTTTTGGCAGGGCGAGAGTCGCCATGCTCGACCACATGACCTTCCGCGTCACCGACCTCGTCGCCACGCGCCAACGCTACGGGGCTGCCGTCGATGCGTTCTACGCCGCAGCCATCGCCAACGGCGCTACAGACAATGGCAAACCGGGCCTTCGCGAGCATTACCGCCCAAACTATTACGGCGCGTTCGTGATTGATCTGCATGGCAACAACGTCGAGGCCGTGTGTCACCAACTGGAATGAATCACCGCTGTCTTGCTCTCACGCTTTCGCTCTGTTTGCTACAGGCCGCTGGGACAGTGAGCGCACAATCCGCCCCCATCGCATCAGAAAGGACTCAATTGAACCAAATCGCAAAAGGCACCTTCGTTGTGAAGGTACTGCCGTTGGCCTTCGAGAATCAGCCCGAGGCCAGCAGTCTAGGTCGCATGTCGATTGACAAGCAGATCAGTGGAGATCTTGTCGCCACGACCATCGGACAGATGCTCAGCGCGGGTGCGGAGACCAAGGGATCAGCAGGCTATGTGGCCATCGAGCGTGTGGACGGCAGCTTGCACGGACGCAAGGGCAGCTTCACGCTTCAGCACAGCGGGACGATGAATCGCGGCACACCGAGTCTCACGGTCACTGTGGTTCCTGACTCCGGAACCAGTGGACTGGTTGGATTGATCGGTGACTTCAAAATCATTCGAGCCGACGGCAAACACAGCTATGAGTTCAACTATTCGCTTCCTTAGTTGACGCGCGCTACCTCGCACCGAATTCAGCATAACTGGACAGTCAACCAAAGGAATTCAACATGGCAACCTTACGAGACGGCAACAAGGGCGTCCTGCTGGTCGTCGACGTACAGACTGGCGTGATGGGCGAGGCGTGGGATGCGCCGCGCGTCATCAACAACGTGGCGCGTACTGTCCAACGAGCGCGCGATCAGGGTGTGCCCGTGATTTGGGTGCAGCACTCGTCTGATGAGCTCCCGCATGGAAGCGAGCCATGGCAGTGGGTGCCCGAATTGAAACCTGCTGCCAACGAAGCTCGGATAGACAAGCAATTCGAATCTTCGTTCGAGCGGACGAAGCTTGACGAGGAACTCGCCAAAATAGGTGCGACCCACATCACTCTCGCTGGCGCAATGACCAACTGGTGCATTCGCGCGACGGCCTATGCCGCGCTCGATCGCGGCTACGACCTGACGCTGGTCAAAGACGCACACACCACGGCAAACATTGATCTCGGCAACGGCAAGATGATCGAGGCGACAACCGTCGTCGCGGAACTCAACATCGCGATGACGTGGCTGCGCTACCCCGGTCGCACCAACGGAATCGCCACGAGCGAGGCCGTTGATTTCGCCACACCCGGCGGGACGCGCTAGCGTTTACTGCGCGGCGGGGTGCCAGTCTTGCGCAGCGGCCCCAGGTACCGTCGTTGACGTCGCCGTCGCTAACGGCAATTGCAAAATCCTCGTCACCGCCATCAAAGCGGCAGGTTTGCCGATACCCGTTCGGGCAAGCGCCCATTCACCGTGTTCGCGCCAACAGACGCTGCGTGCGCCAAGCTGCCAGCAGGCACAGTTGACGAGTTGCTGAAGGACATCCCGAAGCTCAAAGCGATTCTGACGTATCACGTCGTTTCCGGCGCGGGGATGGCCAAAGACGTGAAGACCGGCATGGTCAAGACGGTCAATGGCGCGTCGCTCGATGTGAAGGCCTCCAGCGCAGGCGTCACCGTCACCGGCGCCAAAGTGGTTACAGCCGATGTCAAAGCATCAAACGGCGTGATCCATGTGATTGACACCGTGATAATGCTGAAGTAGTTCAACGACTCAATTCGGCTATTGCATAGGATCGCGCGCGTTCGCTCGCGCAGCAAGTAGCGCCGCTCTCGGGCGGCGTTGTTTTTTGCGGACGGCTTTCACCTCTGCATCCCGATTGTCGGCGGCGATTTCAATCTCAATCGGCAGCGCCTCTGCGCGTAAACTGCGCTTCACAACGAATAGCGTTTGTCTACCGCCAACGACTGCCACGCCCAAAGCAAACATCGCCGCGCGGCAGACAAGCGCTATCCGTCAGGCCGAATTGTTGGCGTCTTGCCAATAATCACCGATTCTAAAAGGAGCAAATATGCGCCATGCTCAATGGGCTGTGGTTACGTCGTTGCTATGCCTGACTTCGCTCTCGTACAGCACGAACGCCGATGCCCAGATAGTTATTTCGAGCGAAATCAGACCGGGCGTGTACGGGCGAGTGGATATCGGCAACGCTCCGCCACCCCCTGTGGTTTATGTCCGACCGGTAACGGTGGTTCGTGCGCCGCGTGCCGCTTCTCGTGCACCGTTATATCTACACGTTCCCCCGGGTCACGCCAAAAACTGGAGCAAGCATTGCCGCAAATACAACGCCTGTAGCCAGCCCGTCTACTTCGTGATGTCCGACGAGTACAAGCCGAAAAAGGAGAAGAAAGAGAAGAAGCAAAAGAAGGAGAAAAAGGAGAAATGAATCGAATGCGGACCTCGTTCAACCGGACAAGCCCGGCAAGCCCGGCAAACCGGTTCGCTGGCAACGCCTAGCTTGGGGCATGTTGGCCCATTCAAAATTTAGAGCGCATAGGTACACGGTGCCTCCTGTCGATTTCATGGACTGCTCGCACAAGGTCACCGTTCACTTTGCTCTTGATCCGGTACGGTGAAGTATTAACCGGCGTAAGTAACGCGAGGATCGCCGAAGTATGAGCGCACACCATCACGCTTTTGCTCAAGCATCTGCATGTGCGCGGTCGCCGCAGTCTTTGTTCGCGCAAACACTTTCGAGCCGATGACGTGTTTCAGATCAGCATTCATTCGCTCATCGGGGTTTATTACTGAGTCAACAAAATAAGACCGGTTCGGCAGGCTCCCTCTCTCTGGGGGAGAGCAACTGTGTAGAAAGTCAAGCGATTTGGGTCGCGTTGAAGTTTGGATTCCACGGCACACCGGATTTGAGGATTGCATTCATGATTGAGAGTAACTTTCTGATGCAGGC
>JAYVNO010000226.1:0-3464 GCA_043758415.1 Burkholderiales bacterium
CGCAGCGACGCGATGGTGCGTTGCGCCGTGGATCTGGCGTTACGCAGTTGCGAGATTGCCCACCTTGGTCTGGGCGACATCGACTGGCGCGCCGGTACGATTACGCTTAGGAGTACCAAAGGCCGGCGCGAAGACGTACTGCCCTTGCCGGCAGCCACTGGCCAAGCCATCGCCGATTATCTCAAGTTCGAACGCCCGCAGACCAGCAACCGCGCCGTATTCGTGCGCCATATCGCGCCGCGTGATCAGCCGGTCGGCCCTGATCTGGTGCGCAAGGCGATCCGCCAGGCGTACGCGCGGGCCGGACTTCCTTATACGGGAGCGCACCTGTTGCGCCACACCATGGCCAGCCGTTTGCTGAGTGGCGGCAGTTCGCTCAAAGAGGTGGCCGACGTGCTGCGCCATCGCTCACTGAACACGACGCTCATTTACGCCAAACTCGACAGCCGCAACCTGTCGGCAGTGGCCTTGCCGTGGCCCGGGAGCGCACCATGAGCGCCCGCGTCAAGCTGGAGGCGCGAGTCAACGATTTCTTGGCCGAGCGTCGTCGCCTTGGTTTCGAGTCGAAGGGTATGGGTTTGGCCTTGTTCCATTTCGCACGTTACGTCGATGCCCTTGGCCATCGTGGCCCGCTGACGCTGGAAATCATGGCTGACTGGGCGCGGCGCGATAAGCGCAATAGCACGACGCCGATTACCTGGGCGCGGCGACTGAAGATACTGCGCCCGTTTGCGCGGTATCTACAACAATTCGAACCACGCACCGAAGTGCCCGACGAATCAATCTTCGGTCCGGTCGACCAACGCCTGGCCCCACATATCTATAGCGAACAAGAGATCGTCGATTTACTGCGCGCAGCACGGCAATTGCGCCCTGACTTGCGTGGTGCGGGCTACGAGGCCTTGTTTGGTCTGCTTGCCTCAACCGGACTACGGGTTTCCGAAGCCCTTCATTTGTGTGATGGCGATGTCGATCTGAAAATTGGCATGCTCACGGTACGTCGCACCAAATTCGCCAAGTCACGTCAGGTGCCGCTGCATCCGAGCACTGTTCAAGCGTTATTGCGTTACCGGCGTTTGCGCGCATCGTATATCGAGCGTAGTCCCGAGGGGCCATTCTTGGTCGGCACGCGGGGTATGCACCTCGGTCGTCCGCTCGGCCTGAAACAGGTCAATCGGATGTTTGTCGAATTGCGCGATCAGTTGGGCTGGGTCAATCGCGGTGCCCACCATGCGCCGCGGGTGCACGATCTGCGCCACACCTTCGTCGTGAGGCGTGTGATGCTCTGGCACAAACAAGGGATAAATGTCGATCAAGCAATGCTGTCGTTGTCGACTTATGTCGGCCATGCGATGGTGACCAATACCTATTGGTATCTCACCGGCGTGCCGGAACTGGTGGCGGTCGCCGCCGCAAAGTTCGAATCCTTTGCACACAGGCCGGAGGTGTGCCATGGGTGAAACGAGCTCCCCACGACCCGTTTCATTTGCAGCGCTGGTACAGCAATTCTTCACCGACTATCTGGTGACGCAGCGTGCGGTCAGTCCGCGCACCATCGCTTCGTACCGGGATGCGTTGATGTTGTTCCTCGATTTCGCGCACAAGCGTTTGGGCACATCGCCTACGGCCCTACGGTTGACCGACATTGAACCCGATCTGATTCTGGCGTTCTTGGATCACTTGGAGTGTACGCGGCATAACGCGGTGCGCAGTCGTAATCTGAGGCTGACGGCGTTGCGGGCGTTTTTGAAGTTCGCGGCGCGGCGCGACGTATCCTCTCTCTATATCATCGAACGGGCATTGGGTGTGCCGATGAAACGCTTCGAGCGTCCGATGTTGGGTTTCCTGTCGCGCGAGGAAATGATGGCGGTGTTAGGCGAACCCGGCAGCACCTGGACGACGCAGCGTGACCATTTGTTGTTGGCGATGCTGTACAACACCGGGGCGCGGGTATCGGAGATCACGGGGGTATGCGTTGCCGATGTGGTGTTGGACGGCGCGCCTTGCGTTCATTTGCGCGGTAAGGGGCGTAAGCAACGTTCAGTGCCTTTATGGAAGTCAACTGTTCAAGCGGTCCGTGCTTGGTTACGGCGCAATCCCGATTTGGGTGCGGCGTCGGCGTTGTTGCCGAACCGCGGCGGTCAGGCGATGACCCGAACCAATGTCACGCAGCGTCTGGATATTGCGGTGGCGCGCGCCACTGCGCGTTATCCTGATCTGGCGAAACGGCACATTTCTCCCCACATCATTCGACATTCGACGGCCATGCACCTGCTGCAATCGGGTGTCGCCTTCAGTGTGATTGCGTTGTGGTTAGGGCATGAGAGTACGTCAACGACGCATCGATACGTGGAAGCGGATCTGGCGATGAAAGAACAAGCCTTGGCTCGACTTCAGGAACCGAAATCGAAAACGCACCGCTACCGCCCGCCCGATGCGTTGATGCAGTTCCTTCAGACGCTATAACTATGGGTAGACATTCGCCGGCCCCGTAACAAATTCGTCTAGGGACCGGCACCCCTGCAATCGATCAAACTCTGCATAGTTTCAAACTGTGCATAGGGGTCGATTGTAGCCGTTAATATTGTTCAGTGACATCGCGCTAGGAACGGGCCTGCCGCCGGCCGCAC
This sequence comes from Burkholderiales bacterium, assembly GCA_043758415.1. Taxonomy (GTDB): domain Bacteria; phylum Pseudomonadota; class Gammaproteobacteria; order Burkholderiales; family Casimicrobiaceae; genus Casimicrobium. Next base: position 2,631 of record JAYVNO010000226.1, read on the forward strand.
CGCGCTTGCCACGTGGCACGGCATGCTCTGCAAAGCAGCATCCAGCGGCTGGCCTAAGGCCATGCGCCTTGCAGGCCAACGCTAATTACGATTATTACGCATTTCCCACACGCTCTGCTCGAATACCAGGCGAGGAGTAATCGACGATCTCGGCCGCGCGATTCAGCGTGACAACCTCGCCGATAACGATAATGCTGGGGCTTGCCAATTGCTGGCTTGCGACTTGCTCGACCACCGTGTCTAACGTGCAGATCAACTGGCGTTGACTCGGCAACGTCGCATCTTGAATCACGGCGATCGGCATGGAAGCGCGCGTGCCGCAGGCACGCAGTTCGGCGACGATGCCCGGCAAGTTGGCAATGCCCATGTAGATGACGAGCGTCAGGCCCGCCGCGATTAACGGTTGCCACGGCAACGAGCCGTCGGCTTGGGTGTGTCCGGTGATAAACGCGACGCCGTGGCAAAGATCGCGATGGGTGAGTGGAATGCCGATCGAGGTCGGCGCGGCGAGGCCGGCGCTGATGCCGTTCAGCACTTCGTAATCGATGCCGGCCGCCGTCAACGCGGCGACTTCTTCTCCGCCACGGCCAAACATAAACGGATCGCCGCCTTTTAGCCGCACCACCATGTGGCCGGAAGTTGCTTCCGACACCAACAATCGCTCGATGAACGACTGCGCTGTCGATTTGCAGCCACCGCGTTTACCGACGTTTACGATGCGCGCGTCGTGGCGCGCATGGTCCAACACGGTGGGATTGACCAGATCGTCGACCAGAATGACATCGGCCTGGGCGATCGCGCGCACCGCTTTTAGCGTCAGCAATTCGGGATCGC
>JAYVNO010000227.1:0-3449 GCA_043758415.1 Burkholderiales bacterium
GCGTTGTTCACCAGCACATCGACAGGGCCAACGTCTTTAGCGATTTGCGCGACGCAGGCTTTAGCCGAATCAAAGTCGGCTACGTCGCAAGCGTACGCTTTGAACGCGTAGCCCTGTTTGTTCATGGTGTCGAGCCATTCAGCCCATGTTTTGTTGCCCGGTGAATAGGTCGTTACGACCTGATAACCGAGCGCGGCCATCTTGATGCAAATGGCCTCGCCGAGACCGCCCATACCGCCTGTGATTAGTGCTATGCGTGACATTTTTCTTTCTCCTTGTTAATGATTGATTTTGTAGGAGCGGCTTGCCGCGAATCGTGGCCTCATCTTCACGCAACCATTCGCGGCTCTCGCCGCTCCTACATTCGTAACTACATTTTTTCCAGAACATATTGCCCCGGAGCAGCGCCGAGTTTTGACTTGACTTGTTTCTTCGCGGTGACCTTTTTGCCCGAGCGCTCAGCCAGCCATGCATACCAATGCGGCCACCAGCTACCGGGGACTTCTTTCGATTTTCCGTCCCACGCTTCAGGCGACGCGGCGGGCCATTTGCCCGTCCAGTAACTACGTTTTTTCGGCCCCGGTGGGTTGACGACGCCTGCGATATGCCCCGACGCGCCGAGCACAAATTCAACCTCACCGCCCCACGATTCAGCGGAGGCAAACGCGCTCGGCCACGGCACAATGTGATCTTCCCGGGAACAATACACGTAGGTCGGAATTTCCACGGCGGACAGGTCAATCGGCTCACCCATCATTTGCATTTCGCCCGGTACGATGAGCTTGTTGTCGAGGTAGAAATTACGCAGGTAATACAGGTACATCGGCCCCGGCAGATTGGTCGAATCGCCGTTCCAGTAGAGCAGGTCGAACGCGGGTGGATCCTGTCCTTTAAGGTAGTTGTTGACGACGTAATTCCAGATCAAATCGTTGGCGCGCAGGCTGGCAAATGATTGCGCCAGTTCGGCACCGCTCATAAGGCCCCTGCTACCGTCTTCGCCCAACGATTGCACACGCAACTTATAGGTGCTCTCGCCGAGATAGGCTTTGATATCGCCCGGCTCTTTGAAGTCGAGCAAGGTCGTGAGATACGTCGCACTTTCAACAAAGTCTTCAAGCTCGCCACGCGCCGCAAGCACCGCAAGACAGCTCGCAAGAATCGTTCCGCCGACACAAAAACCGAGCGTGTTGATTGTCTCAACATTGGCATGATCACGCACCTCGTCAATCGCCGTGAGTACGCCCTGCTCCAGATAATCTTCCCACGTCAGCGTTTTCAATTCCTCAGGGATATTGCGCCACGACAAGAGGTAGACATCAAAGCCCTGCGCTACAGCATGTGCGACGAAGGAGTTCTCCGGTTTCAGATCAAGAATGTAGAACTTGTTGATGCACGGCGGCACGATCAACAGAGGCCGCTGATGCACGGTCTTCTGCGTCGGGGTGTAATGCAACAGCTCGATCAGATCGTTGCGAAACACCACCTGCCCCGGCGTGGTCGCGAGGTTAACGCCCACCTTGAACACCGTCTCATCGGTCATCGCGATGTGACCCTGATCGATGTCGTGTTTCAAGTTTTCGAGGCCGTGCTTCAAGCTCTCGCCATGGGTCTCCAGCGCCTTTTCGATGGCTTCCGGATTGGTCAGGAAAAAATTGCAGGGCGCGGTTGCGTCGAGCATCTGTTCAAGGAAAAACTTGGCTCGATGACGTTCGCGCTCTTCGAGGTCGGCACCGGCAACCAGCTCGCGCCAGAACGCAGCGGTGCGCAAATACTGATTGCGAAGCTCCAGAAAATACGCTTGCGACTGCCACGACGGCGAGCGGAAGCGACGATCCTTTGCGGCTATTTCGCTAACGTCTGCCGTGGGTGAAAACCACTTGGTCGCTGCCGCCTGCATCGCATCGGGCTTGACCGCAGGGAGCCACCACCAGCCCGCCTCAGGCGCGGACATTGCCATCGACGGAATCTGCGGCATCGAGGGCATACCGGGGAAGGCGGGCATCGCTGCGCCCATGCCGGGAAACTGCGGCATCTGTGGCATCGGGCCGAGGCCCGGAAACTGCGGCATCGGAAACGGCGTTTGCGCCATGCCGCCTTTCGCTAACGATTGCATCGCCTCCATCGCCGCCGAGAAGGGGTTGCCTTGCTGCGCAAAAGGGTTGTTCGGCTGGTTGTCACCACTCATTTTTATTGCTCCTCCTGTTATGCACCAATGTAGCCGCCTCGTCAGACCGATGCAATGCCTTAACTACTTAATGCACCACGTATTGACAACAATTGTCCGCGCTTCGGCATGCAAGTAACATCTTGCTTTGCACAACCCCAAAACAACAAACGACGTGTATGTAATCGCAATCGGCTGGCTGTACGTAGTAGGGATGATCGCAGCAGTTTCTGACTCGCTGCTGAAAGGCATCATCCGTTTCGTCTTTTTAGGCGCGTTGCCTGTCGGGTTGTTGCTTTGGTTCAAGCTGATGCGCTATCGGGCGCGGGAAGCTGAGCGGGCGCAATCGGCAAACGCTTTGGACGTGACGCGAACGCCGGATTAGTCGCAGGTTGGAACGCTTGCGCTTCCGGCATCGTTACCCGTCATGCCAAAGCGTTCGGCGGAACCCCTTCGGGTGTCCGCCCTACCTAGTGCGCATGCCCCGCATGCAGCAATGAATGCGTGAGCAACACAGTGCCAACGCCCAGCCCAATCATGAACATTTGCTGAAACGTGTCTTTGATTGAAAACCGGCGATGCAGCGTCGGAATCAAATCGGCGACCGCAACGTAGAGCATTGACGCCGCCGCAAACGCGAGCACCGGCGTGACGTAAGCCTCAGCACGCTCCAGTGCGAAGTACGCCACCACGCCGCCAACCACCATCGCAAGGCTCGAAATTATGTTGTAGAGGAAGGCTTTTTTGCGTGAATAGCCCGAATGCAGCAGTACAAAGAAGTCGCTCACCTCTTGCGGGACTTCATGCGCGATGATGGCGAGCGAGGTGACCACGCCAAGATTGAAATCCGCCAGAAATGCAGCGGCAATCACCACGCCATCGGTCGCGTTATGCAGCGAATCGCCGATCAGCACCATGAGCCCGGAGCGCCCGCCGTCGTTGCCCTGATGGGGCCCGTGATGCGCATGATGATGCCCGTGATGAGCATGAGCGTGGTCACTACTCCCGGCAACGTGCGGCGTCAAATCGCCATGCGAATGCCGCCAGATCACGAGCTTTTCGAGGAAGAAGAAGAACAGGATGCCGCCCAACACCCAGCCCATGAGCGACGCTGGCTGCACGCCCTCAGACAACGCATGCGGCAGGATGTCCAGAAACACCACCGCCAACATCGCACCCACAGCGAAAGCCACCCAACGCTCCACCGAGGAGAGTTTGGCGTAAAGCGCAAATGCGGCAACGGCGCAGGAGGCAACGCCGCCGAGAACGGCGGCAACGATGATGG
>JAYVNO010000228.1:0-3448 GCA_043758415.1 Burkholderiales bacterium
GAAAACGATCTATTGAAGAAGGCCAATGAACTGTTAAAAAACGCCCCCCACGGCGCGCCGCGCCCCTTTTGATTAGAAACGAGCGGCACGCAAGCGCACGACTACGGCGATATACTGACCTTGCGTTCAGAGAATAGCCGTTTGCTTCTTGGAGGGCTTGGACCCCGTCAAAAAACTTGGTTTAGGGGAATCTGCGGACCCATTTGTGGCGGCGCATGATTGCGACCCCGTTTAGGAAATTGATCTCTTCCGTGACCCCGTCTGGGCGCATTCCCACCTTTGAGGAGAACCTGCATGTCACAGACCCAATTGCCTCCCCCCAACGATTGCACCATCGTAAAACCTGAGCGACCCAAACGACCCAAGCCGAGCGGGTTGCCGATCATTCACGAGCGGGCTGCGGGTATCGACATTGGCTCGCGCTTTCACGTCGTGGCCGTGGCCGCGGATTTGTGTGATGAACCGGTGCAGACGTTTCAAGCCTTTACCAGTGATCTGGTTCGCATGGCCGATTGGCTGATTGCCCTTGGGGTCAAGACGGTGGCGATGGAATCGACCGGCGTTTATTGGGTCGCCGCCTTCGAGGTATTGGAATCGAAGGGACTCGAGGTCATTCTTGCCAACGCCCGTGAAGCGCGCGCGGTGCCGGGGCGAAAGAGCGATGTCAACGATGCGCAGTGGCTGCAACGCCTGCATGCCTGCGGGTTGCTACGCGCGAGCTTTCGTCCTGGGCGTGAGATTGCGGCGCTGCGAGTCTACCTGCGTGCTCGAGAGCGGCATCTGGACTATGCCGCTGCGCACATCCAACACATGCAGAAGGCACTCATCTTCATGAATCTGCAACTGCACCATGTTATTAGTGATGTCACCGGCGCCACCGGCATGAAGATCATCCGCGCCATTGTTGCCGGTGAACGGGATCCCGAGGTACTGGCCGCCCTGCGCGACATACGCTGCAAGGCAAATGCACAGACGCTTCATGCCGCGCTTTCAGGCAACTACCAACCGGAACATCTATTTGCACTGGGCCAAGCGCTCGCGCTGTATGACTTTTATCAAGGCTGCATTGCGCAATGTGACGTACAGATCGAGAATGCGGTGGCGACGCTCAATGCCAGCCGTGAAATGCCCGAGACGCCGCTGCCGAAAGCGCGGCATCGTACCAAGCAACCCAATGACGTGAATTTCGATGTGCGGTCCGCCATGTACCAGCTCAGCGGAACCGACCTGACGCAGATTCACGGGATCGGGCCATTTCTGGCGCTACGGCTGATTGCCGAATGTGGCACTGATCTATCGCGCTGGAAGAGTGCTAAGCACTTTACCTCGTGGTTAACGCTTGCCCCGGGTTGCAAGATCAGCGGCGGCAAGGTTCTATCGGCGCATACGCGAAAGACGTCGAACCGCGTCACCGCTCACTTGCGTTTGGCGGCGGTGACCGTGGGTCGAACCAACACCGCGCTCGGCGCATTCTACCGGCGGCTCGCCGCGCGCATTGGCAACGCGAAGGCCGTGACCGCGACGGCACGCAAGATCGCCGTCCTGTTCTACAATGCGATGCGCTTTGGTATGAACTACCAAGACTCCGGCGCCGACCATTACGAGCACCAATATCGTGAGCGCGTCATCAAACAACTGCACCGGCGTGCCGCAGAATTCGGATTTGCGTTGTCACCGTACAACGGCGACGCGACACTGGCACAAGGTGGTGTTTCTTAGGAAAGCAGTTGTGCGTGATTTTTGCTCCGATCAAGCGTTCAAAAGTGTCGGCGGATCAGTGGTTGGAAGCATGAATTTGGCGAACGCGCGGTTGAGTATCTGCCGCAGGCGTTGAGCATCGGTCAACTGCTTTGCAGTTGATTTCAGTTGATTCAGGAATGCGGCCAAATTGACGAGTACCGCTTGGATCTTGGCCTGCTTGGCGTGGGTGCTTGTGATGGTCAATCGTGTCTGTCCACCATGCCTTGTTTGAATCGCCACACCGTGTAGCAACAACGGACGGCTGGAGATCGCTTCGAAGTGTTTGTGCGGTTGTGCCAGCCGAACAAATAGCGTCCACCAATTGTAGATCAGGGCTACCGTGCGCGCGATGAGCCGACAGCGCGCCAGATCTTGCGTGGTGAAGCCGCCCCATCCCCATTGATTTTTTAGCTCATCGAAGTTGTTCTCGGCATCGGCACGGTCACGATAAAGCTGTGCCAGCGCGAAGATGTCGTAACTGGTTGAGGTGACCAATACGGCGTACTCAAACCGCGCTGTCGGTATCGTGCTTTCAATGAACGCAAACTGTGTTTGCGTCTCATCCTCTTTGCCCGTCAGCAGAACCTCTCCCATGAGTTTGCGGCGCAGAACGACCACGCGCCGCGACCGACTCCAGCCGGTTAGCTTCAGTTCGTCATCCACGCCCTCCCACCCCTGTCCTGCATCGGTCCAGCCGGTGTCGCCAAAGCGTTTCTTGATGAGCGCCTTCACGTTCTTGGTCAGACGCAGTTTGGTCAGGTAATGTTGGTCGCGCGCCTCGGCCTGGCACATCACCGGCTCGGTGCCAAAGGCGATATCGCCGCGCATCAGTGTCGGGCGTTCGGCCTTAGATAATCCATCGAGCCACGCCCAGATGCCGGGCATGCCGTGCGACGGTGCCGCTTCGTTGCCGGGCATCACGTCGACCGACAGCGCCAGCCGGGTATTTGCCATCAGTGCGCTGTGATAGCAGTGCGATGGTCGTCCGGGCTTCTTCGGGTTGTAGCCGATCAGCGCCCCTTCCTGTTTGCCATACAGACACTTCACGGTGGCATCCAGATCGAGTATCCAGGGCGTGGTCAGCAATGGTTTGGTGGTCTTCTGCAGATGCGAATCGAGCCAGGCCAGACCGGCTGTCTCTTCCATTTGCAACAGTGCACGCCGCGCCGAGTCCGCTGATACAAATTTGTCCACCCCCATCAGTTCCGGGTGGATGCCGTCGTTGCGAATCGCACTGATGTGCGCGTAGCGGTGGTGACCGGCGAGGATCGACAGCAGCAAGGTCGCCAGCACGGCGCGCTTGTCGGGGGCGTTGTTGCTGGTGTAGGCAAGCGGGCAGTCGGCGACCCAGGCGTCAAACAGTCCGCTGACGTTGAGAAACTCGATGAAAAACGGTAACTGACCGAGCGGCGTAACCGCCGCCGAAGGGTCCCATTCGACATGAACCCGACCGCCAAACGTGTCGAGCGCAATCGGCTCTCGTGAACTCGTTAATGCCTTGCGTCTCGATTCACCCATTGGGTGAGCCCTCCCGCGACAGAACATATACCGGAAACCCGCACCCAGTATAGAGAATCGCTATCAAATCAGAGCATCAACTGCTTTTTCTAGGATGAACTGACCATGCATGTGTTCTCAATTTCGGCCGCCATGGTTGGAGTGTGCCTTACAGCGATTGGAATTCTTCGATTGATCGCGACGCAAACCA
>JAYVNO010000229.1:0-10623 GCA_043758415.1 Burkholderiales bacterium
TGTTTGTCCCGTGCTATCTGTCCCGTTATTACTCTGGACACACCACCGCGTCATGCGTTCGCCTTTCCTTACGTCGATCTCAACTAAATTTGCCTCCTAATCCGACAGACTCCTAGAGCTTCTCTAGCCTCAAACGCTCCGTTGAAACGGGGGATATCCACTTGGGGCTTGTAACCGCCCTACTATTAATCCGGCACGAATAATTTAAGACGCCGCGTAAGCGACTTTTGGGTCGCCGAAATACTTCTTCACCCGCTCTGGGGTTTGCTCAAGCATCGTCATGTGATCGACCGCCGCGGCGCGCCACTTCGCTTTTGTGCGCATCGGCACCCTTGAGGTGATGGCATGTTTCATATCCGCGTTGAGTCGCACCTCGGGGTTTAACTCCGGGCTGTAGCTGGGCAGATAAAACCATTCAGTCTTTTCGGCGCGCTCTGCGGCCCACGCTTTCACGGGTTTGCTGTGCTGCACTCGCAGGTTGTCGAGTCTCAGAAACACTTTCTTGTCGGCATCCCGAATGCGTGCGTCCATAAATTTGATCAAGTTGTCCGAGTTAAACGCATCATCAATGATCATCCAGCGGGTCTTACCCTGATTGCTCACCGTGGCAATCATCGACAGCGTGTGGCGCGTGCCGCCCACGGCTAACGTCACCGGGATCTTGCCCACAGGCGCCTAGCTCCTGCCCGGCACGTCGGTATTGACCAACGCAGTCTCATCGCCCCGATGAATCTCACCGCCCTCCAGCTTCGCCTACACGCGCTCGGCGTAGCGTCTGCGGCAAACGTGGGTGCCACGGGTATCTCGTCGGCCGCCGTCAACGACGCGTTCAGTGCGATGCGGTCAGCTTTCACGCGTTATTTTTTTGACAATCACATTACGCTGTGACATACTTCATGGCTTGGTAGCTTTTTGATCCGCCTTCGGCGCATCATGAGATGAGCTTCCACCACACACTGTGCCTCATCCGTGCTGACAAAACCCAAGTCAATGCGCGAGGGTCCCAAAACTTCTCAGAACCGCGATGAATCAAGGTTTTGAGGTAAGTTGGAGAAGAGAAAAATATGATTCAAATGCAGTCGATACTCGACGTCGCCGACAACACGGGCGCTCGTCGCGTCATGTGTTTCAAGGTGCTCGGCGGGTCAAGGCGTCGTTACGCCAGTATTGGCGACGTTATTAAGGTCAGCATCAAGGATGCCCAGCCCCGTGGTCGCGTCAAAAAAGGCGAGGTTTACAACGCCGTGGTCGTCCGTACGGCCAAGGGCATTCGCCGCAGCGATGGTTCGCTCATCAAATTTGACAACAACGCGGTCGTCATTCTTAACGCAAAACTTGAGCCTATCGGCACTCGTATCTTTGGACCAGTCACGCGCGAATTGCGTAGTGAAAAGTTCATGAAGATCGTGTCGCTTGCGCCTGAAGTGCTTTAGAGCAAAGGCCAGAATCATGCAAAAAATTCGTAAAGGCGACACGGTCGTCGTAACAACGGGTCGTGACAAAGGCAAGCGCGGCGAAGTCGTGCGCGTGCTCGAAGGTCAATTGATTGTTGCTGGTGTGAACCAGGTCAAGCGCAACGTGCGTCCCAATCCACAGAAAAATGAAGTGGGTGGCATCACGACGAAGGACGCCGCAATCTCGGCCTCTAACGTTGCAATTTTTAACGCAAGCACGCAAAAGGCAGACGCCGTGGCGATCAAATCGCTCGACGACGGCCGCAAGCAGCGCGTCTTCAAATCGACCGGTCAACCGGTCTAGGCGCGGGGGAAGTTTATGGCTCGCTTACAAGAACAGTATCGCAAAGAAATCGTACCGGCTTTGGTCAAGCAATTTGGTTACAAGTCGGTGATGCAAGCGCCGCGTTTGATCAAAATCGTGGTCAACATGGGTGTCGGTGAAGCCGTCGGTGACAAGAAGATTCTTGAGCACGCGACGAAAGACCTGACCGCTATCGTTGGTCAAAAACCAGTTGTCACCAAGGCCAAGAAAGCTATCGCGAACTACAAAATTCGCGAAGGTTATCCGGTCGGCACAATGGTCACGCTGCGTAACAAACAAATGTTCGAGTTCCTCGACCGTTTCGTTAACGTTGCGCTGCCGCGTGTTCGCGACTTCCGTGGCATCTCGCCGCGTGGTTTCGATGGTCGTGGCAACTTTAACCTCGGCGTGAAAGAGCAGATCATTTTCCCTGAGATCGAGTACGACAAGATCGACGCGCTGCGCGGCATGAACATCACGTTCGCCACCACCGCAAAAACAGACGACGAAGCGAAGGCATTGCTTGCCGCGTTCCGTTTCCCCTTCCGTGCTCCTCAACAGGCATAGCGAGAAAATCACATGGCAAAACTCGCCACCATCAATCGCGAAAAGAAACGCGAAGGCCTCGTCGCCAAATACGCAAAAAAGCGTGCAGCACTTGAGGCGATCATTTCTGACAGCAAAGCCGGTGAAGAAGCGCATGCTGACGCTCGGCTCAAGCTGCAAGCATTCCCGCGTAACGCCAACCCAACTCGCCTGCGTAATCGCTGCCAGTTGACCGGTCGTCCGCGTGGCGTGTTTAGCAAATTCGGTCTCGCGCGCCACAAGGTTCGCGAGCTTGCATTCCGCGGTGAGATCCCTGGTCTCACCAAAGCTAGCTGGTAAGGAGGCTCGGTTATGAGTATGTCCGATCCTATCGCAGATATGTTGACCCGTATCCGCAACGCACAGGCCATGGAAAAAACATCGGTCAAAATGCCGATGTCCAAAGTTAAAGCTGCTATCGCCCGCGTCCTCAAAGACGAAGGCTACATCGAAGACTTTAAAGTTGCCGGTGACATCACCAAAGTGGCCGAACTCGAAATCGGTCTTAAATATTACGCAGGACGCCCCGTCATTGAGGCGATCAAGCGAATCAGTAAACCCGGTCTTCGTATCTATCGCGGTAAGGATGACCTTCCTAGCGTGATGAACGGCCTCGGTGTCGCCATCGTGTCCACGCCTCAGGGTGTTATGACTGATCGTAAAGCACGCAGCCTTGGCATGGGCGGCGAAGTGCTCTGCACGGTCGCTTAAGGGGAAATGCATGTCACGTATTGCTAAATACCCCGTAGATATCCCATCTAAAGTCGAAGTGCTTTTGGCGGGCGGTCGAGTGGACGTCAAAGGGCCGCTGGGTTCGCTGTCACACGACTTTGGTGGCTCGGTCAAGATCGCGCGTAAAGACAATCAAATCACCTTCGCTGCTGCGAACGGTGATCAGCACAGCCGTGCGATGTCGGGCACCTGCCGCGCGCTGGTGAACAACATGGTTCGCGGCGTTTCAGAAGGTTTCTCGAAGAAGCTGACGTTGGTCGGTGTGGGCTATCGTGCCGCCGCGGCTGGCGACACGCTGAACCTGACGCTCGGTTTCTCGCATCCAGTAGCGCACAAAATGCCCGCAGGCGTGACGGTGACAACGCCGACGCAGACCGAGATTCTTATCAAGGGCGCTGACCGTCAACAGGTCGGCCAGGTAGCCGCAGAAGTTCGCGCGTACCGTCCGCCAGAGCCGTACAAGGGCAAAGGCGTTCGCTACTCTGACGAAGTTGTGGCGCGCAAAGAAACCAAGAAGAAGTAAGGCAGGGGCTCCTAATGACTAAAAGCAAACAAGTCGCTCGTATTCGCCGCGCTCGACAAACGCGTGTGCGTTTGACCATTCAATTGGCGACTCGCCTCGCGGTCTTCCGCACCAACTCGCACATCTATGCGCAGGTCATCTCCGGTGACGGCAGCAAAGTACTGGCTAGCGCCTCAACGGCTGAAGCTGAAGTGCGAGCGCAAGTTAAGAACGGCGGCGACAAAGCTGCTGCTGAGATCGTCGGTACCCGCATCGCTGAGAAGGCAAAAATTGCCGGCGTTGAAGTGGTTGCCTTTGATCGCTCGGGTTACCAATACCACGGTCGCGTCAAGGCTCTTGCCGAAGCAGCGCGCGCCGGCGGTCTAAAGTTCTAAAGGAGTACTCCGATGGCACGCCCTCAAGTACAAAAAAGCGAAGAGCCAAGTGACGGCCTGCGCGAGAAGATGATTAGTGTGAACCGCGTCACCAAAGTGGTGAAGGGTGGTCGCATCATGGCGTTCGCAGCGCTGACCGTCGTTGGCGATGGCGATGGCCGCGTAGGCATGGGCAAAGGTAAATCGAAAGAGGTACCGGTCGGTGTTCAAAAAGCGATGGAGCAAGCTCGTCGCCAGATGATCAAAGTCAGCCTGAAGTCGGGTTCGGTGCATCACGCAGTGATGGGCAAACACGGTGCAACCACCGTGTTGATCCAGCCTGCGTCTGAAGGTACTGGCGTGATCGCTGGCGGCGCGATGCGTGCAGTGTTCGAGGTCGTTGGCGTCACAAACGTGCTCGCCAAATGCTTCGGCCCAACCAATCCATACAACGTCGTGCGCGCAACGCTCGACGCGCTGGAAAAAGTAAACACTCCCGGTGAGATCGCTGCCAAGCGCGGCCTCAGCGTTGAACAACTGTCGGAGGCTTAAGTCATGGCTGACAAAATGTTCAAAGTGAAACTGTTCAAGTCACCGATTGGTGCCAAGCACAACCACGTCGCAACCGTCAGAGGTCTCGGTCTCAAAAAGATCGGCCAAGTTCGCGAAATTATTGACACGCCTTCTTCGCGCGGCATGGTGAACACGGTTCGTCATCTAGTCGTCGCGGTTGCGTAGGTCGCAGAGGAAATCGATATGCAACTCAATACGATCAAGCCTGCTGAAGGCGCTAAGAAAAATCGACGTCGCGTCGGTCGCGGCATGGGCAGCGGTCTCGGCAAAACTGCCGGTCGCGGTCACAATGGTCAAAAATCACGTTCGGGCGCATCACGCAAGATCGGTTTCGAAGGCGGTCAAATGCCTTTGCATCGTCGTCTGCCAAAGCGAGGTTTCACCTCGCTGATGCGCGACTTCCGCGCCGAAATCACGCTCGGCACACTGGCTAAGCTCGGGCTCGTTGAAGTTGATCTGTTGGCATTGAAAGCGGCAAAAGCGGTCGCAAATGATGCGAAGATGGTTAAGGTTATCGGTGGTGGTGAAATCAAGGTTGCAGTGAAGCTCAACGGTGTTGAAGTAACTGCGAGCGCACGCAACGCAATTGTTGCTGCAGGCGGTACGATCATTGACGCACCGGAAGCCCCCAAGGGCAAGCTGAAGGCGAAGATCAAGGCGGATACGCCAGCGCTTGCCAAGTAACTGCTGTTTGTCTGAATTAATCAGGAACTACGCGTGGCGTTAAACCCAGCTCAAAAAACCGGCAACAAATATGGCGACCTAAAACGTCGCCTGTTGTTCTTGTTGGGTGCGTTGATTGTTTACCGAATCGGTACTCATGTACCGGTGCCGGGCATCAACGCGTCTGTGCTTGAAGAATTGTTCAAATCGCAGCAAAACGGCATTCTCGGATTGTTCAACATGTTTTCGGGTGGCGCTTTGCAGCGCTTCTCGATCCTTGCGTTGGGCATCACGCCCTACATTTCTGCTTCCATCATCATGCAGCTTGCATCGGTGGTGGTGCCGACACTTGAGGCGTTGAAAAAAGAAGGCGAAGCGGGTCGCCGCAAGATCACTCAGTACACACGCTACGGCACCTTGGTGCTAGCTTTTTTTCAGGCGATCGGCATCGCGATCGCGCTGGAAAGCCAGCCTGGTCTGGTTATGGATCCCGGCCTTTCATTCCGCATCGTTACCGCGGTTACTTTGGTGACGGGCACGATGTTCCTGATGTGGTTGGGCGAGCAGATTACTGAGCGCGGACTAGGTAACGGAATCTCCATTTTGATCTTTGCGGGCATTGTGGCTGGGCTTCCGTCAGGCCTCAAGAACACACTGGAATTGCAAGCCTCGGGCAGCTTGAGTATCCTGAAACTTTTGTTTCTATTTTTGCTTGTCATTGGCGTTACCGCCGCTGTAGTGTTCTTTGAGCGCGCGCTGCGCAAGGTGTTGGTTAATTACGCCAAGCGTCAGGTCGGCAACAAAGTGTATGGCGGTCAAAGCTCACACTTGCCGTTGAAGCTGAACATGGCGGGTGTCATTCCGCCGATCTTCGCTTCAAGCTTAATTTTGTTCATCCCAACAATTTTCGGTTTCATTGGCCCTGGTGTCGGCCCGTCGTGGTTACGTGATGCAGCCAATGCGCTCGGCCCGGGCCAGCCGATTCACATGATCGTTTATGCGGCATTGATCATTTTCTTCTGCTTTTTCTACACGGCGATTCAGTACAACCCTAAAGAAACCGCTGACAACCTAAAAAAGGGTGGCGCGTTTATCCCTGGCTATCGGCCCGGTGATCAAACGGCGAAGTACATCGAAAAGATCACAACCCGTTTGACCTTGATAGGTGCAATCTACATCACCGTGGTCTGTTTGATTCCAGAATTTTTGATCAGCGCATGGAACCTGCCGTTTTATTTCGGCGGTACGTCATTGCTGATCGTTGTAGTAGTTACCATGGACTTCATGACGCAGGTGCAGGCCTACATGATGTCGCAACAATACGATTCGCTACTCAAAAAAGCTAACCTGAAGGGTGGATTAAAAGTCTAAACGCATGGCGAAAGAAGACACCATCCAGATGCAGGGCGAGATACTTGAAATGTTGCCTAACGCAACTTTCCGAGTGAAGTTAGAAAACGGGCACGTTGTCCTAGGGCACATCTCCGGCAAGATGCGCATGAACTATATAAAAATTTTGCCGGGTGACAAGGTCACGGTGGACATGACACCTTACGACTTGTCACGGGCTCGGATTACATTCCGCGCCAAATAATCCATAACAGGAATCGACAGGAAACGACACATGAAAGTTAACGCTTCGGTGAAGAAAATTTGCCGCAACTGCAAGATCATCCGCCGTAAGGGCGTGGTCCGCGTGATCTGTACTGATCCGCGTCACAAGCAGCGCCAAGGCTAGGGAAGGACACCAACTATGGCACGTATCGCCGGGGTCAATATCCCCAACCACAAGCACGCTTGGGTCGCTATGACCTCGATCTTCGGTATTGGCAATACACGCGCTCGCAAAATTTGCGACGGCGCGGGCATTTCACAGTCTAAAAAAGTTAAAGACCTGACCGACGCCGAGCTCGACAAGCTGCGTGAGCAGGTCGGCAAGTACGCCGTTGAAGGTGACCTGCGTCGTGAAGTCACGATGAGCATCAAGCGCCTGATCGATCTCGGTTGTTATCGCGGCACCCGTCATCGCAAAGGCTTGCCCGCACGTGGCCAGCGCACCCGTACCAATGCGCGTACGCGTAAAGGTCCGCGCAAGGCAATCGCAGGCAAGAAAGGCTAGGCGCTCAATCATGGCACAAGCATCTACCAAAAATGCGTCCGCTGCCCGCGCACGCAAAAAAGTCAAAAAGAACGTATCCGAGGCAATTTGCCACGTACACGCGTCTTTCAATAACACCATCATCACCATCACCGACCGTCAGGGCAATGCCTTGTCATGGGCAACCTCCGGCGGCGCAGGCTTCAAAGGCTCGCGCAAGTCGACCCCGTTCGCAGCCCAGATCGCTGCCGAAGCGGCTGGCAAAGTCGCGGTTGAATGTGGTGTAAAAAACATCGAAGTGCAAATCAAGGGGCCCGGCCCAGGTCGTGAAAGTGCCGTCCGCGCACTCAACGCGCTTGGTATCAAGGTCACCAGCATTTCGGACGTCACGCCGGTTCCGCATAACGGCTGCCGTCCTCCTAAACGTCGCCGCATGTAGGCCGGGAGAAAAACGACATGGCACGCTATACAGGCCCCAAGTGCAAACTCTCGCGTCGCGAAGGCACTGATCTTTTTTTAAAGAGCGCACGGCGCTCGCTCGACAGCAAATGCAAACTGGCCGCCGCGCCGGGACAGCATGGCGCAAAGTCGGGTCAACGGATGTCGAACTACGGTTTGCAACTGCGCGAAAAGCAGAAGCTTCGTCGTATGTACGGCATCCTCGAGCGTCAATTCCGCCGCACGTTTGCCGAGGCAGATCGCCGCAAAGGCTCAACCGGTGAGAATCTGTTGAAACTGCTGGAATCACGTCTCGACAACGTCGTTTACCGCATGGGCTTCGGCTCAACTCGCGCAGAGGCCCGCCAATTGGTGAGCCACAAAGCGATTCTGGTAAATGGCGCGATGTGCAACATCCCGTCCGCCATCATCAATTCGAACGCCGTGATCAGCGTGTGCGACAAGTCGAAAGTGCAAGCGCGCATCATCGACGCCGTTGCGCTCGCGGAACGCATCGGCTTCCCAGGCTGGGTTGACGTGAATACCAAAGAAATGAAGGGCACGTTCAAGCACGCGCCTGATCGCAGTGAGTTTGCAAACGACATCAACGAAAGCTTGGTCGTCGAGTTGTACTCCAAGTAATCGATTCCCTCACTGTAAAGGACGCGTATGCAAAGTACTGCTTTTTTAAAACCGCGCAACATTGAGGTACATGCCACCAGCCCGTCATCCGCTCGTGTGGTGATGGAGCCCTTTGAGCGTGGCTATGGCCACACCTTGGGCAATGCGCTGCGCCGCGTGTTGCTGTCGTCAATGCCTGGCTATGCACCGACTGAGGTTTCCATCAGCGGCGTCGTCCACGAATACTCCGCGCTGGAAGGCGTGCAGGAAGACGTGGTTGATCTGTTGTTGAACCTCAAGGGTGTAGTCATCAAGTTGCATAACCGCGACAACGCGGTGTTGAGCCTAAAAAAAGAAGGTGCCGGTCCTGTGACCGCTGCCGACATCGAGTCATCGCACGAAGTTGAGATTGTTAATCCGGAACACGTGATTGCCAACTTGACCCAAGGCGGCAAACTCGAACTCGAAATCAAGGTCGAGCGTGGTCGTGGCTATGTTCCAGCAACGGTGCGTACCGCTGCCGGTCAAACGGGCAATCGTAAAGTAGGTTCGATCCTGCTTGACGCCTCGTTCAGCCCGGTCAAACGTGTGAGCTATCTGGTGGAGTCCGCTCGCGTTGAGCAGCGTACTGATCTCGACAAGCTCGTCCTCGACATCGAGACCAACGGCGCGATTGAGCCTGAAGGTGCGGTTCGCTATGCTGCCAGCATCCTCGTGGACCAACTCTCCGCGTTTGCTGATCTCAAAGGCACGGACATGCCAGCACTCGAGCGCGCTACGGCGTCGTTCGACCCCGTATTGCTCAAGCCTGTGGACGATCTCGAACTGACCGTTCGTTCGGCCAACTGCCTCAAAGCAGAAAACATTCATTACATCGGCGATCTGGTGCAACGCAGCGAAACGGAGCTTCTGAAGACTCCGAATCTGGGCCGCAAGTCGCTTAACGAAATTAAAGAAGTCCTCTCGCAGCGCGGCCTCGCGCTCGGCACCAAGATCGACAACTGGCCTCCGGCTGGTCTAGATCGCGGTGGCATGTAAGAGCACAGAGCAGGATCAGGAGAACCACTATGCGTCACGGCAACGGACTACGCAAATTAAACCGAACCAGCGCCCATCGTCAGGCACTGCTGCGGAATCTTTCAACAGCACTGCTTCGCTATGAAGTGATTAAGACCACGCTGCCTAAAGCCAAAGAGCTTCGTCGCGTGGTCGAGCCACTCATCACGCTCGGCAAAAAGCCATCGCTCGCCAATCGCCGTCTGGCGTTTGACCGACTTCGCGACCGCGATATCGTCGGCAAGATATTCAGCGATCTCGGCCCTCGCTACGCAGCCCGCAACGGTGGCTACGTGCAAATCCTCAAGTTCGGCTTCCGTCAGGGCGACAACGCTCCGATGGCGCTGGTGCAACTGATGGATCGTCCGGCAACGACGGTTGCCGCAGACGACGCGAAAGCAGAATAATCCGAATCAAGCGTCGTGAAAAAGCCGGGTCAACCCGCAATACTGTTCGTTTAATCTCTAAGGGTTGAATTCCCCGCCGCTTGCGGCGAAGCATTTGTTTCGCTGGCACCGTTCGCAATACCCCGCCCTCGTGGCGGGGTGATTTATTAAATTGACTGTTCTTGTCAAACTGGTTTTGCATCTATCGGCGGCATCATCGTTGGCGTGAAGTCGGCAGGGATGTTTTTTGATCGTTTCCGGTCAAAGCTTGGGTACGGCGAATTATGTCGCTTCACCATCCGCGGATTGATTCGGTCTCGGCTGCTAACGCATCGGCATGCGGCTGTGCGCACCAGGGTCTGCTTGAAGTGCCGCGCTCTCAACCTGGGCTTCGCTGGGGGGGGGGACGCCCCGGTGAGGGGCTGGGTTAATCGCATGAGACGTAGATTGCCGGTAAACGACAAGCTTCGTGCTCGCACCCGCTGACTGCTCGCCGCATGGTGCATGAGCCAGCACACCGCGTAGTGCGCCAACACCCAGCCATAGAATTCCTGACGCACTGTGATCTTCCCCCGAATTGACGGACACGTTTCTATGATTAGAAATCACGGAGTCCGATATGAATGGAAAGACACAACCGGCGTACGCGCCGGAGTTCAGGCAACAGATTGTTCAGCTGTATGCCAGTGGTCGTGGGCCAGACGAATTGGCCAAAGAATTTGGCCGCTCCGAAGCCTCAGTGCATGCGTGGGTGAAGAAGGCGGGCACGCTTAGATCGCTGCCCGATGCGGGTAGTGCGGTCAAGATTGTGCATCGTCAGGCACATCAGGTTCAGGT
>JAYVNO010000230.1:0-10622 GCA_043758415.1 Burkholderiales bacterium
GGTCGGAAATGTCATGCCTGCGGAAATCTTCGCTCAATGTTCGATCCCGATGAACGTAAAACGGTATTATCTATAATCTCGTGACGACACCATCTAGGATACCGGTGAAAAGTTTGGGACTTCGCAGTCGTTCGCCTCCAGATGATCTCGTTCCGAAACCTGTCCTTCCCAAATACGCCGTCCAGAACCAATTTGAGATAGTGGCTCGCCGTAGGATCGCAATGCAAATACAAACTACCCGTGGGCTTCAACACCCGGTGCAGTTCCAGCAGCCGATTGCACATCATGGTGAGATACGCCAGCATGTCGTTCTGCTTGAGGAAGGCGCGAAGCGCTGCCATCAGTTCCGCCACGTCGGTGTTGCTGCACTTGGCGATTTCGCTGAACTCGCGCTCGGCGACTTCGTTCCAGTGCCAAGTGTCCTCAAACGCAGTGATTTGCGCGTCGGAGTAGACGGAATCATCTTTCGTGGCCTTGTCGTCGGGCGCGAGCTTTTTTGCGCCCTTTGCGGGCCGCTTCGGCGTCTTGAACAGCAGGTTGTAGTCCCGCTTGGAATTGAACGGCGGGTCAAGGTAGATCAGGTCCACCGATTCATCCGCAATGTGCCCGCGCAGCACTTGCAGGTTGTCGCCGTAGAAAAGTTTGTTCGTGCCGGAGTCTTGCGCCATGCGCTGGATTAGAGCATGCGCCGATACAAAGTTACAAAGCAGAAGAGCGACCGAGGTCGCTCTTCTGCTGCTCGCCGTAGCGGTTTGCTTAGCTTGGCTTCGGCCCACCACCGTGATGGCGGTGCTTCATCATGACTTCCTTCAGCTGCGCGACTTCTGCGGGCGTGAGCACCGTAGCTAGTCTGGCTTGAGTGGCTTCGCGCAGTGCTTTCATCTGGGCGTGCTTCGCCTCGCGGGTCGTGGCGTCAGGGTTGCCCTTATTGGCCTCCCACAGCGCTTTGCCCTGGACGCGCTGCTCGGTCATGATGGCTGTGACTTGGGCGGCGCGAGTGGCGTCGAGATTCAGGATTTTGACGATGCGATCACCGGGCTGGTGCATGCCGTGGCCTGCGTGCTGTGCGTGCATGTCTTGAGCAAACGAGGTACCCGTCGCAGCAAATAGGGTGACAGCAACGGCGGCGACGGTGGTCTGGAACAGTTTCATGGGGGTCTCTTTCGTGCAATGGGTTTTGTCACGGCGCTGTGGTTTTTCGCGTCATGTGCCCATTTGAACGCGACAGCAGAGCAAATGTGCCCGCTTTACGGGCTTCGCTTTGTAATGCTTTGTAACGCGACGTTGGTGCCGGACTCCACCCGAACCACCGAGTCATCAATAGTGGAATACAGCTTTTTGCTGATTGCCCCAGTTGATGCGGGCTAAGGGCGTATTTTCATCTGAAATCGACTTTACCTACTTTAGCGTTATAGCCCCTATTCAGCCTCCCTTTCAAGTAAAAGCTGTTCCAGAAATTTTCCGTTCAAACGCGTTTTGTAGCGCTGATCCGGCGGACGGCCGGATTGGCGCACGACCAGCCGCATCGGCCAGTCGCTGTCGAGAATGTCGTACAGCTCGGTGCCGTCCTTGGCGAGCGTTGGCGTGAATTCCACGTCGAGATTCAACAGCGCGTATTCGACGTCTTTGCCGCTCTCGGGCGTCAGCTCGATGCGGATCTGGCTACCGGCGTGCGCCCAGCCTTCGGCGACGGCACCGGTGAGCACGGGGTTGAAGCGTGCCAGTTCAGTCATGGCCTCGAGCGCGGCTTCGCGTTGCGCGCGCAGTTGCAGCGCCCATCCGTCGCCACTGTAGAGCGCGTGGTACGTTTTGATTTCGCCGATGATTTCGTCGTCGGACGGCAGCGGCGAGCCGTGGGCGCGAAGCCCCAATTCGGCCACTGCTTTGCGCCGCGCCAACAACCAGTCCGTCAATTCGGATTCGACAATTAGACGGGCAGCCACGGCGGCAATCGTTTCGCGGTCGTGAGCCAAGGGCACCTCAAGGCTAAAACAGCTGTTGCCGGACTTCCTCGTCCTGTTTGTTGCGACTGCCTACATTGCCGGTCAGCGGATCAACGAACCGGCGTGGCGGGAATTCCGAGTAGAACCAGTCGGATACGACCTTGCTATCGCTCAATCCGCTGCCTTCGGAATCGCCACCGACGCTCGCGCTAACCACGCCCGGTGGCGGCTTCAGCGGCGTTTCCGGCACCCCCTTAAGCGCCGTACGCATGTAATTGACCCAGATCGGTAGCGCCACACCGCCGCCGGTTTCACGCTCGCCGAGCGACTTCGGCTGGTCGTAGCCGACCCAGGTGATACCAACCAGCCCCGCATTGAACCCCGCAAACCAGGCGTCGTGGCTGTCGTTGGTGGTGCCGGTTTTGCCGGCAAGATCGGCCCGACCCAGCGCCATCGCTTTGGTGGCGGTGCCCGCGCGCACGACATCGCGCAGCAGCGTAGTCATGATGAAGGCGTTCCTCGGGTCGATGGCCTGCTCGGCGTCCTTACCGGCAACCACCGGCGTTTCCTCAAAAATAACTTGTCCCCTGTTGTCAACTATTTTTTTGATGAAGTAGGGTTTGATTCGAAAGCCGCCATTGGCGAACACGGAATAGGCACCCGCCATTTGCAGCGGATTGGTCTGGCCCGCACCGAGCGCGAGCGTCAGATAGGCCGGATGCTGCTTGGGATCGAAGCCAAACTTGCTCACGTAATCCTGCGCGTAACCTGGTCCAATCGAGCGCAGAATGCGAATCGAGACCATGTTTTTCGATTTGGCCAGTGCCGTGCGCACCCGCATCGGGCCGTCAAACTTGCCGTCGTAGTTCTTGGGCTCCCACTCGTCACCGCCGGTTTGACCCGCTGAAAAAAACAGCGGCGCATCGTTGATGACGGTGGTAGGCGTGATGCCTTTTTCCAGCGCGGCTGAGTAAATGAACGGCTTGAACGACGAGCCCGGCTGGCGGCTGGCTTGCGTCACGTGGTTGTACTGATTCTTCGAGAAATCGAAACCGCCGACCAGGCTGCGCACCGCGCCGTCTTTCGGGTCAACCGCCACCAGCGCGGCCTCCACCTGCGGCATTTGCGCGATACGAAACACGCCCTTGTCGTCCTGCGTAATGCGCAGCACCGCGCCACGCCGCAAGCGGTCACCGCTGGCGGCCGAGTCGGCCAGAGCGCTTCTGGCGAACCGGATCGATTCGCCCTCGAGCACGTAGGTTTCTCCTTCGCCGCGGGTGATGATGACGCGCTTGGAGTTGGCCTCCAGCACTACGGCAGTCAGCAGGTCGTCACTGTCCGGATACTGCGCAAACGCACTGTCGACGGCCTCAGCCATTGCTTCCTTGGTTTCCTTGCCGTCTTTACCTACGGCGGGTAGCTCGATATAGCCTTCCGGCCCGCGGAACGCCTGCCGCCGCTCATAGTCCAGCACGCCGCGCCGCACTGCCTGGTAGCCTGCCTCCTGATCGCGCGACTTGATCGTGGTGACGACCGTCAAGCCGCGGGTGTAGGCAGATTCGCCCACCAGATCAACGGTGAACTGCCGCGCCATTTCGTTCAAATAATCCGAATGCACGGTCGGGCCCGCGTTCTGACGCAGCGTCGAAGGCGCAGCCAGCGCCGCTTTGTAATCGTCATCTTTCAGATCGCCGAGCTCGTGCATGCGGCGCAACACGTATTGCTGGCGCAGTTCGGCGCGTTTCTGGTTGGCGAACGGATTGAAGGTCGACGGCGCTTTCGGTAAGCCGGCCAGCATGGCGGCCTCGGCTACCGTCACCTGATCAAGCGGCTTGCCATAATAAGCGCGGGCGGCGGCGGCAAACCCGAAGGCGCGTTGGCCCAGAAAAATCTGGTTTATGTAGAGCTCAAGAATCTGATCCTTCGTCAGTTCGTGTTCGATTTTGAAAGTGAGCGCTACCTCATTGGCCTTGCGCAGATACCCGGCCATACCTGCTCGCTCGCGCGTCAAGAAGAAATTGCGTGCCACCTGCATAGTGATGGTGCTGGCACCGGCTCTTTGGCCACCGACTGCGTTGGTGTAGGCCGTGCGCAGCGCTGCCAGCCAGTCCACACCGGAGTGATCGTAGAAGTTGGAGTCCTCGGCGGCGAGAATCGCCTGCCGAACGTGCGCGGGTACGTCGGCCAGTTTGACTAAGCTGCGCCGCTCTTCACCAAATTCGGCAAGCGTCACCCCGTCCTCAGAAACTACGCGGAGCGGCAGCTTTGGCTGATAGTCAGTAAGCACGTCAAGCGAGGGCAGACGGGCGCTAATCAGCGCCCAAACCAATACCCCAAGTACTCCGCCGACCACAAGAAGCCCCCCGATCAGGGAGGATAAATAAACCACCCAACGCTTAAACATCGAAGACTTTCTTCCCCCGGGAGCCTGACTGTGCAAGTTGACGCCAATCTAATCAATGTATTGTCGCGTAGTTGCGCAATGATTGAGTGGCTTATGCCAATGTTGTATTTTTTTGATTATAGGCGGGCGAAAGTTAGGCCGTCTCTTGCCACGGCGCAAGCCTTATGCAACACTCCTCACTCAACTTAAAGTTTCAGGCGACAAAAGTGGCCTAAGCTCTCAATGCAAAAGAATTTTTTGGGTCAGCTCCGGGGAGTATTTGGGGCAAAAAGCACCCCACTCATCGGTGTCGACATCAGCAGCACTGCGGTGAAGCTGGTGGAACTGGCCGGTACCCGGGAGCGGCCCGAACTAAGCCGCTACGTCATTGAGCCGCTGCCGCGCGATGCCGTGACGGACGGCAACATTGCTAATCTCGAAGCGGTTGGTGCCGCCCTTGAGCGCGCGCTGCGCAAACTCGGCTCGCGCACCAAGTACGCTGCGGCGGCCCTTCCCACCAGTATGGTCATCACCAAACGCCTTACGCTGCCCGCCACCGAGCGCGAAGAAGACATGGAGTTGGCCGTTGAGGGCGAAGCGAACCAGTACATCCCGTTCGCGCTGGACGAAGTCAATCTTGACTACGCAGTGATCGGCAATGTGGCAAACGACGACACGCAGGTGGAGATCATGATTGCCGCGGCGCGGCGCGAAAAAATTGAAGATCGTGTCGCAGCGCTCGAATCTGCGGGCCTCAAGCCGACCGTGATGGACGTTGAGGCCATGGCAGTAATGGGCGCCTACGAACTGATGGCCGAGGCGCTGCCGGGCAAGGGCATTGATCAAAATATCGGCGTGCTCGATGTAGGGGCTACGTCCACCCGGTTTTATGTATTTCGAAATGATCAGCAGATTTTTATGCGTGAGAGCCCGTTTGGCGGCAATCAGCTCACACAAGAAATCCAGCGCGCTTACAACATGACTGGCGAAGAAGCAGAAGCGGCCAAACGCTCGGGCAATCTACCGGCTAACTACGATAACGACGTTCTCCGTCCTTATGTCGATACGCTTGCCATCGAAGCGGCGCGCGCGCTGCAATTTTTCCTGACGTCCAGCGCGCAGGGTCAGCTTGACTACATGCTTCTGGCTGGCGGTTGCGCCTCGCTAGCGGGGCTCACCGATGCAGTGTCGCGCCGAACCAACGTGGTGGCGTCTGTAGCCAATCCGTTTTCTGACATGGGTCTGAGCCCCGGCGTCAAATCGCGCCAGCTGGCAGCTGACGCGCCGGCGCTACTGGTTGCCTGCGGCCTTGCCATGCGGAGATTTGACTGATGATTCGCATCAACCTGCTCCCGCATCGCGAGGCGAAACGAGCCCAGCGCAAGCGCGAATTCAACTTCATTCTGGTCGGTGTGCTGGTTGCTGCGGCGGCACTTTGGTACGCCGGAAAACTCTATCTCGACGAGCGCACCGCTACGCAACAGCGACGTAACGATTTGCTCGTTGTAGAGAACAAAAAACTCACTGAACAAATTGACGAAATCAAAAAACTCAAAGATCAGACTGCGGCGTTACTAGCGCGTAAACAGGTGGTGGAGACGCTTCAAGTCAATCGCAGTGCCTCGGTCAAACTGGTGGATCAACTGGTACGCCAGTTGCCTGACGGCGTCTATCTGAAAGCAGTCAAGCAGACCGGTCAAAAAGTCAATCTCGTGGGCTTGGCGCAATCGAACGCGCGAGTTTCAACATTGATGAGAAACCTGGAATCGTCACCGTATCTGCAAAGCGCGGAGCTCGTAGAAATCAAGGCGGTTACTGATCGAAATCAGCGCGCCAACGAATTTAGCCTCAACATTAGCTTGAAGGGGTTAGACCCTGTAGCGGCGGCAAAGCCTGCGCAACCGGGCGCGTCCGCAGCAAAAGCGGACCCTAATGCGCGCGAAAAAGTCATGCAAGCGATCACGAAATAGGGCGGAATGATGACTTGGGATGAAATTAGGCGCCTGAATCCCCGCGATATTGGGGTTTGGCCGCTGCCAGCGAAACTTGCGGCAGTGTTTTTGTTGTTTATTGTGCTTACGGGGCTAGCCGCATATTTCGGCTGGTCGCCGCAATATGACGAACTGGAAAGCAAAGAGAAGCAGGAAGTGGTGCTGCGGCAGGAATACAGCACCAAGAAGTTGCAGGCGATCAATCTGGACCTGTACATTCAACAGCTTAAAGAAGTCGAACAACAATTTGGCACGCTGCTGCGGCAGTTGCCGAGCAAAAGCGAAATGGACGCGCTACTCTCCGACATCAATCAGGCGGGTTTGGGTCGCGGCTTGCAGTTTGAGTTATTTAAGCCAAGTAGCGAACGATTGCAGGATTTTTACGCCGAGGTGCCTGTCGACTTGCGAGTGACGGGTAACTATCACGACATTGCCGCGTTTACGAGCGACGTTTCGCAGCTGTCCCGGATTGTGACGTTGAACGATATCGCGATCATCAATAAGGACCCCAAAGACACGGTGCTGACGATGGAGGCCGTCGCCAAGACGTTCCGTTATCTGGATGACGAAGAAGTCTCCAAGCAGCGCAAAGCGAAAGACGCGCTGAAAGCGCCGAAATGAAGACACGGCTTGCTCTTTTAAGCGTGCTTTCCGTCTGCTCGTTTTTGATCGCGGGCTGCGCTGGCGGGAACGACGAAGATTTGAAGGCTTGGATGGCCGAACAGGGCGTCGCCGCGCGCGGGAAGATTGATCCGATTCCGCCGATTCGCCCCTACGAGGCTTTCACCTACAACGCGTTTGACCAGGCCGAGCCGTTCAAGCCGAGGAAGATTGAAACCGGCAAAGGTTCGCGCGGACCGGATTTGACTCGCCGTAAAGAAGCCCTTGAGACGTATCCGTTAGAGACACTCAAAATGGTTGGCACACTGCAACGCGGCAACGCGATGCTGGGGCTGGTGCGAGCAAACGACAACAAAGTATTTCAGGTACGACAGGGCAATTATGTCGGCCAGAACTTTGGCGTGATCACCTCGGTGGTTGAGGGCGAGATCACGTTGAAAGAACTATTTCAGGATGGCGCGGGCGATTGGGCCGAACGCCAGAGCAAGATCATGCTGCAGGAGCGGGAGCAAAAGAAATGAATGTCACACAACACTTGCGCGCGTCAGGCAACCGCGGCCGAACGTCGCTGGTGACCGCGTTGTTCGCCTCGCTGATATCGTTGACGCTGGCGTCATTCGCATCCGCGCAGAACGTGATCGAGGAGGTGGCCGTCGCCAAAGGCGCGGCCGGACGCACGACGCTCACGTTTTCTCTAAAGGAATCGCTGGCTGCTGCGCCATCGGTGTTCGCCATAGCGACGCCGCCGCGTTTGGTGCTTGATTTCGCCAACACCACGAGCCTGGGCAAAGCGACTAACGACGTTACCGACTCCGTCTTGCGCAGCTATAACGTCGTTCAGGCTCAGGGTCGCACGCGAGTGGTGCTTAATTTATCCAAGTCTCAAGCGTATGACGTCAGGTCAGACGGCAAGAAACTGATCGTGGCATTGTTCGATGCTCCGGGCGCAGCCGTCGCTGATTCGGCGCCGGAAGCAGGTCGTTTCTCGGCGGCGGTGAAAACTGATGGTGCAACGTTCGGTTTGCGAGATGTTGATTTCCGGCGTGGTCAGGCCGGAGAAGGGCGAATCATCGTTGATTTGTCTGACGCAAACTCGGGTGTCGATATCAAAGCACAGGGCAAAGTGTTGATCGTCGACTTTTTGCGTACCCAGGTTCCAAGAAATCTTGAACGCAAGCTTGATGTTTCAGATTTCGGAACGCCGGTGCAACAAATCGACACCTTCGCTCAGGGTGCAAACACGCGGATGGTGATTGAGCCTAAAGGCCTGTGGGAGCACTCTGCCTATCAAACCGACAACCGGTTGATCATTGAGGTCAAGCCGATCGTCGAAGACCCGAACAAGCTCACCCAAGGCTCGCGTCCCGGCTACAAGGGCGAGAAGCTTTCGCTTAATTTTCAGGACATCGCGGTGCGCTCGGTGCTGCAGGTGATCGGCGACTTTACCGGCTTGAACATCATCGTCTCAGACACCGTTACCGGTAACGTGACACTGCGCCTCAAAGATGTTCCATGGGATCAGGCGCTTGATCTCGTCATGCAGGCACGCTCGCTTGACATGCGCAAAAACGGCAATGTCGTGTGGATCGCACCGAAAGAGGAACTGGCGCTTAAAGAGAAGCAGGAGCTAGAAGCCAAAGCGCAGGTGGCCGACATCGAACCGCTGCGTACGGAAATGTTTCAGTTAAATTATCAGAAGGCCGAAGAGCTTCGCAAAATCCTCGTGCCGACCGCCTCGGGGACCGGGGCAGGCGCGACTACGACGGGCGTGCTTTCCAAACGGGGTAGTGTGAGCGTAGATGCTCGAACCAACGTGTTGATTGTGCAGGACACCCCTACAAAGCTCGATCAAGTGCGTGCGCTGATTAACCGAATCGACATTTCCGTGAAACAGGTCCTGATCGAAGCACGCGTTGTGATCGCGGATGACAATTTCAGTCGCCAACTCGGCGCGCGCTTTGGCATCGGCGCAGGTATCAATAGCAATGGTCGCAATATTGGCATCACAGGGACGCCGCTGGGCGATCCGAGTCAGGCGAACGTGCCCGGCACGGGCATCGCCACTGGCTTTTCGCCATCAAGCTACTACTGGCAGGTTAAGCCCGATACCACCACAGGCGGTCGCGTTGGCAGTTTCATAAACTCGGTTCCTTACAACGTGAACTTACCGGTCAGTAACCCTGCGGGCACGCTTGCGATGACTTTCCTGAATTTAGGCAACGGCAATCTGGTCAATCTCGAACTTTCCGCGGCTGAAGCGGCTAATCGTGGCAAAGTGATTTCAAGCCCACGTGTCGTTACTGCCGACAATACCAAGGCTTCGATCTCGCAGGGTCAGGAGTTCAAGCTGCGTGTCTCTGGCGGCGTAGGTGGTCAATCCTCGGTGGAAACCATTCGGGCGGTATTGAGCCTGGACGTGACGCCGCAAGTGACGCCGGATGGGCGCGTAGTGCTGGATGTCTACGTGACTAAAGATTCAATTGCCGGATTTCAGGACGGCAGTCCCATCGTAAATACGCGCAGAGTTTCGACCAAAGTCATCGTAAATAATGGTGATACAGCGGTCCTGGGCGGAATATACGAAGAAACAGTCACCGATTCCACGGACAAGGTGCCCTTGCTGGGTGATGCGCCCGTCATTGGCAACCTGTTCAAGCGAACCAATCGCGGCACGGTGAAACAGGAGTTGTTGATTTTCCTGACGCCTCGCATCCTGTCGGACGCGGCAGGCACGGTGAAGTAACCACGACAAGATCAATAGGGCTGGGTTGCTGCGGCGGCCATGCGCCTGTTTTATCCATGATGTGCTGACGGCGATAGTGCAGCTCGCGCGACGACATGCATAGTAATGCAGAACAGAAACGTATTTCTGATTGGTCTAATGGGGTCCGGCAAGACCACAATAGGCCAGCTTTTGGCTAAGCGACTGCATTTATCGTTCGTCGACTCAGATCACGAGCTCGAACAACGCACGGGCGTCAGCGTCGCGACCATCTTCGAGATTGAAGGTGAGGCTGCGTTTCGCCACCGCGAAGCGGCCATTATTGACGAGCTTAGCCAGCGAGAGGCCATCGTGCTCGGCAGCGGTGGTGGTGCCATTCTTGATCCGCAAACGCGGCGCGTGTTGCGCGAACGGGGTACGGTGGTTTACTTGCATTCAACCGCTGAAACGTCGTACGAGCGTATTCGCCGCAACCGGGATCGACCCCTGTTGATGGTCGCGGATCCACTCGGTCGTCTGCAGCAACTCTACGAACTACGGCATCCGCTTTATATCGACACAGCACATTTAGTCGTTGAGTCCTACCGAGACCACCCGAGCGCCGTTGTCACTGAAGTAATCGACCGACTATTGGAATTTGCCCAGTAGCGGGTACACGAAAACGGGGGCCTTAGGGCGCGCCGGTATCAGGTTTATGTAAGCGCGCGTGGCAGCTTACTTTTCGCCCCTGTACTGAGCCTGTTGACCGTCGGAAGAAGGCGCGGCGCTCGCAGCAATCCTGTTGATTTAACGCGGCACAATCAATTTTGTGACGCAGATTGCGCAGATTTCGCAGATTTACGCAGATTCGAACATGCGTAACTTATTCCATTTCCATATCAACAATGCAATAATAAGCGCATTTCAACAGATGGAGATGTGTGATGTCGCGACCCTTCAAAGGCTTGGACTCTGTGGCGGCG
>JAYVNO010000231.1:0-3433 GCA_043758415.1 Burkholderiales bacterium
ATACTGCCCGCATCGCCGCGTTTCGCTGGTGTTTGGGCGCAACGAAGATTGCGGTTTGCGCTGCCTGTATCACGGCTGGAAGATGGACGTGAAGGGCAACGTGATCGAGATGGTCTCGGAGCCCGCAGCAAGCGTGGCGGCACAAAAAGTAAAGCACAAAGCGTATCCCACGCGAGAGTGGGGCGGCTTTGTGTGGGCTTACATGGGTGCAGATCATGACACGGCTACGATGCCCGATTTCAAGCCACCGGCGTGGGCGCCGACGGCTGACAATCAAGTGACCATTGCCAAGGCGATCATCCCCTGCAATTGGGCACAAATCCTTGAGGGCGCGATTGACTCGGCGCACAGCTCCAGCCTGCATTCGTCGGACATGGTGCCTGCGCGCATTGCCAGTGCGGGCGTGACGGAAACGACCTGGCTGCGGCCCTCCACCGACAAAGCGCCGCGACTGCACATTGAGCGCACGGGCTACGGCTTTCGCTACGCTGCGATTCGCCGTCCAATCATGAATGCAGCGGCTAATGATTACGTGCGATCCAGCGTGTTCATCGCGCCAGCGACGACGTTGATTCCGCCGAATAATCTGTACAACGTGGCGAATATCAACGTGCCGATGGACGACACCCATACCGCGTTCTACTTCATGGCTTGGGGTCACAAATCGCAAACGCCAGACACCGCAACCTGGCGCAAATTTTTAGGGCAAACGGTGGGCGTTGATCTGGATGCGACCTACCGTCCGCTACGCAATCGTGAGAACAATTTTTGGCAGGATCGAGATGCGATGAAGGCGGGAAACTTCACCGGCATCACAGGCTTTCCGAATCAAGACATCGCGATGTGGGTGACGATGGGGCCGATTGCGGATCGCACGCATGAGCGCCTGGGCGCGAGTGACTTAGCGATTGTTGAATTTCGCAAGCTGATGCTGGACGCGGTGCTGGCGTTTCGGGGCGGGGCGGCGGCAATTGGCACGGGTGACATGGCTATACCCGGGTCCGTCTGCGCGTTTCAGGCGATTGTTCCGAAGTCGACGGACTGGCGGACGTATGCAGCAGAACCTGTGTGGGATGGCGAGGAATCTGCGTTGGAGCCGTCCTACCTGGCAACGTAGTTTTCGTAGTTGTTGTAGGGTGGGCACCCCGTGCCCGCCGAGCCGACGCAAGACAACCATTTTCGCGACGTTAACGCACGGTGGGCAGAGGCTGCCCACCCTACAAAGTGACGCCCACGGGTGACCGTGGAACACGACACAGCCATCCAATAATTTTCGGTAAACGCTCACGCCATGTCCAAACTAAAACTAAGCTTCGCTTGCTGGAATTACGACCGTACTCGCGCGTTGATGGACGGCTCGGTGCAGCCCGATGGCATTGATCTCAACTACCTGAATTTGCCGGTGGAAGAGACGTTTTTCCGCATGGCACGGCATCGCGAATTTGATGTCGCGGAGATGTCGTTATCAAGCTACTGCGTCTCGCTGAACAATCCCGAACGTCCGTTCATCGCGCTGCCGATTTTTCCATCGAGGTTTTTTCGTCACTCCAGCATTTACATCAATGCAAATTCCGGAATCAATAACCCGAAAGACCTTATCGGAAAGCGCATCGCCAGCCCCGAATACCAGATGACAGCACCGGTGTGGATTCGCGGCATCTTGCAGGATCACTACGGTGTTCCCATCGATGCGCAGCCTTATTTTTTCGGTGGTGAAGAAGAAACGGGTCGCGTCGAAAAACTAAAACTTGAGTTGCCGCCGAACATTAAGCTGCATCCCATCGGCCCCACACAAACGCTCTCGCAAATGCTGCACGATGGCGAGATTGATGCGCTGTACACCGCACGTGCACCCTCTTCCTTTTTAAAGGGCGACGGCAAGGTCAAGCGCTTGTTCGAGAACTATGCCGAGGTCGAGCGAACCTACTGGCGCGACACCGGCATCTTCCCAATCATGCACGTGATCGTGATACGCCGCGACGTGTACGAGGCCAATCGCTGGATCGCGCAGTCGCTGACCAAGGCGTGCTACGCGTCACAACGGAAAACGTATGAGGATTTGGCGGAAACCGCCGCGCTCAAATCAATGTTGCCGTGGCTCGTCGCTCACGTTGAAGAAGCGCGCCGGGAAATGGGCGAAGACTGGTGGCCATACGGCCTCGATCGCAACCGAAAAACGCTGGAAACCTTTACGCGTTATCACTTCGAACAAGGCCTGTCGCAGCGGCTACTTCGCCTAGAGGAATTGTTCGCCCCCGAGTCGCTCGAAGCGTTCAAAATCTGAGCGCCGCGACCCGGCAGGATGGCACGCGGCACCAACATTTTTTAACGGCGTTTCGGTCGCGGCAGAGCAGCACCTACAAGTATAGATTTCGCGCTTGCGAGGCGTTCAGCTTTTCCGTTAAATGACGTTCACACTGGTGCTATAGGCATTTTTATTGAAAAGTCGATAAATTCTCATTTCAGCGATCAGCCCCAGTGCAGCCTAACTTTCACAGAAAAGCTGATGATGAAAATCGCTACGGAAACGAAGTCCCGCAGTTCGCGTTGATCAACGGTCTCGCCGTGTTCCATTGTGCGGCGGTGATGCCGGTTCCGACGGTGGTCGCCGCACCCGTGAAGCCGAGCATGGCGCGCAGCAGCACCAAGCCTTCCTTGTTGCCATTGAGCAGGTTGTCGCCGTCCATATCCAGGTTGCAATTACCGGCCACAATTGGCCCCGACTCGAACGCGCCCATGTCGACCGCAGCGCCCACCACGCGAGCTGCGCCGCGTTGATCGGTGGTGAGACTCGCCGGGTTGCTACCCGCATTCAACGCAGGGCTGCCGGGCAGCAAACGCATGGTGGGCGTCGGGCCACCGTTTAGCGCGAGTACGTCTAGCAATGGGTTGGTGTTGCAGCGGTTGCCGTTGGTGTTGCATTGGGCAAACATCGGACCAGCACCGTCTTCAATGATCGTTTTGAGCAGCGTAATCTTGCTCGCGTCATTTCCGTAAATGACATCTTTAACTCCCCCCGCAGCTTCGCGACCGAGGATGGAACTTTCAACAAGCAGAGTACCCGACACAGGTACAGGTCCAGCGGGGGAGTACGAGCCGAAACCAATCGCAGCCTGACAGCCAGCGACACGGTTGCGCGCAATCGTGGAGTTTTGCACGAACACCTGAACGGCATTGGCACCAGAAAACACCTGGTACGCCTGAACGCTGATTCCACCACCGCATCCGCTAGTGCCAGTACCGACCTGATTATTGGCGATGGTCACGTTGCGGAACGTATAGAGTCCCGGCGTAGCTAAGTAAGTTACGAAGCTAGTCGTTGACGTGTTGCTGTGAATTGTCGAGTTTTCCAGCAAAAACGTATTTGTTAGCGCGGGCGCAGGCGTAACGGCGGCAAGCGTGGTTGTGTTGTAGTCGTTGTAGCTCGCGCCGA
>JAYVNO010000232.1:0-10575 GCA_043758415.1 Burkholderiales bacterium
CATGACGCATGACTACAAGCGTCATGGCACCACCCCCTTGTTTGCCGCCATGAGCACCCTCGACGGCAGTGTGCCGGAGTTGATCCAAGCTATCTTTGAATACATCGTGCCTCACAACAAGAACCCGAAGCCCTTCATCTGGACGGCACAAGCCAAAGACATCCTCGAAAAAGTCATTCGTGCCAATCGTCGCTTAAGTTGCAAACAGAATGGGACACTACACTAGATATGCGACGCTCAAGTCAGAGTAAGGCTACTCAAGCGACGAAAAAATACAAAGAAACTCGCGTTGTTTTGCCGATACGCCACCGATCTCTCGATTGACAAAAATAATGGCAAACACCGCATGCGTATGAAATCACATTCCAGAATTTTCACCCCTGCGTGCGGAACAACCCGATACTGAGCCCCATCTGGCACTGGCAGTTGTTTTTTGCGCTCGGGGAGGTAATTAGCCGTCGGGAATGCAAGGCGGCGCCGCCAGAAAGCGCGGAGTCGCTGCCACGGTTGTGTGGAAACCAATAGGTGCGTACAGCTTTCTTCGTGAAACGGCCATGGAGTTGGGCAAATTGTGTACAAATGCATTAGTCGAGTATCAGAAATTTATGGACTTATTAACGAGTCAACTAAATGTGTCCTATCGCAACTGGTATCGCGCCCTCTCCCTCGGGGAGTAGAGCCTGCCCCGGCGAAGGCCGGGGGCGGGGGTGAGGGTGATTGCATGCGCAAGACGCATTCGTGCACCAAGACCCTCACCCCAACCCTCTCCCCGAGGGAGAGGGAGCCTGCCGACCCGGTCTTATTTTGTTGACTCAGTAATAAGCCTGTATTGAACGAAGTTCATGGGAAAAAGGTGCCGCACAACAGTCGTCGTTTTGCCATTCCTCAACCTGTTTGCTTACCTGCCTCAGACCGATAGGCCACTACCCACGCTGTCATGTTTAGTGAAGCGAAACATCCGGTGGAACGCGCAAAGGCTTTCGGCAGCCCTTTGCGTTGGCGCAGTGATCCTTCGCGATATTCAGGATGACAAAGTTCTATCTGAGGCGCGTCACTAATCAGGTTCGTCAATCAGCCGAAAGCATTCCGACTGATCGCGCGATGGTTTCGGAAACATGGCTAGCGCGTGCCAATAAGCATTGCGTCGCGATGGTTCCGATCGCGCAAGCTTGCAAGCGAGCAGGCTGCTATCGCACTCCGGCAACGTTTAAGAATTTTTAAGGACATGCGCGCGATAATCCCTCGAAATTTTGGTACGATTCAGAGTAGTCCGCAGCACTCTGCGTCGCTGTAATTTACTCAGCTACGAGCACGCGCAGGCGTCCAATAAAACCCTCTCGTTTTTCCGTAAGTTAAAGGTGTTCGTATGAAAAATTGGCTCAGAATCGCCGCAGGCGCGGCAATGGTGACTGCCATCTCGGTCAACGCACAAACCGCCGACCAGCGGAAGGCCGTCAGGCAGTCGTCAGAGACGACCGAGCTCGGTGTATTGGCCGCGAGGTTTCAACTGAAATTTGAAGTCGAAGAGGCGAAGGTTCAGCAGTACCTGCTTGACAATCCAACGGTTCAACGCGAGATGATGAAGAACGGTGTGAGCCACTACCTGCTGCGTATTGACACTGCAGGAGAGCCGGTTTTCCGCGTGTCTCGGGGCGAATCCAGCAGCCAAAAAAGCAGTCAAAAAAGCAATCGTGAGTCCGGTCAACTAATCAAGGCCGATTCGCTTTATCCGGGCGGCTCGCTCGGTGTCAGTGTCACTGGGAGCGGCATGATCGCAGGTATCTGGGAGCCGGGTGCGGTTGCTGTGGACGCCACCGGGGCTGTCTCCCACGAGCTGCTGGTCGGTAAAGTGACCAATCAGCCCAATCAAGTGGTGAGCAGCGCTGGCAACAGTAATCATGCGGCCCACGTGGCAGGCACTATGGTGGGCCGCGATCTCGCGAGCCGCCCGTCAGCGCGTGGCATTGCCTACAACGGTACGGCGCGCGTGTGGGATGCACCCAACGACCTGGCCGAGATGACCGGTTTTGCGGCCAGTGGTTTCTTGATTTCCAACCACTCATATGGCGACGCGAACACGCAAACGGCCAATCTTGCGCTCTACGGCGCTTATGACGCCGAAGCTCGCGATTGGGACGCGATGCTCATAGCTGCGCCGAACTATCTGCCGTTTGTCGCAGCGGGTAACGAGCAGCAGTCAAGCGGCAATCGCGCTCCGAAGTTGGGCTACGACATCATGACTGGCCCGTCCAACTCCAAAAACGCGATGGCCGTGGGTGCCGTGAATGCGGACAAATCGATGTCCGATTACAGCAACTGGGGCCCGACCGATGACGGTCGCGTAAAACCCGAAATTGTTGCTCGGGGAACCGCGATTGACTCGGCTCAAGCCGTCGACGCCACCACAAACGCGCTATCCAATTCGGGCTACAGCGGCTCTGTCGCTGACTCCAGCGGCACCTCTTATTCGTCGCCAGCGGCGGCGGCGGCCGGGTTGTTGTTGCAGGAGTACTACCTAAACGTTACCGGCGGCTTCATGCGCTCGTCCACGCTCAAAGCGCTGATGCTGGGCACCGCTGAAGACTTGGGCCGTCCGGGGCCCGATCATCAATTTGGTTGGGGCTTGCTTAACGTTGAGAAAGCGGCGCTCGCGATCAAAAATCGCTCCCCAGCCGGAGCTACACTCGCCACCAGCCGAGGCTCGGTGGTGGAGGAAATCGCCAGCAATCCGGCAGCCGATTCAACCAGCGAAATCACCCGAACCGTGTTTGCCAAAGGCGGCGAGCCGCTGCTGGTCAATATCGCGTGGATCGACGATGCAGGCCCGCTGCAAACCGATGCCGAAGGGATTGACCCCACCAAGAGCCGTTTGGTTTACAACTTTGACGTGATGGTGCGCCAGGTCGGTGCCAGCCCCGCTGCAGAGCGCTGGGGCTGGGTCGTGCCGGGTATGAGTAACCGCGTTGAAAATGCAACGATTGCCAAGAATTGGTTTGAAGCCAATGGCGGTAATTTCAAGCAAGTGCTCATTGAAAACCCCGTAGCCAACGCCGAGTACACGATCGTGATTCGCAAACAGAGCGGTTCGCCTGCGGCTGATCGGTCAGTCTCATTGGTCGTTACCGGTCTGGCACAATCCGCAGTCGCCACCACCAGCGTCGAGGTCATTGAGTACTTCATCATCCCCTTGAACAAGTACTTCATCACCGGCAGAGCTGGCGAAAAAGCAGCGCTTGACGCAGCCCCCGCGGTGTTTCGCCGCACCGGTGCAAAGTTCACCGCCTTCGGCGCTGCGGGCGCGCCGTCTGGCACCGAGGCAATCTGCCGCTTCTATTTGCCGCCGGGCAAAGGCGGGCCCAATACACACTTCTATGGTCGTCCAGCTGATTGCGAATTGATCCGCGGGCTGAAGAACCCTGTTTTTGAGTATGAAAACGAAGACTTTGCGGTGCAGATTCCAGTCGCGGGTGTCTGTCCGGCTTCTGCGCCCAACGCCATCTATCGGGC
The DNA here is from genome assembly GCA_043758415.1 of Burkholderiales bacterium. GTDB lineage: Bacteria > Pseudomonadota > Gammaproteobacteria > Burkholderiales > Casimicrobiaceae > Casimicrobium. The sequence goes on from JAYVNO010000232.1 coordinate 3,508, forward strand.
GTTTAACAACCGCGCTGCGCAAAACGATGGCAACCATCGCTACACCAACACCCTGGCCCGCTACAACGAGATGATCGGCAAGGGTTTTGTGGGTGAAGGACCTGTGTTCTGCGTCGCCAGCGCAACCGACGGCACAGAGTAGTTGCGTTCACTCGCGTGATAGTCTGGCGCACCGGTAAACCATTACCGGTGTTGCAAATTACCGGCTGAAACAATGGCCTCCGATGTTTGGCGTTGGAGGCCATTTTTTTCGTCGGTGCGGTTTACCGCTAAATCTTCCGAATAGAGCAAACCGTGTCATACCACCCCTGCATTCCTACCAGGGGTGCGGGCTGGATCGGCAGGATAGCGTTGATGTTGAAGCCTGCGCCGGTGCCGCCGTTTCGGGTGTCCCACCAGATGTCGTCGCGGACGTCCTGATCTTCAGCGATCACGCTGTCTGACCATGCCGGGATGTCCTGCTTACGGCCGTTTCGACCGGTAGCGGCGCGGCCTCCGAACAGGTTACCCAGCGTGTTGGACACGGCAAGTACGCGCGGGTGAATGCCTTCGGTGACCCACACCGGGATGACCGCTGTTCCGAGCACGTCGCCAGCGCCTGGCCCCATCGCGTGGCCATGAGGACGGTAGGTGGTGATCTCAACCAGATCACCCGTTTTCAAACCTCGGTCGGCAGCGGTTTTGGCGTTGATCCACATCGGGTTGTGATGCACGATTTCGGTCAGGAATTTTTGCGATTGCGTACGGCCTTGCGTATGCACGTTCCACTTGAATGTGGTGAGATGCAGGTACTCGGGTTTCATCTTGACGAAGCTTGGCACCGGGAAATAGTCCGGCATGCCTTTGCCGCCGTCTTCATCAAATTTGCGAGCCTTTGCGGCGGCTTCGATGTCCTCGTGATAAACCGAGAATTTGCGTGATGGCGTGGCGAAACCGCGACGCGGTTTGCCATCGACCATGAGGCCAATCTTCGTTTCCTTGTCCGCTGTGTTCGCCTTAAAAATAGCGCCCGTTATTTCGTCGACGCGCGTGTCCTTCATCTGCGCGGCGGTGAGCTCCCACGCATAGAGCGCGTAGTATTTCGGCTTCGTCATGTCCTGCCACACACCGTGCTTTTTCATGTATTCGAAGCCGTCTTCACCGACCTTCGCCGTGAGTCCGTCGCAGCGAATTTTCATCCATTCTTCATGGTCTTTGAAGGCGAAATACTTCGCGGTTTCCGGGCTGATTCGTTTGCCGATTTCGATCATTGAATCGACAAAACTCACGCACTCACCCGGTGGTGCCAGGATGGGCTGACGCAGCGTCACATAGTCGCGCAGCTCCATGTTATTGCGCGTATCGAGGCCCCAGCGCTCCATATAGCTGGCGTCAGGCAATATCAAATCTGCATAGTGCGCCTGCTCGGAATACACGACGTCGCTGCATGCATGGAAGGGCACGAGCTTTTCGTCCTTGAGCACCTCAACCGTGAGGCTTCGGCCTTCGGGCCACGTCAGCGGCGCAGCCACCGTGTAGCTCAAATACACCTGCACCTTGCCGCGACCTTCCTTTAGTCCGCGATAGACGATTTGGCCGACTTTCATGCGCTGCCATTTGTTCGCGAGCGGCCATTCGACCGGATCTTCAATCGCACTTTTGGCTTTGGGTGACGGCGGAATTGGCAGCGGATTCGGAAACACGCGTGGCGGAACACGGGTCGGCTCTTCGCCATAGCAATAGCCGCCGACCGCGCCGATGGAGCCGACAATCGCGTTGAGAAGAATCACCGCGCGATCATTGTTGAAACCGTTGTAGTGCGCCGCTGATCCGCGGTTGGTGAAAGCAATCGCTGCGGGCGCAGCGGCCGCGAATTCAAGTGCGATGCGGCGAATGTCTTTGGCGGCAATGCCGGTCACGCTCTCGGCCCATTCTGGCGTGTATTTGGTGAGCCATACCTTGAGCTCTGCCGCGTTTATATTGCTCCAGGTATCGAGCCATTTGGCGTCGTGTTTGTCTGCCATGACGATGGCGTTGCACATGCCGAGCATCAGCGCACCTTCAGAGCCGGGATTCGCGCACAACCATTCATCCGAGCGGCCCGCCGTGTTGCTGCATCGGACGTCCACCGTGACCAGTTTTGCGCCGTTGTCGAAGCGCCCACGAATGATGCGTTTGGCGACATGAATCGCACCCTGATGCGCTTCGTAAAAATTCGAGCCAACGTTCAAGATGTACTTGCTGTTGGCGAAGTCACCGGACTCCCAATCGGTCTCGCCGAGACTCACGTAGTTCGCAGCACGCTTGTTCGACGAGCAAAGTGCGCGGTGGTTGAACAGCGACGGCGAACCAATCGCGTTCAGAAAGCGCGTCATCTCCTCGGCGATGCGCGAACGGCCAATCTGGATTGCCACTTCTTCGGGTTTGCCTTCGTCGATGGCCTTGCGAATGCGCGTCGCGATGTCGGTGTACGCCTCATCCCAGGTGATACGCTTCCACTTGCCTTCACCGCGCGCGCCGACCCGCTTGAGCGGGAACAAAATGCGCTCCGCGTTAGTGTTGATCGTCGGGCCGGACTGGCCTTTGGCGCACAACGACTTGCCGTTATTCGGGTCTTCCGGATTGCCGCCAACCTTCACCAGTTTGCCGTCAATCACGTAACCCTGAATGCCACAGACGGTCGAGCAATTGAGGCACACGCTCTTAATGATTTTGGCTTTTGTGTAGTCGTTTTTGAGCCGACCCTTACCGCTGGCGTTGCGAACGGCCTTGCGTTGACCAACCAGCTCCTTCTTTTTCTTGAAGGGGCCGAAGAAGGCTTGCGCGTGATTCGGCAGTAGCAGGATAATTTCGCCGATCGCGAGCGTTGACAGGGCCGCGAGACCGCGCTTCATGGCGCGGCGGCGTCCGGGTGAGGCGGGCGTTGATGACGCATCCGCTGGGCGAGGCGATAGATCAGGGCGCTTCATACCTCGCCTCCGTCTGCTTTTGCGTCGGCCACTTTGGCCCAGATGACGCGCTTGGGTTTCGGAAACTCCGGTGCCAATGACGTCCAGGTTTCGATTTCGTAAGAAAACGGGTCATGCACGCGCCCCTTCGGAATCTTTTTCTCCATCTGCTTTTCGTGGCCGCGGTAGGCCACCGATGGCTTGGTGTTTTCTTCCGGTTTCAAAACCGCTGTTTCTTTGCCGAACTTGCTCATGAACAACGAATAGGGGGACTGCGGGTCGTTGGCGTCACCAAAGTGAAACACCTCGGCTGGGCAGGTTTCCACACAGGCCGGCTCCATTCCCGCGTCGAGTCGGTGCGAACAAAAATCGCATTTGTCGGCAACATCGTTTTCGTCGCAACCGATGGCGCCGTAGGGGCACGCTTTTTCACAGGCACCGAGGTGGTCGCATTTGTCGGCGATCACGCGCACAATGCCGTCGGTACCGCGCACAATCGCCTGATTGTCACAGGCTTTCAGACAGGGGGTGTCTTCACATTGCATGCACAACGTGGGCAAGAAATTGCGGGTAACGGTGGGGTACGTGCCGTGCTCCCAGTAATACACCTTGGTACGGAAGCGGGCGAGGGGGACGTTGTTTTCAACCTTGCAGGCGACGGAGCAGGCGTGGCATCCAATGCAGCGCTCAACGTCTAAGGCTAATTTCCATCGTGGGTTAGCACTGGGCATTGAAACCTCCGAGGCTCTGGCGCTGAGGGATCGGAGCCGGTGTGCCGTTGGTGCCGCTGACTAGCGCCCCCAACACAGCACGTCGCGAACGACAGGCGCTTGGTTTAAACATTTTCACACTCCACAAGGCTGATTTTTGACGAAGGAACCATTGTTGCGTCCCACTTGAAGTATGCATCGCTTGATCGCGGGACGCTAGCTTCATACGCGGGCAGTTGAACTGAGGTTTTGCGTGTTGCGCAGAAGATTTCAAGATATCGGAAACCACAGATCAAAGACGGCACCACCGAACGCACGGTTGGCGGCGCTCGCGCGTCCGCCATGCAGTTGCGCGACGCGCTCGACCACGGCCAGGCCCAGGCCCGCGTGGCCGCCTCCTTCGCGGTGGCTGCTGCCTTGAAAGAAGCGCTCGAAGACGTGATCGAGCACTGTTGCGTCGATACCGGTTCCGCTGTCTGCGACCGTGACGGCGATACCGTTGTCACGCGAGCCCGCATTGAGCATGATCGCACCGCCTGTGGGCGTGTAGCGCAGCGCGTTGTCCATCAAGTTGGCCAGCGCACGTTCGACCAGCGCCGCGTCGATTGATGCCAACGGCAAACCGGGCGGATATTCCACGGTGAGCGCGATGTTGCGCGTCTCGGCGACCGCTGCGAAACGCGCGACGAAGTCATCCAGAAATTCACCGAGATGGGCAGGCGATTTATCGAGTGGCAAGTCGTCGCTTTCAAGCCGCGCCAGATCGAACAGCGATGACGACAAACGGTCGAGATGCTGCGCGTTACGCATCGCGACATCGAGAAAGCGAACGCGGTCATCAACGCTCATGCGTTCGCCGCGCATTTGAATAGTTTCGAGATGACCGATCAACGAGGTCAGCGGCGTGCGCAGATCGTGCGACACGTTGGCCACCCACTCGCGGCGATTGGTATCAACGCGTTTCACCTGCTGCGCCTGCTCGCGCAAACGCATCACCATCGCCCGAAACGCGCGCGACACGCGACCAATTTCATCCGTGCGCAGTTCGTCATCATCATGCGGCAACACGTTGAGATTGAGCGCGCCGTCCGCGTCCTGCGCGCTCACGGCGTCCGCTGCATCGGTCAAACGTTTGAGCGGTCGCGTGATCAGCGACAACACGGCAAACACCAGCAACGCACCCGCCAACGCGCCACCGAGCGCCACGGCGATCGCGCTGCGGTTGGCGTAACTGGTGATCAAGCTGCGTTTGACATCAGCGTCTGGTGGTCGCATCAGCACGTAGATATAGCCGACGGGTTTTGAGTTGGCAGCAGCTCCGGCAAGTGGTGCCGCGGCGAACAGACTTTGTCGTGCGCTGAATTCAGGATCATCGCCGAACACGGTTTGGCCCACTGGCGCTTTCAGCAATCGCCGCACCGGTTCCAACGCCACGTTTGCCTTGCTGCCGATGGATCGCTCTTTGGTGTAGCCCGCACGAATGCGACCGTCGCCGTCGAGCAGATAGATCGCGCTGCGTGGGTCAAGCAGCAACATTTTTTCAAACAGGCTTTCGATGTCGCTGCGATCAAGTTTTTCGAAATCACTTAGCTGCGGATACATCTCTGCCACGTTGCGCGCAAATTCACTGCCCTGTCGTTGCCGCAGTTCGTCGTAATAGCCCATGTACGCGTAGTTGAGAACGCCGACAAAAATAGCGCTGACCAGCACACAAAAAACGATGACAAGCGCGATGATTCGTGCGCGCAAACTAAAAAAAACTCGCATCAATTGCGGCTAGCTCGGATCAGTGAAACGATACCCCGCACCGCGCACCGTGATCACGTAATGCGGCACTGCGGGATCGGCCTCGATCTTGGCGCGCAGCCGGTTGATGTTGGTGTTGACATTGTGTTCGTAGCTGTCAAGCGTGGTGCGCCACACAGCTCCGAGCAGTTGTGATCGGCTGTAAACGCGACCCGGATTCTGCGCGAAAAAATGCAGCAGCTCGAACTCTTTTGCTGTGAGCGCGACGACTTTGTTATCGAGGCGCACTTCGCGTCGATCTGGATCAATCGACAGCTTGTCGAAATGGATTGTGTTGCTCGGTGCGGGGCTCAATCGTGCAGTCGAATTTGACGCCCCCATGCGCTCCGCGCGACGCAGCAGCGCTTTGGCGCGCGCCTGCAATTCGGGAATAGAAAACGGTTTGCTCAGGTAATCGTCAGCGCCCATTTCAAGGCCGACGACGCGATCAATCTCGCCGCTCTTCGCCGTCAACATGAGTATCGGCGTGTATTTGCTCGCGTCGGCGCGCAGTGAGCGGCAAATTTCTAGCCCATCTTTACCGGGCAGCATCAGGTCCAGCACGATCAGGTCGAACGCTTCGCTCTGCGCCCTGAGCAACCCGCGGCTGCCGTCCGATTCCCAAACCGTGCTGTGCCCCAAATCCTCCATGTGCATACGAATCAGTTGCGCGATTTCGGCGTTGTCTTCGACGACCAGAATTTTTGACATCTCCATCTTCCTATGTCCACGCAGCGGCTGTTACCTGACAGTCGTGGCGCACGATTTGTTATGAAATTGATATGTTGCCGCGATAAAGCTGTGATTCAGGCTCACCAAAATTCTTCCCACGGACAAACGATAACAGTCCGAGGAGAAATTCATGATTGCAGCCGCTCCCACCTCATCCACAATCGTGGCCTTCACTGCGGACGAGTCCGATCCCGCTCTGCACCGCGACTATTTGTACCGCTTCGCGATGCGCCGCGTTGGAGATCCCGCGCTGGCCGACGATCTGGTGCAGGAGACGTTTCTGGCGGCGTTGCAATCGGCAAAATCCAAGATTGATGATTCAGCCGACGCGGCCACGTTCAGCGGCCGCTCCACGTACCGCGTGTGGCTCGCAGGCATCCTCAAACACAAGCTCGCTGACGTGATGCGCGCCCGCTGCCGTTTCGTCGCGATTACCTCGGAAGACCCGGAGCGGGTGCACGACGAAATGAACGCCGCGATGCTCGCCTCCGGTGCTGGCGATCTGGGCGATAATCCGCAGCATGCCTGCGAGCGCGCCGAGTTGCTGGCGCAGATTAACGACGCGTTGGTGAAGCTGCCGTCGGGTGTAGCCGAGGTTTTCATGGCACGCGAAGTCGAGGGCGAAACGACCGCGTCCATCGCCGCTCGGTCGGGATTGTCCGAGGCGAATATTTGGGTGCGCGTTCACCGCGCTCGCAAAGCGCTGCAGGCGCATCTGGCAGCCTGTGGTGCAGCGGAGCGATTTGCAGGGCAGGAGTTTCGTTGGGTGGCATGAAACGTTATTAGCTTTTTGCTGAAAGCCTTATTTGATATGGTCTTATAGATAAGGCCCAATAAAGTATGAACTATATTAGGTTTTGGCAGTCAAAGATTGATGGAAAAAGAAAGCGCAAGAACTCAAACACTGGAGCAAC
>JAYVNO010000233.1:0-3390 GCA_043758415.1 Burkholderiales bacterium
TGCACAGCCTGTGGATAAAGCTACATCGCGCTTCAACCCGCCCAACCTCCACTTAATAATCGGGGTTTGCTGTTCAGACAACCGGGGCCACTTCTGACCACAGCGGGCGGCGTCAAGTGCTGGGGCTTGAACGACGTGGGCCAACTCGGTGACGGCAGCACCAGCAATCGGTTGACGCCGGTCAATGTGCTGCGCAACCAGTCCCTTAGTTTTACGCCACCGGTCGTGCTCGGTGCCGCTGCGGTGACATTTACAGCAACCTCCAGCAGTGGGCTGACGGTTAGTTTTGATACATGGACGCCCACCACCTGCACGGTGAGCGGCAACACCGTCACCGCCCTGGCACCAGCGCTCTGCGGCATCCGCGCGTCGCAGGCGGGTGATGGCAACAACGCAGCTGCGCCACAAAAGCGCTCGCTGGTCAATGTGCCAAGCTACAGCATTACCGCTACCGCCAGTCCGGTCGCTGGCGGCTCGGTCACCTGCACCCCCAATCCGGTGTTAGCCGGCGGCGGCAGCACCTGCACCGCGACCGTCAACACGGGCTATACCTTCAACGCGTTCAGCGGTGATTGCACCGGGGCGACGTGTGTTTTAAGCAACGTCACCAGCGTCAAGACGGTCACCGCAAGTTTTACGCTCATTAGCTACGCGATCACGACCGCAGCGAATCCCGTGGCCGGTGGCACAGTGAGCTGCACCCCGAACCCGATGAACTTCGGCAGCACTAGCACCTGTACAGCCACCGCCAACGCGCCTTATTCTTTCGGCGGTTGGAGCGGCGACTGCACCGGCGCGAGCTGCGTGCTCTCGAATGTCACGGCCGCACGCAGCGTGACTGCCAACTTTGTGCCGACACTCAACGTCGATGGCAGTGGCGCGGCAACGCGCTATCACTCGCTGCTCGACGGCCTGATCGTGGTGCGCTTCATGCAAGGGGTGCGCGGCCCAGCGCTGACGGCGGGCACGAGCGTGGCGGGCGCGACGATCACCGATCCAGCGGTGATGGCAACGTACCTGACGTCGATGGGAACGCTGCTCGACATCGACGGCAACGGCACGATTGATCCGGCCACCGATGGCCTGCTGATCGTGCGCTACATGCTGGGGCTGCGCGGGGATGCGTTGATTGCCAATGCATTGGGGGCAACGCCCCGCGCCCGATCAACGTTCACCGACATCGAAGCGTGGCTGGCAGCGCTGATGCCATAGTTTGACGGCGCAAACATTCGGCTCAATGCGGCGGGAAATACCATCGGCTTTGAGCTGAAATGACCGCCGTATTGGGGCTGGCACTCAGATAGGTAAGAAACCGACTTCTGCTGAAAGCGAGCGCTAGCCCCAGTTTAATCGTGCTTTCATGCAAAAGCTGATGGCTACGCTATTCGTATGTTCGGGCGTCGTCAATCACTTTGCCATCGTTCGCCAGCGCGCCCGTTGCGGTGAACACAACTTCGCCGCCCAACTTGGTTACGTCGCGCAACGCGGCTGTGATTCTTGCCTTGAGGTCGTCGTTGGGCGACGCGCATTCGGCATGCAACGCCATCGCGTCCTTCTGGTCAGGATTGGTAATGACGAGGCGCACACGCCCAAGTTCAGGGAAGCGCTTCGCAACCTCCGCCACCTGTGACGGATGCACGAACATGCCCTTCACTTTCGCCGTCTGATCGGCGCGGCCCATCCAACCTTTGATGCGCATGCTGGTGCGGCCCGTGGGGCAGGGGCCGGACAGCACGGCTGACAAATCACCCGTACCAAAACGAATCAACGGATAGTCCGGATTGAACGTCGTCACCACGATCTCACCCACTTCGCCTTCGGGCACCGGATCGCCCGTGCCGGGGCGCACGATCTCCACGATGATGTCCTCGTCAATCACCATGCCCTGCACGTTACCGTTCGCGTCGGGTGCTTCGTACGCGATGAGCCCGAGGTCCGCCGTCGCGTAGGTTTGCGTGCCGACGATGCCACGCGTTTTGAGCATTTCTCGCAACTGCGGCGGGAAATATTCGCCAGAGACTGACGCGCGTTTCAGGCTCGTGATTGGCGTGCCGAGCTCGTCCGCTTTTTCCAGCAAGATGCGCAGAAACGACGGCGTGCCGGTGTACGCCGTCGGCTGCAAATCATGCATCGCCACGATCTGCTGCTCGGTGTTGCCCACACCCGCCGGGAACACCGTGCAGCCGAGCGCCACCGCGCCCGCATCCATGATCCACCCGCCCGGCGTCATGTGATAGCTGAACGTGTTGTGTACCAGATCGCCCGCGCGGAAGCCCGCCGCATAGAGCGCGCGTGCGGTGCGTGCGTACGCTGCGGAGCCGTGGCCCTCAGGCTCATAAATCGGACCGGGGGAGGCGAACACGCGGGCAGCCCTGTTTGGGTGAGTTCCCCAGCCCATTGCAGCAAAACCGCCGAATGGATCACCTTTGGCTGTACGCGATGCTTGTTGAATCTCCAGCAATTCTCCTTTGCGGATAACGGGCAGTTTCGCGAGTTCGGCGCGGGAAGCTACGTTTGACCCATCAACGTCCGCAAGTGATTTCGCGAATGCGGTAGTTGCTGTTTTGGCGTGAGCGATCTGCTTGCTTAATCGCGAAAAAAGATCGGCTTCGCGCTCGGCAGAAGAACGTGTTTCGCGGGGATCGGGGAAGGCGGGCATAGCAGGAATTGAGGCGTGTGGCTTGGAGCGTAGATGTTACTAGCGGAGCGTTGTCGCCGTAAACGCCGACACCCGGTGTAGAGTACCCCTATGGCACCAACCGTATTTCGCGATGGGCAGTTTCGCTTCTTCTTTTTCTAGCGAGAAGAGAAGCGAATTCACGTTCATGTTGCGCACCCTGACGGCGAGGCAAAATTCTGGTTGACCCCACACATTCATTGGGCGACATCAACCGGACTTGACGCTCGTCAACTGCGCGCCGCCCAAACCATCGTTGAATCATATTTCGAGGAAATCAACAATGCCTGGCACCAACACTTCGGCCCCTGAAGTTACACACGTTTCGCAGCATGGATTTTGGCTTCTTCTTGCCGATGAGGAGGTACTGCTTCCGTTTGAACAATTTCCGTGGTTTCGGCGCGCGACTATTGCGCAACTCTCAAACGTCGAGTGGCCTAGCCCGGATCATCTCTACTGGCCGACCTCGATGTGGATTTGTCTGTGCGGTCGATTCGGCGACCAGATGCGTTTCCGTTGGTGGCGCGTGTCGCCGCATAGCCGAAATATCGACGCTACTGACATTGCGCCGATTCGCAACAAGGCGCATTACCGCCGAATGGTCACTACGGGGCGCCTCTAATAATTCGTTGGGGATGCAGTGCTAGGAGCCCGGAGCGCAGCAACCGCAGCGTACGCCCTGGTACGTGAGGATTGCGAGCACCGCGCGACAA
>JAYVNO010000234.1:0-3385 GCA_043758415.1 Burkholderiales bacterium
TTTCATCTGTAACTCCTGCTTGCCAGACCGTCATCGGTCCAGCGTGAGGCCCAGAGTTTCCACTTATTCCACTGTTCAGTTTTGCGAAGCCACTTCTAGAGCAACACGCCTGCGGTAGAACCATTTTTAAGCGCTCGTCATCTGCGAGTGAGCCGATGTTCATGGTTTGTTTGTTCAGCCCGGCGTAAAGGCGCGAGCGAATCATGAACTGCATTCGCCCGTACTTTTCAGTCTTCGCTGTGATTGCTGAATGTGCCATCGCAAGATTGGCGTACGACCAGTGCAGCAACTCGCCAACGGTGTTGATTTCCATACATGGATTGCCGAAAGAAAATAAATCAAATCGTTGCGGCTCTTAAGTCGGCGTCATTCTCGGCGAAGCCGGGAATCCAGAAAGTTGGCCGGCGCAGTCGCGCCAAAAAGACCGACTCTCGTTGCGACGTTCTGGATACCCGCCTGTGGCGAGTATGACGGCGGATCGAGGCGGGGCGGGCACCCACTCAGAAACAGGCCGAAAACAAAAAAACTACTCCCGCCACCCACTAGTAATCGGATATCGCCAATCGCGCCCATACGCGCGCGGGGTCACGCGCGGGCCGACGGGCGCTTGCCGCCGCTTGTATTCGTTGATGCGCAGCAGGCGCACCACCTTGTCGACGTCCGCCGCAGGCAAGCCCTTCGCCTTGATGTCTGCTGCCGAGAGGTTGTGCTCCATGTAGAGCGACATGATTTCGTCGAGGATCGGGTATTCGGGCAGCGAGTCCTGATCGGTCTGGTCGTTCCTCAGCTCTGCCGACGGCGCGCGTGTGATGACGCGCTCTGGGATGACGCGGCCTAGCGTATTGCGGTAATTGGCGAGTTCGTACACCAGCTCAATCGGAATTTCGTCGTAACGAATGCCTTGCATTCCGGCCATCCAACGCGCATCTTTCAGGCTGACGCTGGCGTTGATTTTGATGGCAACATCACGTAGCGCACGCGGACGCGACCGAGCGCGTCCACCGCGATGGCGAGCACGACGGTGCCCTAACGCTTGCAACGACGTGATCCATGCAAATTGCGCGAAGGTCGCGTGGCAATCCCGCTAAACTGCCAATCATGGATACGTCGCTGCTAAGCCAAATCGTGAACGCGCTGAGGGTGGTTACACCACTAGAACTCGCCGTTGTCTTTGGATCCGTGGCCCGCTCTGAAGCGCGCGCTGATAGCGACCTCGACGTAGCAGTTCGCTACGCAAACCCGCTGGACGTAACGCAAAAGCTTGCAGTCATCGAAGCGCTAGCTAATCTCACAGGGCGAACAATCGACCTGATTGACTTTCGCACCGCTGGGCCAATCGTTGCCCGCGAAGCGCTGACGAACGGGAAGCGAATCTTTGGCACGGATGAAATTTGGGCGAGTCAGACCGCTCGCACGTTGATCGACTATGCCGACTTTGCGCCGCTCATCGAGCGCACGTTGCGCGAAAGGCGCGAAGCATGGACGCAGACGTAATCGCAGCCAAGCTGGAGTCTTTGCGACGATGCATCGCACGCGTTGAAGCGCGTTGCCCGTCCACGGCTGCCGCGCTGGCAAAAGATGTCGATGCGCAGGACATCGTAGCGCTCAACTTGAGCCGTGCGGTTCAGCTTTGTGTTGATCTCGCGCTGCATCGCATTTCCAGAGGAGGCGACGCTGCGCCGACAACGATGGGCGGTGCGTTCGATACGCTGGCCGCAGACGGAACGCTGGACATTGAACTCGCTAAACGCATGAAAAGCGCAGTTGGTTTTCGCAATCTCGCCGTCCATCAATACGAAGCCATGGATTGGGCCATCGTTCACGCGATCTGCACGCGACACCTTGATGATTTTCGGATGTTTGCAAGGGCGATTGCCGACATTTGATTGCGGACAGCGGGATGCTACTCTCGCCACCCACTAGTAATCGGATACCGCCAGTCCCGCCCATAAGCACGCGGTGTGACGCGCGGTCCCACCGGTGCCTGTCGCCGCTTGTATTCGTTGATGCGCAGTAAGCGCACCACCTTGTCCACATCCGCTGCAGGCAAGCCCTTCGTCTTGATGTCCGCCGCCGAGAGGTTGTGCTCCATGTAGAGCGACATGATTTCGTCGAGGATTGGGTATTCCGGTAGCGAGTCCTGATCGGTCTGGTCGTTCCTCAGCTCTGCCGACGGCGCGCGCGTGATGACGCGTTCGGGGATCACGCGGCCTAGCGTGTTGCGATAGTTGGCGAGCTCGTACACCAGCTCTTTGTCGCAATCCTTGAGCACACCGAAGCCGCCGGCCATGTCGCCGTAGAGCGTGGCGTAGCCGGTGGTCATCTCGCTCTTGTTGCCCGTGGTGAGCACCAAGTTGCCGGTCTTGTTCGAGATGCCCATTAGGATGGTGCCGCGAATGCGCGACTGCAGGTTCTCCTCGCTGGCGTCCTCCGCGTACCCCTTGAACTGGTCGGCGAGCGCGGCGGCGAACGCCTCGTACACCGGCTCAATCGGAATTTCGTCGTAGCGAATTCCTTGCATCCCGGCCATCCAGCGCGCGTCCTCCAAGCTGATGCTGGCGTTGAATTTCGACGGCAACATCACGCAACGCACACGGTCACGTCCAAGCGCGTCCACCGCGATGGCGAGCACGACGGCGGAGTCGATGCCGCCCGACAAGCCGAGTACGATGCCGGGAAAGCGGTTCTTGTTGATGTAATCCTTCACCGCGAGCACGAGCGCGGCGTAGACGTCGGCGGCGGTTGATTGTGGCGTGTTGTAGCGGACGGGTTTGGGTGCTGCGTTATCGAACTCAACGACTGCGGTGGCTTCAACAAACCCCGGCAAGCGCTGCGTCACCTCACCTTTGCCGTTCATCACAAAGGACTGGCCGTCGTAAACAATTTCGTCCTGCCCGCCGATCAAATTGCAGAAGATGACAGGCAAGCCCTGCTCTGCAGAACGCTCACGACATGCGGCTTCGCGCGCCGCCAGATGCTCGGAGTCGTACGGCGAACCATTGATCACAGCCAAAGCCTGCGCGCCCGCCGCTTTGGCCAGCGCCGCTGCTTGCGGCAACCACACATCCTCGCAGATGAGCAGGCCGACGCGCACGCCACCCGCTTCAAACACCGTCGCGCTGTCTCCGTGCTGAAAGTAGCGTTTATCGTCGAACACCGAATAATTCGGCAACTCCCTCTTGCGATAGATCACCTCGATCTTGCCGCCTCGCAGTACTGCCGCTGCGTTGTAGAGGCCCGTTTCGTCGCGCCACGGCGTGCCGACGATGGCAGCAAGTTTGGGCGGGAGCTTTGCGGCAAGCATTTCAACCTCCGCTTTGCAGGCCGCGATGAACGATGGGCGCAGCAGCAGGTCTTCCGGCTGATACGAGCAGATGGACAGCTC
>JAYVNO010000235.1:0-3378 GCA_043758415.1 Burkholderiales bacterium
GTAGCTAGGAGTCTGTCGGGTTTGAAAAGCATCGGCTGCAAATCCGCCAGCCCGGTGCATATTTCGCCTGTTTTTTGGGCAATATCTCGATATTGCCGCCGCAAAACAGTCAAAATCTGCCCTCGGGCGGGCGAATTTTCGCTACGATGTTTCAAACCCGACAGACTCCTAGCGCAGGCAAGGCTAGCTTGCAGCCGTTTGGTGGGCAGGGGTGCCCACCCTACCACTCGTCATTGCCGCGAAAACGTGAATTCAGATTGGCGCTCTCACCAACAACTCCAACGTGAAACGTACATCCAACATGGGCAAACCGGCGTTTTGTGCGTAATGTCAACAATTCGCATAAATGGTGGGTATGCCCATATGGAATGGTGCTTTCAGCCTAAAGCTATAGGACATGTTCCGGTCTGGCTATGACGACCCAGCTTGCTCTCTCTCAACTACTCAACGGTCTCCAGCTCGGGGTGCTTCTGTTCCTGCTCGCAGCAGGACTCACGCTCGTCTTCGGCATCATGAGTTTCGTCAATCTGGCGCATGGTTCGCTGTACATGCTGGGCGCATATTTCGGCGCGGCAGCTTTCACACACACTGAGTCATTCCTTCTTGCGCTAGTCGCAGCGGTGGTTGGCGCGGGCCTCGTGGGCCTGCTGCTGGATCGATTTGCGCTGACCACACTGTATCAACGTGACCACCTTGATCAGGTGCTCGCCACGTTCGGTTTGATCCTGTTCTTCAACGAACTGATCCGCATCATCTGGGGGCCTTCGTCGGTGTTTATGCAGGTGCCGCAGGCGCTCTCATCCACGGTGGATATTTTTGGTTTTACCTACCCGAGCTATCGTCTCGCCATCATCGGCGCGGGTATCGCTGTAGCGTTTGGTCTCTACGTGCTGATTCAAAAAACACGCGTCGGGATGCTCATTCGCGCGGGCGCGACGAATGCCAATATGGTGGCGGCGCTCGGCATCAACATCAAGTGGTTAAACACCCTCATCTTCGCGCTAGGCGCGGCGCTTGCGGGGCTCGCCGGTGTGATGGCTGGGCCTATCGTTTCAGTGCAACCGGGCATGGGTGAGCCTGTGTTGATTCTCACGCTAGTGGTCATCATCATTGGCGGTCTGGGCTCCATTCGCGGCGCGTTTCTGGCTGCGTTGATTGTGGGTGTGGTGGACACGTTGGGGCGAGCATTTATGCCAACGATCATGCGCACGCTGTTCGAGCGCAGCACAGCGGATGCGGCTGGCCCCGCGTTGGCATCGATGCTGATTTACCTGTTCATGGCGGTGGTGCTTGCAGTGAAACCGCAGGGGTTATTTCCAGCAAGCACAAGTGTGACGCGATGAAGTTTTTTCCACAGCCGATTGCGTGGTCGTCACCTCGCGCCGTCACCGCGATCATCGTATTGGTATTACTTGCTGTGCTGCCCATCATCGCAGCCGCATTCGATGCCAGCTACTACGTCAGCCTCACCACGCGCATCCTGATCTACGCACTCGCAGCGATTGGCTTGAATTTCATCCTCGGCTTCGGCGGCATGGTGAGCTTGGGCCACGCGATGTATGTGTTGCTTGGCGCCTACGCGGTGGCCATTCCGGCGAGTCACGGCATCACGTCGGGGTTCACGCAGCTTGCAATTGCCATCAGCACCACGGCGTTGCTCGCGGCGGGCGTGGGCGCGGTGTCGCTGCGTACCACTGGCATCGCCTTCATCATGATCACCCTGGCCTTCGCGCAAATGCTGTTTTTTGGCGCGGTGAGCCTTAAAGATTACGGTGGTGACGACGGCCTGACAGTAGCAGCGCGCAGCAGTTTTGGCGTGTTTGATTTATCGAATAACGTGACGCTGTACTACGCCGCGTTCATTGCGGTGCTCGTTGCGTTGTATTTGTCATGGCGCGCAGTGTTGAGTCCGTTTGGTCTGGTGCTTCGTGGCAGCAAAGCCAACGCGCGGCGCGCCGTTGCGCTGGGGCATCCGATCTTTCAATATCAACTGGTGGCGTACATCGCATCAGCGGTTGTGTGCGCGGTTGCAGGTGTATTGCTCGCAAACCTTACGCTGTTCGCCTCCCCTTCTTACGGCGCGTGGACGGTGTCCGGCGAACTGATTGTCATCGTGATTTTGGGCGGACTGGGCACGGTGTTTGGGCCGGTGGTCGGTGCGATCATTTTGCTTGCGCTTGAAGAGGCCCTACCCACATTGATTGAACACGTTCTGCCAGACTACAAATCCAACTGGATGTTGCTGCTCGGCCTATTCATATTTGTTGTAGCTCTGGTGCTGAAACGCGGCGTGTTCGGGTCACTCAAACGATGAGCGCGCTGATTACCAAATCGCTGGTCAAGCGCTTCGGCGGTGTGCTTGCTACCGATCATGTTTCACTGACCGTTGAGATGCAGGAACTGCATGCTGTCATCGGCCCCAACGGTGCGGGCAAGAGCACGTTGATCGGCCAGCTTGCAGGCGAAATCGAATCCGATGAAGGTAGCGTACATGTGCTGGGGCAGGATGTGACGCGGCTCAACACGCATCAGCGCGCACGGCTTGGCTTGGCGCGCACCTACCAGATCACCCAGCTCGCCAAAGAGTTCTCTGCGCTCGACAATGTGTTGCTTGCCGTCAACGCGCGTGCCGGACACAAGAAGCACAATTTTCAGTTCTGGCAAAACGCGCACGACGATCAGGACGCCATGCTTCGGGCCGATGCGGCGTTGGCCACGGTTGGTCTCGCGAGCATGCGCAACACGCTGGTCGCAACGATGGCGCATGGCGAACAGCGTCAGTTAGAGATCGCAATGGCGCTGGCCACCGAGCCACGCTTGCTGCTGCTTGACGAGCCGCTGGCAGGCATGAGTCAGGGCGAGTCTGCATTGATGATTGCGCTGCTTAAATCGCTGAAAGGCCGCTACCCGATGCTGCTCGTTGAGCACGATATGGAGGCGGTGTTCGCGCTGGCGGATCGGGTAAGTGTGCTGGTGTACGGGCGCATCATTGCGACTGACACGCCGGACAATATTCGATCAAATCGCGAGGTGCGTGCAGCGTATTTGGGTGAGGAAGAAGTATGAATTTGCGTAACCGTTGCCCTTGTAGTAGCGGCTTGCCGAGACCTCTTCCTTTCGCCAATTGGGTCGCGGCAAGCCGCTACTACAAGGGCGCAGAGGTCACACTATGAGCGCCCTCCTTCACGTCGAAAATCTCGCCGCAGGCTACGGTTCAAGCCGCGTACTGTTCGACGTGAACCTCACCATTCGCGAAGGCGAAGTCACCACCCTTTTGGGCCGCAACGGCATGGGCAAAAGCACGCTGGTGAAATGCCTTTGTGGCTGGCTCACGCCGACGGCAGGACGCATCAGTTTTGCCGGAGCAGAAGTCGCAAA
>JAYVNO010000236.1:0-3370 GCA_043758415.1 Burkholderiales bacterium
GTCGGCGGCGGGACTGGTCATGGGCGGGGTGGGTTGCGGGGAAGTCGCTATTTTCGCATTCGGCGGCTTCAAACAACGCCAACATAGCTCAAACTTGTCATGGCAGCGAAGGTGGGAACGATAAGTTTCACGGTCAGTTTGTAGGGTGGGCAACTTGTTGCCCACGGGTCGCCGTTATCGCAACGCAACGTGGGCAACAAGTTGCCCACCCTACGTAAGTTCACCTATCAACTTTTCATTGAAACGCTCACCGAATATGGGCATAGCGCAACAAAACGCCACTTATCGACTTTAGTTGAAAACCAAGCCTACGTCCCTATCGAACAAGGCATACAGCCAAAAGCTATATGCCCAGATTCGTCGTTTAGCTCATATGCTGACCGCCGTTAATGGCGATATTCGCACCAGTCAAAAACGCCGCTTCGTCGCTGGAGAGATACGCCACCAAACCCGCGACCTCTTCCGGTTTGCCTAAGCGGCCCATCGGAATTTGCGGGATGATTTTGCTTTCCAGCACGTCGGTCGGAATGGCCATGACCATCTTGGTGCCGATGTAGCCTGGGGAAATCGTGTTCACCGTTACGCCTTTACGCGCAACTTCAAGCGCAAGCGCCTTGGTGAAGCCGTGCATGCCAGCTTTTGCCGCAGAGTAGTTGGTCTGCCCGAACGCGCCCTTCTGGCCGTTCACCGACGAGATGTTGACGATACGGCCCCAGCCGCGCTCGAGCATGCCGTCGCAGACCTGCTTGGTCATGTTGAAGGTGGAATCAAGGTTGGTTGCGACTACGGCGTCCCAATTGATTTTGTCCATCTTCTTGAACGTCATGTCGCGCGTGATACCAGCGTTGTTGACCAACACATCGACCGGGCCGACTTCCTTGACAATTTGCGCCACGCAGGCGGTCGCGGAGTCATAGTCCGCTACGTCGCAGGCGTAAGCGCGAAAGCCGTAGCCCATTTTGTTCATTGAATCGAGCCACTCTTTCCACGTTTTGTTACCCGGCGAATAGGTGGTGACGACTTGATATCCGAGTGCGGCCATCTTGATGCAGATTGCCTCGCCCAAACCGCCCATACCGCCTGTGATGAGTGCTACGCGTGCCATGTTTCTCTCCTTTTTGTGACTTTGAAATTGAATTTGTCGGTTAGATTTTTTCTAAAACATACGTGCCGGGTGCTGCACCCAGCTTTGATTTCACCGGTTGCTTCGCCGCAACTTTTTTCCCCGAGCGCTTGGCCAGCCACGCGTACCAGTGCGGCCACCAGCTACCGGGCGTTTCTTTCGATTTTTCGTCCCATGCTTCGGGCGTTTCGGCAGGCCATTTGCCGCTCCAGTAACTGCGCTTTTTCGGGCCTGGCGGATTGACCACACCGGCGATATGACCCGACGCGCCGAGCACAAATTCGACCTCGCCGCCCCACAATTCGGCTGATACAAATGCGCTCTTCCACGGCACGATGTGATCCTCGCGCGAGCAGAACACGTACGTTGCAATATCCACCGCCGACAGGTCAATCGGCTCGCCCATCATCTGCAGTGCGTCAGGCTCGATGAGCTTGTTGTCGAGATAAAAATTACGCAGGTAATACAGGTACATCGGGCCCGGCAGATTGGTTGAATCGCCGTTCCAGTAGAGTAGATCAAACGCTGGCGGATCCTGGCCCTTAAGGTAATTGTTGACGACGTAATTCCAGATCAAATCATTGGCGCGCAGTGAGGCAAACGACTGCGCCAGCTCCGAGCCTTTCATCAAACCTTTAGTGCCATCTTCGCCCAGCGTCTGCGCACGCAGTTGATAGGTGCTCTCACCCAAATATGCCTTGATATCACCCGGTTCGTCGAAGTCAAGCAGTGTGGTCAGATAGGTCGCGCTCTCGACAAAATCATCGAGCTCGCCCCGTGCGGCGAGCACCGCCAACGCGCAGGAAAGAATGGTGCCGCCAACGCAAAAACCGAGCGCGTTGATGGTTTCAACATGGGCATGATTGCGCACTTCGTCAATCGCTGTCAGCACGCCCTGTTCGAGATAATCCTCCCAGGTCAGCGTCTTCAATTCCTCAGGTACATTGCGCCACGAAACCAGATAAACATCGAAGCCTTCGGCCACCGCATGCGCGACGAAAGAGTTCTCAGGTTTCAGATCAAGGATGTAGAACTTGTTAATGCATGGCGGCACGATCAAGAGTGGCCGCGAGTGCACTGTTTTTTGCGTTGGCGTGTAATGAAGTAGCTCAATCAAATCATTACGAAACACGACCTGGCCAGGGGTGGTGGCGAGGTTAACGCCCACCTTGAATACCGTCTCGTCAGTCATCGCAATATGGCCCTGCTCGATGTCGTGTTGCAGGTTCTCCATGCCGTGCTTGAGGCTTTCGCCATGCGTCTCCACCGCTTTGGCGATGGCGTCTGGATTGGTCAGAAAGAAATTGTTAGGCGCGGTGGCATCCAGCAATTGCTCAAGGAAAAACTTGGCGCGATGGCGCTCGCGCTCTTCAAGATCAGCGTTTGCAACCAGCTCGCGCCAAAACGCTGCGGTACGCAAATACTGGTTGCGCGTTTCCAGAAAAAACGCCTGTGATTCCCACGCTGGCGAGCGAAAACGACGGTCGGCTGCGGCCAACGGTTTGATGTCGGCGTCGGGCGAAAACCACTTGGTCGCTGCGGCTTGCATCATTTCCGGCTTAACCGCCGGCAGCCACCACCAGCCAGCCTCTGGGGCGGTGACAGTAGCGGTGGACATGTTCTGCATGGCGGGCATCAGTGGCATCGCAGGCATCGCGAACCCCACCGGCCCAGGTGCTACATTGTTGGTGTTTGCCGCGCCCGCCGCCTGCGCCCACGCGCCGCTGAACAGCGACTGCAAGCTCGGCGGGATTTGATTTCCGTTGTTCATTGCCATGCTCCTCCTTCGTTCTATCTCTCGTCTTCTTTGTTGAATGTAGCCCATCGCAGGATGGGCTGGCAATGGGGCCTGCGCTACGCCCACGCATAATCGTCTCAAAGTATCATCCGATTACATGCAAGTTGTATGAAAGCGAACAAGTGATGGTGATCGTTGCGATAGGGTGGCTGTATGTCGTGATGATGATTGCAGCGGTGTCAGACACTTGGTTGAAAGGCATTATGCGCCTACTGTTTTTAGGCGTTTTACCTGTCGGATTGTTGCTTTGGCTCAAGCTCAAGGGCTATCGCGCTCGCGCTGAGGCGGCAGAAGCGGAAAAGTCAGAACCGTAGCGCGCTCACTCGCGGCGGAACCGCTCCGACCGCAGCGCTAGTAGTTCGTTTCATCAAAACAATGACGAATGAAATCGATGTATTTTTTCGTCAGGCAAGGCGCACAGCCGCAGCCGTACTGAAGTACGGCAAGGT
>JAYVNO010000237.1:0-10355 GCA_043758415.1 Burkholderiales bacterium
TTTCATCTGTAACTCCTGCTTGCCAGACCGTCATCGGTCCAGCGTGAGGCCCAGAGTTTCCACTTATTCCACTGTTCAGTTTTGCGAAGCCACTTCTAATATCCACTCACGCTGCAAAGGTCGACGACGGTTAGTTTTCGCTGCATCTGTGTATTTTTTACTCAGATCTGCGACATGTCAACACAATCTGACTCGCAGAATGTGTATCGGAAGATCTGGCGCGCGCGAAAACACAGAACGCATTGGAAAATTCGCTGGCCGCGTTCCGATGAATCGCAGGGCGGAAACTGCGGAGATCGCCGACCCGATCATGTTTCTGTGTTCAGATGCGGCGCGCTATGTGACGGGGTCGCCCCCGCGAAGGCAGGGGCCTAGTGACTTCGCTGGCACAGCCTAAATTGGTGCCGCGACAAAGACGCTGGGTTCCTGCCTCCGCAGGAACGACGAACTCTTAAAGTGTCGGGTAATCGGTATAACCCTCAGGCCCGGCGCTATAAAACGTCTTCGGATTGGCCGCGTTTAAGGGCGCATCGCGCGACAAACGTGCTGGCAAATCAGGGTTTGCGATGAACGGCACGCCGAACGCGATTGCGTCCGCTGCACCATGCGCGACCGCGTCAATCGCCATCGCTCGGTCATATTTGTTGTTGGCGACGTAGGTCGCGCCTGCCGCCGTCAACGTCTTTTTCGCCCACGCGAAATCGAATCCCGTGAGGTCGCGCGCACCGCCGGTGTTGCCTTCGATGAAATGCACGAAGGCGATGCCGCGTTTGGCGAGTGCTTCGACCAACGCGCCGTACGTTGCCTGCGTGTTGCTATCGGGCGTGGCGTTGTTGGCGGCGGTGACGGGCGACAGGCGAATGCCGACGCGCTCCTTGCCCCACACCGAGATCGCGGCGTCAACAACGGCTAGCGTGAAGCGAATACGGTTCTCAGTTGAACCACCGAATTCGTCGGTACGTTTGTTGCAGCTGTCGCGAATGAATTGTTCGAGCAAATAGCCATTGGCGCTGTGGATTTCGACGCCGTCGAAACCTGCGCGTTTGGCGACTTCAGCGGAGTGCCGGTACGCGGCGATATACGCTTTCACCTCGACGGTTTCGAGTCCTCGCGCGGCAACGCGATCCACTTTTCCGTTTTGCGTGTAGAGGCTACCGCCGGGGTTGTAGCCGGTGCTCGCGCTAACCGGCAAAACATGATCGGGTTGCAGATCAGGATGCGAGATCGCGCCGACGTGCCATAACTGAGCGACGATTTTTCCGCCTTTTGCATGAACCGCTGCGGTCGCCAATTTCCAGCCTGCTTCCTGCTCGGGGCTGTAGATGCCCGGTGTGCCGACATAGCCCTTGCCTGTGGGCAACACCTGTGTCGCCTCGGACACGATGATCCCGGCGCTGGCGCGCTGGCCGTAATACTCGGCGATCATCGCGTTCGGCGCATCGGTGCCGGAGGTTGAGCGGCAGCGCGTAAGCGGTGCCATGAAAACGCGGTTTTTGGCTTCGATTGCGCCGACCCGAATGGGTGAAAACAGAGTGCTGGTTTGAGGGTTCATACGTAAATGTTGAGTGCCGATGCTAATTACACTCCATAGAATTTGTGACGCTTCGCCGTTTATCAACCCACACAGCAAAACCCGCCATGAATCGCTCTATCCCTGCTGCTTTTATCGCGTGCATCGCCGTACTCGCGGCCACATTTAACGCCACGGCGCAGACCTTTCCGTCGCGCCCAGTCACGTTGGTCGTGCCGGTCACGCCGGGCGGTTCAACTGACCTGATGGCGCGACAAATCGCGGAGCCACTGGCCAAAGCGCTTGGGCAGGCGGTCATTGTCGAAAACCGGCCCGGCGCCTCTGGCAACATTGCCGCAAGTTACGTGGCAAAAGCAAAATCCGACGGGCACACGCTGCTCGCCGCGTATTCCGGCTTTCATGCGGCGAATGCGTTTCTCTACAAAAACCTCGACTGGGATCCGCTGAAGAGCTTCACGCCGGTCGCGCTGATCATCAATTCGGCGCAGGCGATTGCCGTCACCGACAAGCTGCCAGTGAAGACATTCAAGGAGCTGATCGCGTACGCGAAAGCGAACCCCGGCAAGCTGAATTACGGCACGGCAGGCCCCGGTTCGCTGCACCACATTTCCGGCGCGCTGCTCGAACAACTGGCCGAAACGAAGATGACGCCGATCGCCTACAAAGGCACTGGCCCCGCAGTGACCGATCTCGCGGCGGGCAACGTCGACATCGTGATCACCACGCCACCCGGCGTGATTCCGCTGTCGCAAACGGGCAAGATTCGCATTCTCGCCGTGACGGGCAACAAGCGCGTGCCCTCGTTGCCCAATGTGCCAAGCGCAGCGGAAGAAGGCTTCCCGAATTTCTCGGTCGACGCGTGGTTTGGCTTTGTTGCGCCAATGGGCACGCCGCCGGAAGTGGTCAAACGGCTCGCCGATGAAATGGCCAAAGCGGTGACACTCGACACCTTTAAAAAAGGCGTTGAAGGCGCGGGCGGAACCGTGCAGTTTCAGGGTACCGCCGCGTTCGACGCCATCATCAAACGCGATATGCAGATGTTTCAGCGCGTGATCAAGGCGGCCAATATTTCGGCGGAGTAATGGGACCTTTTCAGCGCGTCGGCGGCGCGAATTTTTCGCGCCGATCTCTGATGACTCTTTCGAGGTTGGCGCGAACCTGTTCACGGAAGGCAGGCGTGACAACAAAACTGCTTGGCACCAACCGTGCCTCGTAGCCGAAGTCGACTGCGACCGCGCGCTTCAATGATCCATCGGCCACACTGGCAAAGACGATTTCGGTAGCGTTGTTCGCCACCGATCCACCGGTGCGCGCATAGAGTGCGGCGAAGGCCGAGCCGTTGCTGCTGAGCGCCTGATAGTCGCCCAGGAAAAAGCCCCCCGCGATGGGTGCCTGCCGCAACTCGAACGCATCTTCCACCCCGCTTTCGCGCCAGCTCACGCCGTCCTTCGATGTTGCCAGGCGGTACACCGTCGGTAGCGTCGTGCGGTCGACGCTGTCCGCACGGAAGTCGTAATAGGTGACGCCGATGCTGCCGTCGTCGCGGACATGGACCGATGGCGTAAACGCCGCAATATCAAGACGGGCGTTAACGGCAACCGGCGCTGACCAAGTGAGGCCTGCGTCCCGGGATTGTGAATAGGCGACGCTGTCGTAGGTGCCGCGACCAAATCGTGCATCTTGCCACACCACGTGCAAGGCTCCGTCGGCTCCGGTTGCCATGGAGGGAACGCCCGCGCCGTCGCGAACCTTGTCACGGGTGACCGGGTCGACCGTGCCCACGCCCAAGTATTCGGCGATGGTGGTCGGGGCTGACCAGCTCACACCCTGATCGCTTGAGCGCACCACGCGCAGGTGCTGCCCGATCTCGCTCGCAGGCGTTGCCACCCGGATGATGTCGAGAAACACGTTGACCAGATTGCCGTTGGGCAATACCACGAGCTGATTGCCGAACGTTTGATTGATTGCGCCGGGATCATAGGCCGCGCGCGCGAGCTCCCAGGTGATGCCGTTGTTGATGGAGCGGGTGAACCATGCGGGGCCGTGGCCGTTATCCTGCAGCCGCCCCCAGATGGCGTACACCAACGCGGCATTGCCAGGGTCGACCGTGAGCATGTTTTTATCGTGAAAGACGATCGCCGACGCATCCCGCACCAGCGTCCGGGCCGCACCCCAAGTGCGACCGCCGTCTGTGCTGCGCGACACCAGCATGGCGCTGATGGCACTGTTGGTGAACGCGGTGCCGCTGGTGCCAAGCGCCATCTGAAACGCGCTGCCATCGCGAGCGATGCTGGTCCACGGATCGGTCGCGCGGTCATAGTTGCCGCCGTTGGCGTCGCTGCCGCCCGAACAGCGGGAGGACGCGGCCAGGGTGTTCGCCCAGGTCTTGCCGCCATCAAAGGTGACAGCACCGGTAATCCCCTGCGAACTGCCGTTGGACCAGCGATCCTGCTGCCAGACGGCCACCATGTGGTTTGAGTTGGCGGGATTGCGCGCGAGGCTCGGCTCGACCTCTGCACCCGGATAGTTGATGCCCGAGGTGCCCGAGAACTGGCCGTTACAACCGAGTGCAAACGGCGTCAGCGGCAGCGACAGCACGCGCTTGAAACTGGAGGCCGGTGCCAGCGTGGAGTCCTTGACGCTGGTGACGCAAAACGCGGCTTGTTCCGGCGTCCAGCTAGCCGCAGTGAGCGCGTCATAGGAGGCGAGACTGGTACTGTAACGGTGGTTCGGCGTGCGGCTGGCTGTGCCCGCCCGAAAGCTGCGGAACACGCGAATGGGCGCGCTTGCGGCACAGGTGCCGGACGCGTCTGGTTGCGCCACAGCGAAATCGATGTCTTCGTAATTGAAGCCGGGAAGATTCTGTGCTCGGATCGACTCGCAATCAATACCTTCACGGCCATAGAAATGCGAGTTGGTGAGCGGCGTGACGACGTTCACATAAAAGCGGCAGATGCGCACTTGCGGCGCCACAGTGGTAGCGGCGGCGGAGGCGGAAGCGGAAGCGGCTGTCGCGGCGAACTCCATGCCGGTGCGCGAAAAGTCTGCGGGCAGGCTGTCGAGCAGCGTTTGCTCGTTGCCGCGCCCGGTCATGAAATAGGCGTCGAGCGCACGGTTGTAATACTCAACAACCGTCACCGACTGCGCCGAAACGGTCGCGTTCGCCAGCGAGAACGCGCTCGTAATGAGTGTCTTGACAAGGAAGTTTTTGCGCAAAAAATTCATGATCAGCTTTTTTCTACAAGTCATGTTGCATAGGGGTTAATGTCGCATAATGGCACTAGTCGATTTAGGCGCTTTAATCGCACCAGCCCCTTGTTGGCTGGGCATTTCACGTTGAAGTTGTATGTCGAATCAAACCACGCAAATGGCGTCGCAGCGGCCACCGCAACAACGCCCGACTACACTCGGCGTCTACCGTTTGATACGCTCTGCGCTGCAGATTGAACCCGCAATGGATACACAGATACTGGGCTGGCTCGCGGCTACTCTGCTAATCGTCGCAGGTATCGCGGGCACCGTTTTGCCTGCACTGCCCGGCACCATACTCGTGCTTGCGGGCATCGTGCTCGGCGCGTGGCTTGATGACTTCAACCGCGTTAAACCGTGGGTGGTGGCGATCATCGCGGTACTTGCCGTCATCGCGTGGGTTTCGGATTACGTGGCGACCGTGATGGGCGCGAAAAAGGCGGGGGCGAGCACCTTCGCGCTGGTGGGTGCGGCACTGGGCACCGTCGTCGGCATTTTCATGGGCTTGATCGGCGTGCTGTTCATGCCGTTCGTGGGCGCGGTGATCGGTGAGCTCATTGCGCAGAGAGACGCGAAACGTGCCGCAAGGGTAGGTCTTGCAACGTGGCTCGGTTTACTGGTCGGCACCGTGGTTAAGCTGGTAGTGGTGTTCATGATGATCGGTATTTTTGTGGCGGCGCTGCTGTTGAGTGCGTAGTACGTAGCGGATTTATCGGCGACAAAAGAAAAATACACGATGGGCAAGACCCGACTACCGTCATCGTCATCGCCATCGCCATCGCCATCATCATCACCCCGATATCGACTCCTGATTACCAAGGTGCCTCAGCTGAGCCATCCAAAGTGCCGCCATACTCGCTGAAGGCGGGTATCCAGACCGCGAGTTCAGCAGGACGGCATTCATGGCCACCGTTCTGGATCCCTGGCTTCGCCTAGGATGACGCCAACCTGAGGCATCCTGCTAATCAGGTATCGACTTATGGCGTTTTGACGAGTTAGCCCCGAGACAGCAAGGTGTTTAGCTAAAAGCTGATTAGACTGCGGCGCGCATTAAATGCGCCGCCTTTCGCATCGCGCGAATTTCGGCCTCATGCGCGCGAGCATCGGTAATGAGTGACGAGAAATCCAGCGTTTCGGCAAGCACGCAAACGTCTGCAAATCGCGCTGGGTGCGTCGATGCCCGACGATAAGCGCGCCCAAAACCGTCGCGCACGATGAACTGCCAGTCGACTAATTGGCGGCGCAACTCCACCGCATCGTAGCGCAGCATGCTGCCGCCGCCCGTAATCCAGACATGCAACGCCTCGGTTGCGACACGCTCAGTCACGTCGTGATCGGCCGGAATCGACCGCGCTGCGTCAAACAGCATCGCACCGAGCGTCGCCTCGTCAACACTGCTCGGCCACACGTCGATTTTGACGGCGAGCAGCTGTAATTTTTTGGTCAAGTCAGCGATGGTCATATCAGGCTCCTTGGGAACTTCCGCTCACAGTCGAACGCGAATGCCCGCATTCTTCATCATTTGTTTGGCTTCGCCAACCGTGTGTTCGCCGTAGTGAAAAATGCTGGCGGCGAGTACCGCATCCGCGCCGCCTTTGAGCACGCCATCGACCAGATGCTGCAAATTGCCCACGCCACCGGAGGCGATGACGGGAATGCACACCGCATCGGCAATAGCGCGTGTGAGTTCGAGATCGAAGCCGATCTTTGCACCGTCGCGATCCATGCTGGTGAGCAAAATTTCGCCCGCGCCGCGGTCCGCGACCTCGCGTGCCCAAGCCACCGCGTCCATGCCCGTGGGCGTGCGCCCGCCGTGGACGAACACTTCCCAGCCATCGCCGGTTGCTTTTTTCTTGGCGTCAATCGCGGCGACCACACACTGCGCGCCATAAAAATGGCTCGCTTTGTTGAAAATCGACGGATCGTTCACTCCCGCCGTGTTGATGCTTACCTTGTCCGCACCCGCATTCAGCAAGGGTCGCAGGTCTTCGGCGGTTTTCACGCCACCGCCGACGGTCAGCGGAATGAACACCTGCGACGCGACGCGCTCAATCAAGTCGAATAGCAATCCGCGCGCCTCAACGCTCGCCGTGATGTCCAAAAAACAAAGCTCATCCGCACCCTGATCGTTGTAGCGCTTAGCCACTTCAACCGGATCACCCGCATCGCGCAGGCCGACAAAATTCACGCCTTTAACAACGCGACCGTCTTTGATGTCGAGGCAGGGGATGATTCGTTTGCAGAGCATTTTTTTAATTTGCGGTGAGCTGCTTTTTTTTCGTAGGGTGGGCACCCCGTGCCCACCCATCTCATCGTCACATCGCGACGGTGGGCAGAGGCTGCCCACCCTACGAGGGCTGACCAGAACCACTCACTTCAACGCTGCCACCGCTGCCCGAAAATCTAGTGTTCCTTCGTACAAAGCCCGCCCACACACCACGCCCGCAATGCCGTCACTTGCAAACGGTTTCAGCGCGCGAACATGTTCGACGTTATGAATACCGCCCGATGCATACACTGGCACGCGCAGCGGCTGCGCGAGTCGAACGGTAGCCTCGATATTGATGCCGGTACCCATGCCATCACGACCGATGTCGGTGTAGATGATGCCTTCGATGCCGTAATCTTCGAAACGCTTACCGAGGTCGAGCGCGTCGTGGCCAGTGAGCTTGCTCCAGCCGTCGGTCGCAACCTTGCCGTCCTTGGCATCCAGGCCGACGATGATCGTGCCGGGGAACGCGTTGCAGGCGTCGTGCAAGAAGCCGGGGTTCTTCACCGCTGCGGTGCCGATGATGACGAAGTTGATGCCGTCGTCGAGGTAGCGCTCAATGGTGTCGAGGTCGCGAATGCCGCCGCCCAACTGCACGTCGATGTCTTCGCCCACTTCGGCGAGGATTGCTTTGATCGCACCTTCGTTGACCGGCTTGCCTGCGAACGCGCCGTTCAGATCGACCAGATGCAGGCGGGTTGCGCCCTGATCCACCCAGTGTCGCGCCATCGCAGCGGGGTCTTCGGAGAACACGGTGGCGTTGTCCATATCGCCCTGACGCAGGCGTACGCAGTGACCGTCTTTGAGATCAATCGCAGGAATGACAAGCATGGGGAAATTTGAGAAGCGAAAGCGACGGCAAGGCCGCGTGAGTTAGAACGATCCGTTCCAGGTTGAGAAATTCTTGAGAACTCGCAAACCCGCGTCTGCGCTCTTTTCAGGGTGGAACTGTACCGCAAAAATGTTGCCTCGTGCAGCCGCCACGCAAATTGGATCGCGATATTCGGCAGTACCGGCGATTACTGCGTTTTCCGCCGGTACCGCGTAGTAGCTGTGCGCGAAATAAAAGGCACTACCGTCTGCCACGCCCGCCCAGCAGGGGTGCGCGCGGGCGTGCGCCGGGAAATTGACCTGATTCCAACCCATGTGCGGCACTTTCAACGTACTGCCATCGTGGTCATGATGCGTTTTCGGGAAGCGAACGGAATGCCCCGGCAGGTACCCGAGCGCGGGCGTTGCGCCCTCTTCCGTGGTCTCGAACAGCATTTGCAGGCCGAGACAAACGCCGAAGAAGGGCTTTGCCTTGGAGGCAGCCAGCAGCACGTCGCGCAGCCCCGACGCATCGAGCGCAGCCATGCTCTCGGGCATGGCTGCCTGACCGGGCAGCACAACGCGCTCGGCGTCGGCAATCTCGCTAGCGTCTGCGGTAATCAGTACGCGCTGATCCGGTGCGACATGCGAGAACGCCTTCGCCACCGAGCGCAGATTGCCCATGCCGTAATCGACGATTGCGATGGTTTGCACCGTTTACTCCCTCTCCCGTGGGGAGAGGGGTGGGGTGAGGGTGCTTGGCTTGAGTTTCAATCGCCGCTCCCTCACCCCTAGCCCCTCTCCCCGAGGGAGAGGGGAACATACCGACGTCACAAAACGCCCTTTGTCGAGACCACTACGCCCGCCGCACGCGGGTCGCGCTCGCAGGCGATGCGCAACGCCCGCGCGAACGCCTTGAAAACCGTTTCGCACTGGTGATGGGCGTTATCACCCTTGAGGTTGTCGATGTGCAGCGTGACCAGCGCGTGATTGACGAAGCCCTGAAAAAACTCATGGGTCAAATCAACGTCAAACGTGCCGATCATCGCTCGCGTGAACGGCACATTAAATTCGAGGCCGGGACGACCCGACAAATCAATGACGACGCGCGACAACGCCTCATCGAGCGGCACATACGAATGGCCGTACCGGTAGATGCCCATCTTGTCGCCCACCGCCTGCTTGAGCGCTTGCCCCAGCGTGATGCCGATGTCCTCCACCGTGTGGTGCGCGTCGATGTGCAGGTCGCCATTGGCGTGCACCATCAGGTCCATCATGCCGTGCCGGGCGAGCTGATCGAGCATATGATCGAGAAACGGCACACCGGTGTTGAGGTCGGCCTTGCCGGTACCGTCAAGGTTGATTGAAACTTTGATCTGCGTTTCTTTGGTGTTGCGCTCGACGGCGGCAATGCGAGGTGCGAAAGTGTTCATAGCCCTAATTGTAGGAGCGAAGAAAGCCGCGAACGCTTGTTTTGCTATTATGGCGTTGAACGCTGTTCAACCAAGCACATTGAGCAATCCTTATGAGGGCACCTCTAATAATTCATTTTTGGGGATACAGTGTTAGGCGCAGCGCGCGCAGCAACCGGAATGTACGCGCAGGTCACATGAGGATTGCGAGCACGATGCAACGACACAATGTATCCCCACAAATGAATTATTAGAGGTGCCCATGAGTAATCCCCAAGCGCACACGCTCACCGTATCCAACAAAGGCCAAGTCGTCATCCCCAGTGCTATCCGCGAAGCGTTGGGCATCTCGTTCGGAAGCACCGTTGAGGTGACCCAAGTGGGAAACGTTGTTTCCATCTCCCTGAAGTCCCCGCGACCGCAAAGCACGCTCGATGCGGGCTTTGGCATGCTCAAGTACGCTGGGCCACCACGACTCTTGGCAGACGTTGACGTGGCAGCGCTGATGCGAAAAGCCCGAGGCGACAACCGGTCGTGATTGCCGTCGACACCAACGTCCTCGCCCGCTTCTACGTTGATGACCCCGCAGACCCTGAAGCCAAGCGACAACGACCGCTGGCGGCGCAGTTCCTGCGCGACACACCTCACGTATTCGTTTCCATCACGGTGGTGCTTGAGCTTGCTTGGGTGCTGCAAGCGTTTTATGAGTTCAGAGCTCAAGAGTTTGGTACAGTGCTTACCCATCTGATCGGTTTGCCAAATGTCACCGTTGAGAATTGGCAAGCCGTGCTCAAAGCCTGCGAATACTCAGCGCGTGGCCTTGATTTCGCCGACGCGTTGCACCTTGCGCGAGCAACCGATGCAGACGCGTTCGCGACGTTCGACGACAAAAAGTTTGCGCGTCGAGCTCAGAAATTGGCGACGATTCCGTCAGTGATGGCTCTCAAAGCATGATCACCGCGTCGCCCAGGCCGTCGCAAACACATGGGCACCTCTAATAATTCATTTTTGGGGATGCAGTGTTAGGAGCCCGGAGCGCAGCAACCGGAGCGTACGCCCTGGTACGTGAGGATTGCGAGCACCG
>JAYVNO010000238.1:0-3342 GCA_043758415.1 Burkholderiales bacterium
TCGTTGGGGATGCAGTGCTAGGAGCCCGGAGCGCAGCAACCGCAGCGTACGCCCTGGTACGTGAGGATTGCGAGCACCGCGCGACAACGCAATGCGCCCCACAAATGAATTATTAGTGGTGCCTTACGCTCGAAACCTTGCTTGACGAAGCCGCAGGTGACCAACGCCACTTGGCGATGGGGTTGGTCGATATCGTCGGCGATTTGATCGCAGGCTACGAAGCGCAAAACGCCCCCTTTCAGAGGCTAGCGGCGTGAAGCAGGGCGAGCTACACGAGATCGGCAGTCAAGGCGTGGTCTCAGAAATTCTCGCTGGCAAGGGAGAACTTATTAACGAGTCAACTAAATGTGTCCGATCGCAACTGGTATCGCGCCCTCTCTCTGGGGCCCCGGCGAAGGCCAGGGGCGGGGGTGAGGGTGATTGCATGCGCAAGACGCATTCGTGTGCCAAGACCCTCGCCCCAACCCTCTCCCCGAGGGAGAGGGAGCCTGCCGAACCGGTCTTATTTTGTTGACTCAGTAATAATGGATCAACACGGCGTGAAGCAGGGCGAGCTACACGAGATCGGCAGTCAAGGCGTGGTCTCAGAAATTCTCGCTGGCAAGCGAGAACTTAATATTCGTCAAGTCAAAGCGCTTGCGCAACGATTTGGGGTTTCGGTGGCGACTTTTGTGTGATGTGACTTTACCCGCAGAAATGCTGCACTGATAAAGTCACGCCTACCCAAACCGCTGAATCCATCATGAACACAGAAACCCTAGCCAACACCTTCTCAGGCCGCCTGATCGCAGCGGCTTCCGACATGGCGCCGTTTTTGACTGACTGGCGCAAGCGCTGGACAGGCCGCGCGATTGCGGTGGCGCAGCCGGACACGGCGCAAGATGTTGCCAGCGTTGTGCGCTGGTGCGCGGCGCATGGCGTGCCTGTGGTGCCGCAGGGGGGCAACACCGGTATGTCCGGGGCGGCAACGCCGGATGCGGCAGGCAGCGCGCTGGTGCTGTCGCTCACGCGCATGAATCGGGTACGTGGCATTGACGCGCTGAACAACACGATGACGGTAGAGGCAGGTTGCATTTTGCAGAGCGTGCAGGAGGCGGCGCGCGAGGCTGGGCGGTTGTTTCCGTTGTCGCTGGGAGCCGAGGGGTCGTGCACGATCGGAGGCAATCTTTCGACCAACGCTGGCGGCGTGGCGGTGCTGCGTTTTGGCAATGCACGTGAACTGTGTTTGGGGCTAGAAGTGGTGACCGCGCAGGGCGAAATATGGAACGGTTTGCGCGGGCTGCGCAAGGACAACACCGGCTACGACCTGCGTGATTTGTTTATTGGCGCAGAGGGCACGCTCGGCGTGATCACGGCAGCGACGGTGAAACTGTTTCCGCTGCCCGCCGCAAAAATCACTGCATGGGCGGCGGTCGCGACGGTGCATGAGGCGATGAATTTGCTGCAGATTGCGCAGGGGAAACTGGGCGCGCGGCTCACCGCGTTTGAGCTGTTGACGCAACCGTGCATCGACATTCTCATCGAGCAAATGCCGCATCTGCGCTGGCCGCTTGAGGCGACACAAACGCAAGCCGTGTTGATCGAATTGTCGGATCCTGAGAGCGAAGGAAGTGGTCGCGCGTCGCTCGAAGCGCTGCTTGAAGGCGCGTTCGAATCGGGCCTCGTGACCGATGCCGCGATTGCCACCAACATCACACAGTCACGCGAGTTCTGGAGCCTGCGCGAGCACATGACCGAGGCGCAGCAGCGTGCGGGCAAAAATATCAAACACGACATCTCGGTGCCGATCTCGCGCATTGCGGATTTTGTGGAGAAAACGAACGCTGAAATTACGGCGAAGTTTCCCGGTGTACGCATGATCGTGTTCGGGCATTTGGGCGATGGCAATTTGCACTACAACGTGTCGCCGCCGAAGGGACACTTAGGCGACAATTTTGGCGTGATTGAAGCGGCGGTTAACTGCGTCGCGCATGACGCCGTGAATGCGTTCGGCGGCTCGGTGTCGGCCGAGCATGGGTTGGGCGTGCTACGTCGCAGTGAAGCGGCGCGATTTAAGTCGCCGGTGGAGCTGGCGATGATGCGCTCGATCAAGCGTGCGCTCGATCCGCAAGGCATCATGAATCCGGGTAAATCGTTGGGAGATTTCACGTGAAGGTTTGCGTCGTCGGTGCAGGCGCGATTGGCGGCTGGATGGGCGTGAAGTTGGCGCTGGCGGGTCATGCGGTGAGCGTGCTCGCGCGTGGCGCAACGCTTGCTGCGATTCAGGCGAATGGATTGCAGCTGGTTACCGGCGGTGAGACGTCGCGCGTGGACGTAACGGCATCAGCCAACGCGGCAGACCTCGACCCGCCCGAGCTGCTGATCATCGCCGTGAAAGCGCCAGGCCTGCGCGACGCCGCGCTCTCGGTCACTTCGTTGATCGGCCCGAACACCATTGTGCTGACCGCCATGAACGGCGTACCCTGGTGGTTTTTTAATCGCGCCGATCGTCCGCTCGCGGGCACCCTTCTCTCGACGATTGACGCGTCCGGTGACATCGCCGCGTGCATTCCTGCGCGCAACGTGATCGGCTGCGTGGTGCATGCCGCGTGCAGCGTCGACGCGCCGGGCGTCATTCGTCACCAGCGGGGTCAACGTTTGATCATCGGCGAACCACGGGGTGGTGAATCGGCGCGGCTCGCGGCGTTGCATGAGGCGTTGACCGCAGCGGGCTTTGAGTCTGAGCTGAGCACGGATATTCAACACGACGTGTGGTTCAAACTGTGGGGCAACATGACCATGAACCCGGTGTCCGCGCTCACCGGCGCGACCACCGACAAAATTATCGACGACCCCCTGGTGCGTGAGTTTTGCTCGAACGTGATGCGTGAAGCACAGACCATTGGCAACAAAATCGGCATCCCGATTGAGCAAAACCCCGACGCGCGACACGCCGTCACGCGCAAACTCGGTGCGATGAAAACGTCGATGCTGCAGGACGTTGAGGCGAACAAGGGTGTTGAGCTTGACGCACTGGTCGCGGCGGTGCGCGAGATTGGGCAGCGGGTCGGGGTCGCCACACCGTTCACGGATGCGATGCTCGGTTTGACACGGTTGATGGCGCGTCAGCGTGGCCTGTACTGAGGTCGAATCGGGAGGAATGTTTGCTACAGCTTATTGCTGAAAGCGAGCGTTAACGGGGGGTCAATGCAGTTTTTTGCGTATATCGACTTCGGATGAAAATCGCACCCAGCCCTGAGGTTTACCCACGAATTACTGCGAGAGCTGTTGAGTATTGAAAGCGTTGATCGCCTGCGCGCGCAGTCGATGCAGATAGTCGAGCGGATTGCCGATTCTCTGCAT
>JAYVNO010000239.1:0-3338 GCA_043758415.1 Burkholderiales bacterium
AAACACCGTGATGCTGGCGTTTAATCTGATGAGCTTGATGCGTCAGGCGCTGATGAAGCATCCCGACGCCCAACACAGCAAAGCCCCGATTCAGCACACCCTGCAAACGCTCAGATACAAGCTCTTCGCCAAGCCCGGGTTCATCACCACCGAAGCTCGTAAACCCATCCTCAATCTGGCCATTGCGATGCAGCAGCGAGCGTGGATTCAGGGCCTGTGGGACGATGCAAAAACCTTCGACCTACCCGCCGAATTCAAGCCGCTTTACTCGCCTTGAATGGCTCTAATGGAAAATCTCGGCTAAGTCAACCAAATATGACCGGTTCGGCAGGCTCCCTCTCCCTGGGGGAGAGGGTTGGGGTGAGGGACTCTGCACACGAGTCAGGCATCGCGATGCAATCACCCTCACCCCCCGCCCCCGGCCTTCGCCGGGGCAGGCTCTACTCCGCGAGGGAGAGGGAGCTATACCGGTTGCGATGGGATATATTTAGTTGACTTGTTAATAAGAGGCGCGCTACGATCAACGCCACCGAGTTCAGCTTGGCTTACGGCATCGCGACGAGGTCGCGCAAATACCCTGCGCCTCACATTGCACGCGCCACAGCCCGTCCGGCATGGTCGTGTTGAGGATGCCCGACGCAACCCACTAACGCTGAGCGGTCGTGGAGGACATGAATTAACGCGCTGAGCGCCGGATGGCTGCAAGCCCTGCAACGGACATCGGCGCGGCAAGCAGCGTCACCTACCCATTGGACAGCGTCGGACTGGCCGCCGCTGACGTAGGCGCGGGCGGCAGGACAATCCCCCCGATCATTGAGACAGTACCGCCGACTAGGGGCGGTGGGTATCCCAGCGGGTAAGCTGCAAAGGCGTCATATTCCTCGCCGCAACGGCCCCGACGCAGAGCACGTCGCGCGGTGCCAGTGAAGGGGGTTAACTCAGGCGCGAGCCTAGCGCGCTCGGTTCCGAATCGTAACCAGGCTTACAGCAGCGAGGAGTACACCGAGAACGGCAATCAGGAAGTGCGAGAGGGTAGGGATCGAGGCTGCCGCTGGCGCAACCACGGCGACTACCAGCAGCGTCGCGAGTGCAGGAGCTGGATTGTTGCCGTTAGTCGTTTGTAATGAAGCGACAGGCAAAGTGTTGAGGTAACTTCCCGCAGTGGCGGTCGTGACCGCGACCGACACCGAGCAACTGCCGTTCGCAGGAATGCTGCGACCACTTGGCAGCGTGACCGTGTTACCGCCAGCGGTGGCGGTGACTGCCGAACCGCCACCACAGGTCGTGCTGGCGTTGGGAACGGACGCGATCACTACCCCTGACGGCAAGGTGTCGATAAGCGCCGAAGTTGTGGTCGCAGGTGCCGGGTTTGCGTTGGTCAGTGTGATGGTGAGCGTTGATGACGCGCCCGCATTGATCGTGCCCGGATTAAACGTCTTGCTCAACGCGGGCACGGCAAGTCCAGTCACGGTCAGCGGGGCAACTGCCGGTGCCAGATTGTTGCCGTTGGAGGTTTGCAACGCGTTGATCGGTATCGTATTGACGTACGCCCCCGGCTGCGCCGACGTCACGTCCACGGAAATTGTGCAGTTACTGCCACTGCCGACCGTCGCGCCCATCGGCAGCGTCACCGTGTTTGAGCCCGCCGTTGCGCTAACCAGCACGCCGCCGCCACAGGACGTACTGGCGTTGGGTACGGCTGCGATGACCAGGCCGCCAGGCAGCGTGTCGATCAACGGCGAGGTCAGCGTAATCAGAAACGGGTTTTGGTTGGACACGGTGACGGTGAGTGTGGACGTGCCACCCGCGTTAATCTGGGTCGGACTAAACGCTTTGCTTAACGACGGGACTGTTTGCGCTAGTAGCGAACACACGGTCACGCTGTTGGTATCAAGCGTCACGGCGCCGGTTTGCGCCAATGCCCTGCCCGAGATTGAGCTGCCCGTATTCGCGGTAATGCTCGTCAGCGCAAGTACGCTCCCGACCATTCTGCTGTTAGTGCCGAGCGTGGCCGAACTGCCCACTTGCCAAAATACATTGCAGTTCTGGCCGCCATTGATGGGCACCACCGATGAGCCAGCGCCTGTTATCAGCGTGCTCGAAGTTCTGAACAGCCAAACCGCATTGGAGTTGCCAGCACCATTGAGCGTCAGCAGGCCCGTATTGGCCGCCGTGGAATTGAAACAATAGGTACCGGGCAGAAGCGTCATGCCCGCCATATCGGTGGGCGCGGCGAAGGTGACGTCGCACGCCTGGGCGGCGAGCAGGCCGTATGCAGTGACGTTGTTCGCCTGCGCAGTCACCGCAATCCCGTCGGCTACATGAATCGTACCCCCGGTCACGGTGCCCGGTGGAAAACCGGTGACGGAGGTGCCGGGTGCTAGACCGAGGTCGCCAGTAACCAGCGTCGCGCCGGTATTGGTTACGGTGGAAGCACCCAGCACCGCGAAAGTGCTGGCGACACCGAGCGGCACTGCGGAGGCGGCTATCGCGACCGTCATCGGCAGAAGGGGCAGAATGGCGATGGCGGCGAGCGTGGCTACCCGCCTGAAATAGTCGTGCACGGGCCTGACGTCGCGAGTTGCTCGCGACAGCACTGCGTAAAAAGGCGGCCTGCGGCGGATTGGATCGGCGTTGCTCAATGCGATACTCGAAAAGAAAATAATCTCAATTGAGTGTAAGCCGACTAAATCGTCAAGTATGTGCGATAGCACACATATGACACCGGGATTGGCGGGAATGGTTGATCGATACAGAGGCCACGGCCATCCCCACATAACCGTTGCCACCACATGCATGCCCAGCTGCGTTGGCGCCGTTGCTGTAGCGCGCGGTACGACGCAATCCCAGTTAAAACGGGCGCAGGCCGTCCACGGCAACCGACCTTATTTAAGTCGACGTGTGACGTGTCGCCGATCATGGCATTAAACATCGCGCATTGGGGTGTGGCTGAACCTGTAACCTTTCCGTTGAGTACTAAAGAGACGAGAAAGTATGAAATCAGTAACGAAGAAATTGGCGGAACCATCGGTTTCACCTGTGGATAAGATGAAGCTCGCGAGGCGCACATTTACGCTTGAATTCAAAGCCGATGTGGTGCGTCACCGAAAGGCTGAGAACCTGAGCTGGACCGACGCGGGCAAAGCGTTTGACGTGCTTCCGAAGCTCGTTAAAGATTGGGAATCGCTCTACGACAAAGGCTTGCTGACAGGAGAGGCAGGACGCCGCACGGTGTCGTCTGAGCAGGCCCAGATTGGCGCGCTGCGCTCGGAGCTATCGCGGCTGAAGATGGAGAACCAGATCTTAAAAAAAGCAGCCGCGCAACCGCTGGTGCGTGC
>JAYVNO010000240.1:0-10306 GCA_043758415.1 Burkholderiales bacterium
AATGCAACGAAATCTCTACACAATTGAGATCAAAGAGCGAGCGCTGCGCGCCGCCACGGGGCCGCGCTTTGCTGCCCGTGAGCGGCTCGCGTTTTTGGGAGCCTCGCACGGTTTGACCGGCGAGTTGCTTTCTGCGTGGTGTCGCACGAAGGGTCTCTTTGAGCGCGAGTTGGTGTTGTGGCGCGAGGGGTTTTGCGCCGCCGCTGAGGCTACGCGCTTGGCGGGCGAACTGATATAGTGCCCGCATTAGAGGGGGAGGACAATGTGCTTGAACTTTGGGGGATCCGCGCTTTATCGCGCGATGGCAGTGGTTTTGCTGGTGGGACTGTGTTCCCTGCTGGTGCGCGCCGATGTGGTGGTGCCCGTAGCGGGCTCAGTGAACCTCGCTGGAGGAACACTCGACTTGGCTTGCTCCGATGTCATCGTCGGCGGCACGCTCGACCTAGCCGGGGGACGGCTCAACAATGTGCGTAACGTCACTGTTCAAACGGGTGGCACGATTGCGCTCGGCACCGGCGGGCTGATCACACTCGCGGGTGACTGGAGCAATGCCGGTACGCTGAACGCTGGCACCGGAAGCGTTAACTTTGTGGACGCACCGACCTGCGCCGCGTCCTCCATCATCAGCGGGAGCACAATCTTCTATGGGCTTAGCGTTGTCAGTGCATCGGGCAAGCGCTATCGGTTTGCAAGCGGATCAACCCAGAGTGTGCAATACGCTTTGGTAATGCTCGGCACGCCTTCGCAGCCGCTCCAGATTGAGTCAACCACGGTCGGACAATACGCCTACATTAATCTGGTCGGCCCTACACAGACGATGGATTCCCTCGCCGTGCGCGATATGAACGCGACGGGACAATGGCTTGCGCTTGGGCTCACCAACCTCGCGGCCAACGGCAACACCGTGCGCTGGTTCGATTTTCCTGTCATTCCAACCCTCTCCGCGTTCTCCTTAGTGTTGCTTGCGTTTGCGCTTGCATGGTGTGTGTTTTGCTCGCGCTCGCGTGTTTCGCGTGCTGTCGTTGAAGGGAAATAAACAAATGGACAAACCGTTTAAATTGGCTGAATGGGCTGCTATCTTCGTGATCGCCTTGGCGATGCACGGATCGATTGCGAATGCCGCCGATGTTCAGATCAAGGCACCGCCAGGCGGGCGTGTCGTGATCAATAATGCCGACGGCTCGGTCACTGTGCTGATCGCCGACAGCAACGGCAACGTCACAGTTCCCGGCCTTCCAGCGTCGTCATCGGCTACCACTGGCGTTGTTTGCTTTGATGCCGCAGGTCAACTGGCCAAGTGCCCCGCAGGTTACGCCACCCCCGGCGCAACGGGGGCCACCGGTGCGACGGGCGCAGCGGGACCCATCGGTCTGCCGGGTGCTGCTGGACCAGTGGGAGCCACCGGTGCAGCAGGTGCAACCGGTGCAGCGAGCACAGTACCGGGGCCAGCGGGTTCTGCGGGGCCTATGGGTGCGACGGGCGCAGCGGGGCCCATCGGTCTGCCGGGTGCTGCTGGGCCAATGGGAGCCACCGGGGCAGCAGGTGCAACGGGTGCAACGGGTGCAGCGAGCACAGTACCGGGGCCAGCGGGTGCCACCGGGCCAGCGGGTTCTGCGGGGCCTATGGGTGCGACGGGCGCAGCGGGATCCATCGGTCTGCCGGGTGCTGCTGGGCCAATGGGAGCCACCGGGGCAGCAGGTGCAACGGGTGCAGCGAGCACAGTACCGGGGCCAGTGGGTGCCACCGGTTCAACGGGTGCTGCTGGGCCAATGGGAGCCACCGGGGCAGCAGGTGCAACGGGTGCAACCGGTGCAGCGAGCACAGTACCGGGGCCAGTGGGTCCCATCGGTCCAACGGGTGCCATCGGCGCACCGGGTGCAGCGAGCACAGTTCCGGGGCCACAGGGTCCCATCGGGCCAACGGGTGCTGCTGGATCTAACGGCACGCCCGGTATTTCGGCTGCCGATTTGCTCTATGGCGACGGCAGTAGCGGGGCATGCAACAACTGCGCTTCGGCAACACAGCCTAGCATCGATTCGCTGTACTCATCAATGACGCTCAACCACAGCGGCGCCATCGCGTACTTGCCTGGCAGCACGTGGCGCGTCACTGGGGCGGTTAATATTTCTGCGACCCTCTTAGTTCAATCTCATCTGCGTGGTGACACGTCGCCGGTTGCCGGGACCGGTGCGACCGCAGCGAGCAGAAGTTCAGGGGGAAGCCCGGTTACCTCTAGCGATACACTCGCCGCGCTGCGCGCGGCAAAGAATGGCCTGCCAAGGGGCGGGGTGGGAGGTGCTGAAGAATCCCGTGTCGTCAGCAATGGCGGTGCGGGTGGCGGGGGTCTGCGCATTCTGGCGAAAGGGCCGATTACATTTAACGGTGCCAACTTGTTAGCCACAGGTGATACGGGCAGTGTCGCGCCTTTACCCTCAGCAGGCTCCGGCGGCGGCTCCGGCGGCGTCATTGTGTTGGTGTCAGACACCTCCATTACCATCACCAACTCGGCATTTACAATGTCCGGAGGCACCGGCTCGAATGCAAATATGGTCGGGGCGATAGGAGGCGGCGGCGGCGGTGGCGGCGGTGCGGGCGGATGCGTGATTCTCATTGCGCCTACCATCTCGCTGCCAGCAAATCCGGGGTGGTTGGTGGCACTCGGTGGGCCACCCGGTCTCGACCAGACCCCCGGCGGTGGGTCTGACCTGCGGCATGGCTTTGGTGGCGGCGGCAACGCATGCGCAGCCGGTGGCAATGGGGGGTTACTTTTTCTAGCTGCTGCGGGCATTCCGGTTTCGGACCCGGGTCGACGCGCAGCCACCGGTGGCAGCGGCAGGGCCATTTCGGTGGCGACCGGCGCGGTCAAACCCTCGGCCTTGCTCTTCCCTTATTGATAGCATCGTCGGCGGTGATGGGGTCGCTGATCGGGTGCAGCTTGACGGCATCAGCGGGTGGTGACGACCGGCGAATCACCGTCCACCATCAACCGTAGGCGCCCGCTCTCCGTCCAGTCTGATCGCGCCGGCAATCGCAGTCACGAAGTGATGACGGTGCGCGCGAAGCCGCTGATCGATCAGGAAATCGACGATCTCGCCACTGGTACGAGGCGATTCAGGTCACGGCTGTGGTGACCGAAATAGGCAGTCCCGCAGAACGACATGACCCACCCGCAATAGCCGGATAGGGTGGGCAGCCTCTGCCCACCACAACGTTGAATTGCTCAAACAGCTTTCCGTCAAGAACCTCGTTTCATTCGGGCGAGGCGGCTGCTTTGAAGGAAACTCAACAATCGTAAAAAATCCCGTCCAGCCCCTGTACAGTGGCGCATAGCGGCAAAAGTTGATAGCGATTTGTTTGTCTTCGTTTAGCCGCTGTCCGGTATCGCCGCCAAGCGCTCGCGCAGCTCCGCCACCGTCATGACTTTGACGTTTCCGAACGCACCCACCGAGAGCAAATCCTGATCGCCGGTGATGATCGCCTCGACGCGGGCCGCGAGGGCTGCGGCCACCACATGGTCATCATCGGCGTCACGTGGCACCAAGCGCTGCGGCGCTTGCCCTGCTACAGTTTCAATCGGCTCCACCACATCCACCGCGTCCAGATAATCGGCCACGACGTCCTGCGCGCTCTTGCCGATCAACGCCAACTGTTTGGCCGCACTCGGCCGGGTCAACACCGCGGCTAACTCTTCCAGCCGGGTAGGGTGGGCAGTCTCTGCCCACCAAAACGTTGAATGGCTCAAACACTTCTCTAACTTTGTTGCACTTGGGGCTTGAAACCGCCGTCGCATTGATGTGCATTCTGTACATCGTGCGACGAGGTGTTGAACGGTCGTGGCTACCCAGTTAGGTTGCGGCGCATTGCGCGTGGGGCCTTCCTGCGTCAGACAATCCCCCCATCCACAATAAATGCCTGCCCCGTGCAGCCACGTGAATCGTCGCTTGCGAGGAACAGCGCCATCGCCACGACGTCGTCCGCGTCGAGTCGAAATTTAAGCGCCTGGTTGTCGAGAAATTCTTGCTCTAACTGCGGCGTGACGACCTGCGCTATCTGCTTTGCGGTCTGGATCGCGCCGGGGACAACGCAGTTGACCCGAATGCCTTGCGGGCCGAGCTCTTGCGCCAGCGTGCGCGTGAAGCCGTGGATCGCGGCCTTGCTCGTGGTGTAGCTCACGAAACCGGGGCGGCGGCGCATCCAGCTCACGCTGCCGGTCGTGATGATTGAGCCGCCCGATTGCATGAGCCGCGCTGCCGCTTGCGCGCCGAAGATTTGTGGTCGCAGATTGATCGCCTGATTGTTGTCCCAGAACTCGGGCGTGAGTTCGTCAAACGCATGGCGCACGTCGTTCGCGGCATTGCCGATGTAGACATCAAGCTTCCCGGCATGTGCTTTGGCGGCGGTGCTAATCGTGGTTTGCAGCGCTGCGACGTCGCGAATGTCGCAGTGCCAGTAGCGCAGCCGTTCCTTCGCATTCAGGTGCACTTTGAGCGCGTTAGCGGGCTCGTCATCAATGTCGAGAAAACTCACCAGCGCGCCCTGCGTGACAAAACTCTCCACCAGTGCAGCGCCGATGCCTGTCGCGCCGCCGGTGACGAAAACGTGTTTGCCGCGAAGCGATGGGTAGAGATTGCCAAGACGGCTCATTGCGATGCCTGCTAATTTAGGTAAAGTTTTATTTAATAATCTGGCGTAACTCATATAGATCATCTATATGAGTTGAGCGCTTGCTTATGCTATTCTCTTCTGCGGCAGCTAGCCGTGCTGATGAGGCAGTCGCAAACAATCATGGGACAGAAAAAAAATATCGCCGACCTTCGAAGCCAACGCTGGCTGGCAGGCGACAGCATGCGTACATTTTCGCACCGGGCGCGGCTGGCGCAGGTCGGCTGGAATCGCAGCGATTTTATGAGCCGTCCGGTGATCGGCATCATCAACACGTGGAGCGATATTTCCACCTGCCACTCGCATTTGCGTGAGCGCGCGCAGAAGGTGCGCGAAGGCGTGCTGCGTGCGGGTGGGTGGCCGATTGAACTGCCTGCGATGAGCTTGGGCGAGGTCTGGGTCAAGCCGACCACCATGCTTTATCGCAACTTTCTGGCGATGGAAACCGAGGAGCTGATCCGCTCGCATCCGATTGACGGCGTGGTGCTGATGGGCGGTTGCGACAAGACGACGCCCGCGTTGCTTATGGGCGCGTTCTCGACCAACATGCCGTCCATCTTTATCCCGGCCGGTGCATCGTCAAACGCATCATTTCAAGGGCAGAAGGTCGGAACCGGAACGCACACGATGAAGTTCTGGAACGAGCGTCGTGCGGGTCGTTTTGGTGACGATGATTGGCAGGAGCTGGAGAGCGGCATGACGCGCAGCCCCGGCACCTGCAACACGGCGGGCACCGCGACCACCATGACGGCGGTGGCCGAGGTGCTCGGCTTTACGCTGCCCGGCGCGCAGTCGATTCCGGCGATGGATTCGCATCATCCGCGCATGTGTTCGCAGGTCGGCGAGCGCATCGTTGCCATGGTGCTGGAAGACTTGAAGCCGCGGGACTTTTGCGTGGAAGCGAGCTTTCATAACGCGGTAAAGACGGTGCTCGCGATTGGCGGATCGACCAACGCCTGCGTGCACTTGCCAGCGATGGCTGGGCGGCTGGGCATCAAGTTGCCGCTGGACGTTTGGGAGCGCTACAACCAGCAAATTCCGGTGCTCGCCAACATCATGCCCGCAGGTGAAGCACTGATGGAGGACTTCTTTTTCGCGGGTGGTTTGCAGGGTTTGCTCAAGCAGATTGAGGCTCATCTTGATACGTCCACTAGCACTGTCACCGGCCACACCTTGGCCGAACATTTGAGCGTCGCGAAGGTCTTCAATAGCGAGATCATTCGCTCGCTCGACAAACCGGTATCGAAGCAGGCTATCGCTGTCGTCACGGGCAATCTCGCACCGCGCGGTGCGGTGATGAAGCCGTCCGCCGCGTCACCGCATCTACTCAAACACACCGGTCCCGCCGTCGTGTTCGAGAACTTCGCGGACATGCAGGCACGTATCGATTCGCCTGATTTGAACGTCACGAAAGACTCAATCCTCGTGCTCAAAAACGTTGGCCCGGTGGGCGCACCGGGCATGCCGGAAGCGGGCAATCTGCCGATCCCGAAAAAGCTTTTGGAGCAGGGCGTGCGCGACATGGTGCGCATCTCGGACGCACGCATGAGCGGCACCCACTACGGCACCTGCGTGCTGCACGTCTGCCCGGAGGCGGCAGTCGGCGGCGCGCTGGCGCTGGTACGCGAAGGCGAC
The DNA here is from genome assembly GCA_043758415.1 of Burkholderiales bacterium. GTDB lineage: Bacteria > Pseudomonadota > Gammaproteobacteria > Burkholderiales > Casimicrobiaceae > Casimicrobium. The sequence continues at coordinate 6,298 of JAYVNO010000240.1, forward strand.
GTGATCGCGCTCGACGTTGAAAATCGCAGCTTGACGCTGCAAGTGCCGCACGCAGAGTTAGACCAACGTCGCGCCGAATGGCAACTCGCCAAACCGGCCACATTGCGCTACAACCGCAGCTACGCTGCGCTCTATCAGCAGCATGTCACGCAAGCCGATGAAGGTGCGGATTTTGACTTCTTGCAGGGCGCAGAATTGCTGCCCGAGCCGACCATCTTCTGATCAATATGTCATTACACAATTCGTTCAAACACGCCCTACTTAAACGCAAGCTTTTGACCGGCGGCTGGTTCATGTCGGGTTCCACCGTGATGGCAGAGCTGATGGCCAACGTGGGCTATGACTATCTGGTGCTCGACATTGAGCACTCCACTGCGCAGACCTATGGTCTGCATGCGTTGCTGCAAGCCACCGCCGAGACGCCGACGGCAGCCGTGGTGCGCATGGCGTCGCACGACAAAACGCAAATCAAATTTGCGCTTGATATGGGCGCGTTGTCACTGTGTTTCCCGATGGTCAACACCGTCGATGAAGCTCACGAGCTAGCACGCGCCTGTCGCTATCCGCCGTTCGGTGATCGCGGCTTTGCGCGCATGCATCGCGCGAGTCGCTACAACAGCATTCCCGACTATGTCGAACGCATTAATCAGGAAGTGTGTGTGATTGCGCAACTGGAAACACCGCAGGCGATGGCCGCTGCGATGCAGATTGCAGGCGTGCCGGGGATTGACGGGTTGTTCGTCGGGCCGGGCGACCTGTCTGTTGCGCTCGGTCATGGCGGCGATGTCAACCATCCGCAAGTCAAAGAAATGATGACCGAAGTCGCAGGATTTTGTCGTCGCGCGGGCACGCCGCTGGGCACCGTTCTGGCCACGCCAGAGCAGATCAATTGGGCATATTGCATCGGCTTCAATTTCGTATCGCACGCGAGCGATTTGGGCTTGCTGATGGGAGCCGCCAAAACGGGACTGCAACGCATTCGCGAGCTCTCTCACGATGTGCCAATGTCCGACATTCCGACACAGATGGCTCCACTCGCGGCTTACTAAACAACGCACAGAATTGAAGATGGATTTCACACAGTTTGATCGCCTGATCTCGCTCGCTCCGAGCGATGCTGCCGCCAATGAGGCGACCAGCATTTCGCTTGACGGCAAATCGGTGACGGTGTCGGTTGAAAGTTATAGCGCGGGCGTTTTTCGCTTGCGCGTCAATCGCCTCAGCAAGCCCGACTACGGGCTGATCATCGCTGATGCTGAACCAGCAGCCATCGAACGGAGTGAATCATCGCTAAAGATAAAGTCGGGGCGAGCGACGTTCACACTTGCGAGCGACGCCACTCACGCGCTGAATTTGACCTTGCAACACAAAGGCAAGACGCTACTCACCAGCATCACCGACGAGCAATTTCGCGGCATGGCCAAGCCGCTGGAAGCGACCCGTGTTGCGACGTTTGGATTGACGCCGACGCAAGCGGTCGCCGCATTTGCGCTGTCATCGAACACGCCGGTGTATGGCCTTGGCGAGAAAGGTGGCGCGCTTAACAAGCGAGGCCAACTCGTGAGTTCGCGAGTAGAAGATGCGCTCGGCGTCAACACTGATTTGAGCTATAAAAACGCACCGTTCGCATGGGCAATCACGCCGAACGGATGCTGGGGAATTCTCGCGCACACCACCGTAGATGTGGCGCATGGCGTGGGTTACGCGCAATGGTCAAACCGCAGCTACGTGGTCGTTGCTGACGAGCCGCAACTGGATTTATTCTTTTTCACAGGCGACACGCCCGAGCAGGTTATCAACGCGTATCACCGCATCACCGGCAAACCTTCGAACGTGCCACTGTGGTCACTTGGCGTATGGATTAGCCGCGCTTACTACAAAGACGAAGCCGACATCATGGCGACAGCGCGCGAGTTTCGCGAGCGCAAATTTCCAGTCGATGTCATCACGTTCGATGGCCGCGCCTGGCAAGACACGCCGACGCGTTTTCACTTCAATTTTGATCCATCGCGCTACCCCAATCCAAAGCGAGTGATGGGTGAGCTTAAAGCGCTCGACTACAAAATTTGCGCTTGGGAATATCCGCTAGTCTCGGTGAATCATCCCGAGTATCGCAAGTACGAGCAGAGCAATTATTTCCTCAAAAGCGCGGACGGCTCCGAGCTGGTTTTTGAGTGGGACACGGGCAAAAAGACCACGCCATTCGGGCCAACGCTTACACCATTGCCGCCATCGGGATTAGTTGATTTCACCAATCCCGCAGCGTACGCATGGTGGCGCGACGAACACAAAAAACTGTGGGAACTCGGCGTCGATACGATCAAGAGTGACTTCGGTGAACAGGTGCCACACGACGCGCTCGCGTACAACGGCGACACCGGCGCACGCGTTCACAACGTCAACGCGCACCTCTACAACCAGTGCGTGTACGAAGCATCACGCAATGCGTACGGCGAGGAGGCCTGCGTGTGGGGACGCGCCGCATGGATCGGCTCGCAACGCCATCCTGTGCAATGGGGCGGCGACCCACAAAGCGATTGGGAAGGCCTCGCCAGCAGCCTGCGCGCCAGCATGAACCACGGCCATTCGGGCACGCCGTTTCATGCCACCGACGTCGGTGGTTTCTACGGCGCAACGCAGCCGGAACCCGCGCTGTATCTGCGCTGGGTGCAGGCGGCGATTTTCGCGTCACACTTTCGCATTCACGGCATCGGCGCACGCGAGCCGTGGTGCTTCGGCAAAAACGTTGAGCGCATCGCGCGCGAATTTTTCGAGATTCGTTACAAGCTGTTGCCGTACCTGCGCGGTGCCTGCGACCTCGCGGTGAAGACCGGCTTGCCGGTCATGCGCTCGATGGCGCTCATGCATCCCGACGACCGCGTCGCACGTGCGTTCGAGCAACAGTTTTACTGCGGTCCACACCTCATCGTCATGCCCGTACTCAACGCCGACGGCTTTGTTGAAGGCTATCTACCGGACCACCCCGGCGGCTGGTACGACCTGTGGAGCGGTATGCACGTGGACGGCGGCGAAGTCATCACTCTCAACTACGATCTGGAGCGCATCCCGGTGTTTGTAAAAGCGGGCGTGGCGTTAGCCGTTGGCCCGGTCGTGCAGTCAACGCAACCGCTGGACGGCGACACACCGGTGGTGGCGGTTGCGGAGTTTGGAGCGGCGGGACGCGGTGACTATGAGGTATGCGTTCGTGGTGCTGCGCTCAAGCGGGATGGGGCTGATTGGCGGTCTTATGGGCAGCGGGTGATCAGCGTTAAGCGGTTTCTGTGAGGCTATGTGCGAGGGCTAACCCGGTGTCGCTATTGCATCTGTAGTTCCAAAATCAGCTGATCGACGTCGGCTGCGACCTGTTGATCCGACTCGATTCCAAAGTGCATTTTGCGTAGGTGCCCTGTGCCGTCGATCAGCAAGGTGGTAGGCGTTCCCTGAATGTTGTAGGCGCTCATGGTTTGTGGAATCGGGCCATCGATTCCGACGGCGTCAACCGCCACCGGAAATGGAATGCGGAACTCGTACAGATACACCGCGAGCGCCGCTGGCGTCATCACGTCGTGATGCTCAAACACGCTGTGCAGACCCATCACGAGCACCGGGACATCGCTCCCGCCGCGCCGATAGTGCTGCCAAATTCGCACCGCTTGAGGCATCGAGTTCATAACGCAGCCGGGGCACAGCATTTGAAAGGCATGAATCAGCACCACCTTGCCGCGCAATTGGTCTAGTGTGATCAGTTTTTCGCAGTTGAACCAGTGCGAAACGCGAAGCGCGGGCGCCACTGCTGCCGAATCGGCCAGCCTCACCGTCGCGCCCGGCTGAAAATGAAGTCTGGCGTTTCTTGCGCCGATGCTACTCGCCAGAACTGATGTCGGCCATGTCGATGCATATACAAGGCGCGAACTAGATAGTGTCGTCACGAGATATTAAGCCACAACACCATGCATCGAATCTGTACGGAGGCGACAAATGAGGACAAATTTTTGGCGTATCGCGTGGC
>JAYVNO010000241.1:0-3292 GCA_043758415.1 Burkholderiales bacterium
TTGGTGCTCGAGGAGCGCGAAGCTGGTTTGACTTTGTATGATATATATATTCTACAGAAGAATATACGAAAGCACACGGATTAATTCAGCGTTTCCCTAATGGAAAATCTCGGCTAAAAGAGCACGAGATTGACGCCAGCCCAACCCGCTTGACGGCGGAATTTAACGCGCGATTTTCTGGACGCGGCGTGGGCACGCACACCGGTCGCAAGTGGCTGTTGGGTGAGGCAATTCCAACGCAAGAGAAACTGATCGTTTTGGCTGCGATGCTGGGGGTTCAACCTGATTGGCTGCGCTACGGCGACCACAATAGTTTGAGTGCAAAGCGAGCCTCCGCCGATTTTGTGTCTAGTGTGGCCGCCGCGCCTTACAACCGCCACGAACTGGCGTTGATCAATAACTACAAAAAATTGGCGGCACGCGATCAGCGTTTACTGCGGGTATTGGTAAGCGAGATGCTTCGAGCGGATTCGTAGTTCGGGTTGTGCAAATCGCTCAGCGGCCACGCATAAACAACGCGTCCAGTTCTTTGAGCGTCAAGAGATACCAGGTGGGGCGGCCGTGGTTGCAGGAACCTGCGCGCTCGGTAGCTTCCATCTCGCGCAACAACGCGTTCATTTCGGTGATTGTCAGCGCGCGATTGGCGCGCACGGCGGCGTGGCAGGCCATGGTGGAGAGCAGTTCATCGCGGCGCGATTCGATCATTGCGCTTAACCCCAGTTCGTCGAGTTCGGCAAGCACGCTGTGCAGGAGGGCTTCGGGTGCTGCGTCCGCGAGTAGTGTGGGTACGCTGCGCAACGTCAGTGCGCGTTGACCGATGACACTCACGTCGAATCCCAATTGCTGCAACGCTTCGCGATGCGTTTCGGCGCTTCCGACTTCTTTTTCTGTGGCGTTGATCACGCTTGGGATCAGCAAGCGCTGCGTCGCCACCACGTCCGTTACTTGTGATTTCAGACCTTCATAAACGATGCGCTCATCCGCGACCTGCCTGACGATTTGCACAACTGGCTGCGCCAGGAAGCGCAAGCCAACCACCGGTCTGCGAATCGGCAAGTCATTGCACTACTGGAGGGCCTGCGGCGGGCTCCAAACACGGCGGCGTCCGTGCGTGAGCGCTGTGTAGACCCGATCAAACTGGCCGCTTTGCAAGCCAAGGTCGCCGAAGTGCAGCGCAAAGTCGCCGCGCTGCCCTCGCCTGAACGTTCGCTCACCGACGACGAAATTTTGGGGTACGACGCGCACGGCCTACCCACGTGAACGCGTGCGTTGTTGACACGTCGGTGTTGATCGCCATTGCCTTTGCAGAGCCGAACGCCGACGCTCTGACACAACGAATCGCGAGCTACGCGGAGCGCTTTATTGGCGCGCCCAGCTTGCTGGAAGCGGGCATGGTGTTCGCGAGTCGCAAAACCTGCGCCCATCGCGATCCCATTGATGAATTGGTTGCCGCGTTCGCCATACAACCTGTGCATTTCTCGACTGACATGGCAACCCATGCGTGGCAAGCGTGGCTCCGCTACGGCAAAGGCCGGCACCCCGCATCGCTCAATTACGGTGACTGCATGAGCTACGGTGTGGCCGCGGCGCTCAACGCACCCCTGTTGTTCGTCGGTCATGATTTTTCGCAAACGGATATTGAGGCGGTTTGAGGGGCGTGTGGCAAAGTTGAGCGTCTGCGCGTCACGCATCGGTTGCGCGAGGTCAATGCGCAGGCCATCTGAATTCGCGAGGACCGCCAGGCACGTCAGGCCGCATTCGGCGGCTTCGCTTTGTAGCATCGGGCGGAGCGTCATGGAGGGAATTGGCGTTAGAAAATCAAGCGCTGCAATGACGTTTGAACGGCGTCACTTGCAAACACGGGAAGCAGTAGCTTTTTCGTGAATCCGCCGCCACACAGGGGCTTATTGCGCAAAACGGCAATAATCGACTAATGCGCAAAATCAGCGCTAGCCCCAGTTCTACAGACGTTTCACATTAAAGCTGATTCATGAAAATGAGAGACGATTCTCGTAGGGTGTGCACCGGAGTGCGCACCATTGGTTCACCTATTCATCCGCTGAATTTACGCAATGACGGTGCGCATTTTGTTGCGCACCCTACCTTGCTAATTGAATGCCGCCTGATGTGCCGGTCTCTTCGCGATCAAAATAATCAGACACAGGACACAAAAAAATATGCCAGCCAGCGGAAAAATTGCGCCCTCGATCCGCAGCGTGGGACTTGCGATAACCTGAGTTCCTGTTATTGCTGTCGCGGCAGCAAAATCTGCTGCGCCTACAAACAGGTTCCAGACGAAATGAAAACCCATGGCGGGCAGCAGAGTCGACCAGCGGCGACGCAGCACACAACATACAAATCCTCCACAAATTGGACCGATCACGGACTCTCTGGTAGTGCAACATTCTTTCTGTAATTTCCCAGATGATTGCGCGTTGCGCTGCAAAGCGTAGCGAAACAAAGCTTTGCAGCGCAACGCGCGCAACGAGTCTTCCCGCTTGCAGCGCACGATCATCGCGATAATTCAGAAAGAGAGTATCGGCGATGAACCCCCTTGTTGATCGTTTCTCCCTTGACGCCGATGATCCGGCGCACCCGCTTCGCCAAGCTTACGCCTGTCTGCTTGCTAACGGTATTGACGGTGCAGGCGAAGCGCTTCGGATTCTGGTCGATCAGGCCAGTGTGATCGAGCGCGAGCAGTTCATGGGTGTGGCCGCCTACGAGCGCGGCGAGTCCCGCAAAGCTCACGCCAATGGCTTCAAAAACAAGACGATGCTGACCCGTCTTGGCAAAATCGATTTCTCCGTGCCGCAGGTGCGTGAGGGCGGCTTCTACCCGAGCGCTCTGGAGCGTGGCTGTCGCAGTGAACGCGCCATGAATTTAGCCTTGGACGAGATGTACGTGCAAGGCATTTCGACGCGCAAAATGATCATGGTGCTGCAAAAACTCGTTGGCCCCGAGATCTCGTTAAGCTCCACGCAGATCAGTCGCTGCAATGCGGCCCTCGATGAGGGGTTGGACGCGTGGCGAAACCGACCGCTGGGCGCTACAGCTTACGTGATTCTCGACGCTCGCTACGAGCGGGTGCGCTACGGCGGGCAGGTGATTGATTGCGCGGTGCTGGTAGCCCTAGGTGTGACTGAGACGGGCCACCGCCGCGTGCTCGGGGTGAGTGTGGCGCTCTCCGAGGCTGAAGTGCATTGGCGTGATTTCCTCCAGAGCCTGAATCAACGCGGCCTGTCGGGCGTGCGCTACATCGTGAGCGACGATCATGCCGGACTGCGTGCGGCAA
>JAYVNO010000242.1:0-10190 GCA_043758415.1 Burkholderiales bacterium
CATCGAGAACGGGTTGGCGGCGGGCTTCTTCAGCTATCTCACCAAGCCGATCAAAATCGACGAATTTATGGCGACACTGGATGCAGCGCTTGCTTTCGCAAAAGCAGAAGCGAGCGCCACGTACGCAAAGGAGCACGCGTAGTGATTTCCGAGTCAGACATTCTCAATGCTAGCGTCTTGATTGTGGATGATCAGCCGGCAAACGTGCAGTTGCTTAAGGCTCTGCTGACCGAGGCGGGCTATACGGCGGTGACATCGACCATGAATCCGATTGAAGCTTGCGCGCTACATGCGAAACATCGCTTTGATCTGATTCTGCTCGACTTGAAGATGCCCGGCATGGACGGATTTGAAGTAATGGCGGCACTCAAACAGCAAAATGTTGATGGCTACCTTTCAATTATTGTGCTCACGGCCGAGCCTGGGCACAAGCTGCGCGCATTGCAAGCCGGTGCCAGGGATTTCATCAGCAAACCGTTTGATCTGGTCGAGGTCAAAACGCGCATTCACAACATGCTGGAAATTCGCCTTTGCTACAAACGAATCGAGCAGCACAACGACTTGCTGGAGCAAACGGTCAATGCACGCACCGCGCAGCTTGTTGAGTGTGCAGCGCGGTTTCGCAGCCTCACCGCGCTCGCGTCTGACTGGTACTGGGAGCAAAACGAAACCGGCGACTTCACCACGGTATCAGGCCCCGTATTTGAGATGATTGGTATCGGCATGACCGCCTTTTTGGGCAAGGCCACGAAGGATGAGATTACGGGCTGGGACGAGACCGAGCGCAAGGCGCTGCAAGCCATGATCGCCGCGCGGCAACCGTTCCTCAACTTCGCGTTCAGCCGTGCCAACGCTGACGGCGTGCAGCGAAATTACCGTGTTAGCGGCGAGCCGATGTTCGATCAGGCCAGTCGCTGCGTTGGCTATCGCGGCATCGGCGTGGAGGTGCATTCAAAAAAACAGATTGCGTTCACAGCGGATAACGCTCAGCCGTAGGACGCGCCCTACAGACTGCGCGCTGTCGTCCGATAGACGGCGCGCCGACCGGCTTTTAGTATCGGAGCGCAAGACGGTGATGAAGCGCCAAGTTATTTGATGGCAATACCCACCGTGATCAGTGGCCTTCAGCGACAACAGGCCAGCAACATTTTCCTGCGCGGCTCGACGGCCAAGCAGGCGGAGACTTTTATGACAATTCACTCCCTTCCATCGAGCATCTGGCGCACCGCATCGTTTGCCGACAGCTCGCACGCTACTTCGGTGGATAACTCCGCCCTGGGTGAACATCTGAATGCGTGCAGGCGTTGCAGCGGCTCGCTCTTCGCGTTTCAGCGCGAGGCGGAATTGATGCACGGTTTTTTTGCCAGTCGTTTCGTCACCACGCTTGCCTTGATCGCCGTCATCATTGGACTCTGTTCGCTCGTGCTGTAGGTGGCTGCGCGATCCGCCCTGCAGCGCCTGATACCGTACGCCTCACCGACACTACTGTCTATCCTTGACGGCGCTCGCGGCGCGCTCGAACCACCGATCCGCTCAGAGATTTTTGGCCCCCAACGATTTGCGCAGCACGGTCGCAGCCTTGGCAACACCCATCGCGCGGGTGCCGCAAATTCACGTTCCGCAACGTTTTTTCCGCGCCTGCAAGATAACATCCGCACGCTTCGCGAGGCCTATCGCTATATCGGCATGCAAGCGTCAACCGGCTATGACATTAGTCCGGCCGCTGAATGGTTGCTCGACAACTTTCATCTGATCGAAGCGCAACTCAAAGAGATACACGAGGGGCTACCGCGTAGTTATTTTCGTTCGCTACCGGTGCTTGTTGATGAACCGCTAGCGGGTCTGCCGCGAATCTACGGTGTCGCCTGGGCATTCGTCGCTCACACCGACGGTGCCTTTGACGACGATCTGCTGATGCAGTTTTTGTCGGCGTATCAAGAGACACGAGAACTAAATTTAAGCGAAATGTGGGCGCTGCCGACGACGCTGCGCGTCGTGTTGATCGAAAATTTGCGAAGGCTTGCGGAGCGCGTCGCAAGTAACAAGGCTGCGCGAGAAGCGGCGAACCTGTGCTGTGACCGCATCGACAGTTACACACTTGCAGAGCTTGATGAATTGCTTGCACTGCTCAATCTTCGCGCCGTCGGCAGAGTGTTTCTCGGCCAGATGGGACAACGACTGCGCCACCGGCCCACTATTGGTGAGCCGATTGATAGGGCTCCGTATCAGGAATGGTTGTACAAGGCGTTGCCTGACGTGGCAGCCGTTCAGTCCGAGCAAAGTATTGATCAGGCCGCCGACAACCTGAGCGTGAGTAACGCGGTGACCTCGCTGCGCGCCATAGGGGACGCCGACTGGCCAGATATTGTCGGCGAATCAAGCTCGCTGATGCGGCTGATGCTCAGCTCCGCTACGTTTTCGGCTGAAGATATCGGTACCCGCGACCAGACGCTACATGGAATCGAACGACTGGCAAAACTTGGTAATCGCAGCGAATTGTCAGTGGCGCATGCGTTGCTCCGCCTGATGCAGTCAGCAACGGCTGACGCGGAGCGTTCGGCCGTTGCCGGTTATTGGCTTTTTGGAATGGGCAGAGCAGCGCTAGTGCGCGGGTTGAATGTGCGCGAGAGCGCGACGGCTCGCCTGAAACACCTGCTGCATCGCCTCGTGCTGCCCATTTATCTGGGCGCTTCAATCATCGGCACGTTTGCATTGACGTCGTGGCTATTGCGGCAACACGAGATTGAATTAACGGGGGCAAATGCGTCGGGATGGCTAGCGCTTTGCGCAGCAATTCTGATGCTGTTCCCGGCATCGGAAGCGATCATAGCGATTATTAATCGGCTGATCAGCGAATCTGCGAAACCTCGCCGCCTGCCGCGCTTTGCGCTCATCAATGGCATTCCCGCCGAGCATCGCGTGATGGTGGCGATCCCGGCGATGCTGACCAGTGTCGGGTCCACTCAGGCGCTGGTGCATCAACTGAAATTGCACTTTCTCGCCAATCCTGAAGCCAATGCTCAGTTTGCGCTGCTAAGCGATTGGGCAGATGCCGATAGCGAGCATGTTGCATCTGATCAGACATTGCTCGACGCTGTAGTCGCCCAGATCAGCGAACTTAATTCGCGCTACCCCCAGGCCGACGGCTGCGCTCCCCGGTTCATCGTTCTCCACCGGCAGCGTCAGTTCAGCGAAACCGAGCAGCGCTGGATTGGTTGGGAGAGAAAGCGCGGCAAACTGGAGCTGCTGGTCAGCACATTAGCGGAGGGCACGCAGCAGGCGTTTATTGATTTGGGACGAACGTCGATGGTCGCGACTCATACCCAATACATCGTCACCCTCGACAGCGACACCCAACTGCCGCCCGGACGACTTCGAGAGCTGATTGGTGTGGCCGCACATCCGCAGAATCAGCCGCAGCTTGACGTTCTCGGCACCCGCGTTATCGGCGGCTACGGCATCCTGCAACCGCGCGTCGTCACGCCACTGCCGGCAGCAAAGACGTTCACGCTCTATCACTGGCTGTTCGCCGGGCAATGCGGCATTGACCCCTACAGCGCCGCAACGTCTGAGGTCTACCAGGACCTGTTCAACGAGGGCACGTTCACTGGCAAAGGCTTGCTTAACGTGCGCGCAATGCATGCCGTGCTTGGGCGCCGTTTGCCTGAAGGTCAAGTACTCAGTCACGATCTGCTCGAAGGTGCCATTGCCCGCTGCGCAGCGGTGACCGATGTCACCCTGATTGAGGATGCACCGACTCATGCCGATGTGGCGGCGTCTCGCGTGCATCGCTGGACGCGCGGGGACTGGCAGTTATTGCCAATTTTGCTCGGTTCGCTTTTGGCACCGATGTTCGGCAGCGGGCACTATCCTTTGCGCGCGATCAACCGCTGGAAGATGTTCGACAACTTACGCCGATCATTGGTTGCGCCGATGTCGTTGGCGTTGCTGGTACTCGCGCTGGCAACCGGTGTGCTGTCGCCGTGGGCGGCGCTCGCCCTGGTGCTCGCCGCGTTTTTGGCTGGACCCTTGATGGGCGCGGTTGCGGGATTCGCCCCCAGTCGGGATGACGTTGCGCTACGCCATTTCTACTGGCGGGCAGCGACCGATCTTCTGCGCGCACTGTGTGGTGGGCTCTGGCATTTGGCGACCCTGCTGCAGCAGGCATTGTTGGCGGTGGATGCCATTGTGCGCGCGCTTTACCGCATGCTGGTTAGTCATCAACGATTGCTGCAGTGGACGACGGCTGCTGCTGCTCAGGTTTCAGCAAAGACCAATCTCAAGGCGCTGCTACGCACGCACTGGAGCCTGCCCGTGGTCGCGCTGGCGCTACTCGCAGTGTTGCTTGCGACAGGAACGCGGCATCCAGAGCTCGCGCTGTCGCTGTGCCTGATGTGGGCAGCGTCTGCGGTCTGGATCTGGTGGGTCAGTCGTGTCTGCGCACCGGATACAAACTCAAAACTGCCACATCAGGATCAGGCTTATCTTGAAGGCATTGCCCGCGATACGTGGCGGCTGTTCGAGCGTTGCGTGGTGGCGGACGACAACCATTTACCACCCGACAATCTGCAAACGCTGCCGCACGACATGGTGGCGCATCGCACCTCGCCGACCAACATCGGTTTGTATCTTTTGAGCGCTGCCTGCGCCCGACAGTTCGGCTGGATCGGAACCCAGGACCTGCTCGTACGACTGGAGGCCACGATGGCGACGCTGGCAACGATGCAGCGCCATCGCGGTCATTTTATGAATTGGTACGACACGCAGACGGCCGCACCTTTGTTGCCGATGTATGTATCGACGGTGGACAGCGGCAACCTGAGCGGGCACCTGCTCGCCGTCGCTCAAGCCTGCCTGGAGTTGGCGAATGCACCACTCGATCAGGGGGCCCCGCGGCGGGCCATACAAGCGTCGCGACATCGGCTGACACCCCTGCTTCACTTGGTGCCGGGCGATTCTGCAATGTCACGGTTGCTGGCATTGTCAGACCCGGTTACCGATTACGCAAGCACGGCAACCGACACCGAGCAGTTGCTTGACGAGGCTGCCGCTGAACTGATCGCCTTATCCGCCAGTGACGGTCAACGCGATCCGTTACTGCGAGCCACGCCACACGACGAGCTAATTTGGTGCCTTGCTGATCATGTTGCTACGCTGCGCTCCGCCTTGTTCGATGCGAAGGAGATTACAGCGCAAGGTGAGGCAGCGGCGGCGCTTCGGCTACGCAAGCTTGCCCAGGCGTTGGATCAACTCGCCTGGCAACCCGATTTCAGTTTTTTGTATCACCGCAAACGACACCTGCTTCACATCGGTTTTCGCGTTGCCGAGCAGCAGCTTGATGCGTCGTTTTACGACTTGCTGGCGTCGGAATCACGTCTGGCAAGTCTGCTGGCGGTGTCCAAAGGCGACGTTCCGACGCGGCACTGGTCATCACTGGGGCGACCGTTCTACGCCATCGGAACGGTGGCGGGCTTGCGCTCGTGGTCGGGCTCGATGTTTGAATATTTGATGCCAAGCCTCGTACTGAATGAACCGTACGGCAGCGTGTTGCGCGACGCTTGCACTGCAGCGCTCGGCGAGCAGATAGCGTTCACCACGGCGCAGGGCATGCCGTGGGGTATCTCGGAATCAGCTTACGCCGGACGCGACGAAACGCTGGCGTATCAATACGCGCCGCAAGGAGTGCCGCGACTGGCGTTGCGGCGCACGCCGCCCGACGAATTAGTTATCGCGCCCTACGCCACAGCACTTGCCGCGCTGGTTGCGCCACACCGCGCAACGCTCAACTTCGCAGCCCTTGAAAAGCTCTCGGCACGCGGACGTTATGGATTCATTGAGGCACTGGATTATTCGCCGTCACGGCAGACCGGTACTGACGCATTTACGCCAGTGGCGACCTTCATGGCGCATCATCAGGGCATGACAATTGTGGCACTGGCCAGTGTGCTGCTTGACGCACCTGGGCAGCGTTGGGGCATGGCTAATGCACACATCGAGTCAGTCGCGTCGCTGCTGCATGAACGCGCGCCGCGAGAGGTCTCAAAACTGTACTCGCCACCGCCGGGACTGCCGACGCAATTGCTGCAAATGCGTGCTCCCAGTTTACTGCGCGAAGTACAGCCGGGAGCAGTTGCCGTGGACCCCACGCACGTGCTTTCAAACGGGCGCTACAGCGTCATGCTGCGAGCCAATGGTGCGGGCAGCAGCCGCCGGGGCCAGACCGGCATTACGCGGTCGCGAGATGATGCCTTGCGCGACAGCTACGGAAGTTTTTTTTACCTGCGCTGGAAGGATAAAACAGCGCGCCCCGGCGAGCCGCAAACGAACGTGCGGCTCGCTTCAATCACGCACCATCCAGCGGGCGATCCGACTGCGAGGTACTCGGCGACTTATCACGCTGACCGCGTCTGCTTTGACGCCGCCTGGCACGATGTCAAAGCGCATACAACGGTCTGGGTAAGCCCAGAAGACGACATCGAATTTCGCCAAATTGAACTGCAGAATCTTACTGATCGTGCGCTGGACATCGAGCTGATTTCCGCATTTGACGTGACGCTCACTGACGCCCGCGCGGATGAGGCACACCCGGCGTTCAGCAATTTTTTCGTGCGCGCGCATTGGCTCGCGCATCATCAGGCCTTGCTGTTCGAACGCACGCCGCGATTGGCCACCGAACGCGGTCTGCGGGCTGCACACTTCATTGCTGAAAGCGACCCACAGGTCGTTGCCGTACGTGTCCAGACGGATCGTCAGCGTTGGCTTGGACGCAACCGTGCAGCGAGCGAACCGCTGGCTGAGTTTGACAGTCCGCCGAATCTGTCCGAAAGCGCGTCGCCAGATACAACGGTCACGCTCGATACCGGTCTCGACCCGGTCTGCGCGATGGCCGTTCGTTTGCGTATTGCGCCAAGTTCACGAGCCCAGTTGACCTTCGCCACCGCCGCCTCTGAAGATCACGGCACGCTGCGCGCGGTGATAGACAAATACCGGCAAAGCAGTCACGTTAAACGTGCGTCACTGATGTCGGCGACGTTGACCGGTATTCGCTTGCGTGCGTTGCGCATTACGGCCGAAAACCAGGCGGCGATTCAAACCTTAACCAGCGCACTGGTGCATAGTCTGACGCGTCCGCACACTAGGCTCATCGGCGTTGATAGCAGCGGCGTGTTGTCCGATGTGTGCGACCGACGATTGTTGTGGCGTTTCGGTATTTCAGGTGATCGTCCGCTGCTGCTGGTGTGGGCGGGGATTGTTGACGGATTGGGCTTGTTGCGCACATTGACCAAGGCGTTGCGCCTATGGTCGCGCGCTGGCGTCGCCTGCGATCTGGTGGTGGTGAATGCAGAGCCCGTTTCGTATCAACTCGCGCTTCAGCGCGAAATCGCCTCGCTGCGTGAGCGCTACGTTGCCGAAAGTGACGCGGAAGCGAGCGCGGAGAGCCCGTCGGTGACGGGCTTCTACCTGTTACGTACCGATGAAATTTCGATTGATGAATTGAGCACGCTGCAAAATCTGGCACGGGTGCGATTGAATGCTGATGGTCGTCCGCTGTCGCATCATATTAAGGAGTGGAACGAGCTGCATGAGCGGGCGTTCGCTCAGCGCCGCGAAGGCGCGTCATGGGCGGTGGCGGTAACGTCGGCACCTGATGCTGTCGTGTCTGCGTCGGCGGGCGAATTCGCCACGACTGCGAACGAATTTCGTTTTGACGTCGGCACGGCAATCAGACCCGGACGACCGTGGATCAACGTGCTATCTAACCCGGAATTTGGTGCGCAGTTAACGGAGGCGGGCGGCGGCTACACGTGGGCTGTCAACAGCCGCATGAACCAGCTCACGGCGTGGTCGAACGACCCGGTGGCGGATTCACCATCCGAATGGTTTTTGCTGCAAGATGTGAAGACGTTGACGACGTGGAGCGTGTCGCCGTGCGCACAGAGCGATGACGTTGACCGATACCGCGTGGCGCACGGCCAGGGTTATAGCGTGATTCGCCACCATCGAGCTGAGCTCGAAGTGACGACAACCTGGTGTGTTGACGCGAAAACGTCGGTCAAACAGGTTCGGCTGCGCCTGGTCAATCGCGGTCATCGCACCCAAGTTTTGCGACTGATCGGCATCATGGAATGGATGATGGGTGCAAACCGATCTGACCGCAGCGCCGTGCGGACGGTGCTTCATCAACCGACTTTTGGCACGCAAAAAATCACGGCATTGTTGTCAACGCAACGCGAACGCTCGGGGGGCTTTGGCGACGGCACAGCGTTTCTGAGCATAGCGACCGCCATCGATGCAACCGACGACTGGACTTGCGATCGTCGCGAATGTTTTGACGCGTTCGGGCGCTTGACATTGCCGGATCGCTTCGGGCGGAAGAGCGGTGTCGGCCTCGATCCCTGCGCGGCACTGGCGACACGCGTCATACTCGGCGCGGGCGAAGCGGTGGAGCATGTATTCCTGATCGGCTATGCCACGAACCCCGGCGCGGCGCGAGAACTGGTGGCGCTTGCCAGCGCAAAACCGGCGCTGGATCGCGTCGAACAAGTGCGTAAGTTTTGGGATGAACTGCTCGGCGCGACGACGGTGAAAACGCCGGATCCGTTGTTTGACGCGATGGTCAATCGCTGGCTTTTGTATCAGACGGTGGCGTGCCGCATGTGGGCGAAAGCGGGCTTTTATCAGGCCGGTGGTGCAACCGGCTTCCGCGATCAATTGCAGGACTCGATGGCGCTGGCTTGGGCGGCACCGAAAATGTTGCGCGATCAGATTGTGCTGTGCGCATCGCGGCAATATGCCGAAGGCGACGTGCAGCATTGGTGGCATTCGCCCGGCGGTGCAGGTGTGCGAACGCATTTTTCTGATGATTTGTTGTGGCTGGCACACGCCTGCGCGCATTATTTACGCGTGACGGGCGACGCGACGATACTCGATGCGCAGGTGCCGTTCATCGAGGGCGTCGCGATCCCAGAGGGTGCCGAAGACGCGTATTACACACCCACCGTCAGCGCCGACACCGCCAGCGTATACGAGCACGCGGCACGCGCCATCGATCACAGCCTGCGCGTCGGTATTCACGGTTTGCCGTTAATGGGCAGCGGCGACTGGAACGATGGCATGAATCGCGTCGGCCACAAAGGGCGCGGCGAATCGGTGTGGTTAGGCTGGTTCTTGTGCAAGCTCGTCGCGGAGTGTGTGCCCGTCGCAAAGACGCGCGGAGATGTTGTGCGCGCGGAGCGCTGGCAAGACGCCGCCACAGGCTGGAAGAACGCTTTGCTGGGCGTCGCGTGGGACGGCGAATGGTTCAAGCGTGCCTTCTTTGACGATGGGCAGGCGCTCGGATCACACGTCAATCAGGAGGCGAAGATCGATTTGATTGCCCAGGCGTGGGCGGTGCTCTCAGGCGTCGCGCCCGCCGAAAAGCAGCGCGCTGCACTGATTTCAATGGCGACACATCTGGTCGATGACGATGCCGGACTGCTGCGGCTGCTCGATCCGCCGTTCTCCCACGCCGCTCCAAGCGCGGGCTATATCCAGGCCTATCCACCCGGCGTGCGCGAAAACGGCGGTCAGTATTCGCATGGCGCGGTGTGGGCACTGATGGCGCAGGCGGAGTTCGCCACCAGCCATGCTGACGCCGCTGGCACCGCTGGGACCGCCGGCGAAAGCGATCTACCGTACCGCTACTTCACCTATCTCAGCCCGGCGCATCGCGCCACGCAGCCGAAATACGGCGCTGCGTACGGCATCGAGCCTTACGTGATGGCGGGCGACGTCTACGCGCAACCGCCCTACGTCGGACGCGGCGGCTGGAGCTGGTACACCGGTGCTGCAGCGTGGATGCATCGTGCCGCCGTTGAGTCCATTTTTGGGTTGCAACAGACCGCGCTGACACTTTCGTTCAAGCCTTGCCTGCCGCTACATTGGCCGCAGGCTGAACTCACGCTGAAGCGTGATGGTCGGACGATGCGCTTCATCTTTAATCGTGGCTCGGAGGATCAAGCTATGGCCGCAGCAGCCCAGCTGCGTGCAACGCTCCTGCGCTCAGGCGAATCGGTCGAATGGACGAAGTTGGCCGCTGAGAGCGCCTTCATCATTGCGCTGCCACCCCGTTAAGAGCGAATTCCACTTCTATTTCAAAACAGCATTAATTTTTGACGCAGATTAACGCGGATTTCACACAGATTGCCGCA
>JAYVNO010000243.1:0-3271 GCA_043758415.1 Burkholderiales bacterium
CGGTGCATCGACGCGCTTTGCAGCGGCAGAACGAAAATTTCAGCCCTACCAACCGTCGGTCGACTACTTTTGGAGCGCCTGTGAAATATGCGGGCTAGACTCGGCCTGATTCGACCTATCCGCATCCCCTTTTGGAGATTCTCCTTGATTCAAGTTTCAAACATGTTCGCCCGCTGGTCCGCGCTCGTCGCGCTGGCGTCGTTAGTCCTTGGCCTGCACGCACCACTCTGGGCGCTAGCGCTACCGCAAGGCGTCACCGCAGGCCCGAGCGTCGGCGGCATCTCGGAATACCGTTTGCCGAACGGGCTCAAAGTGCTGCTGTTCCCCGATGCTTCGCAGGCAAAGATCACGGTCAACATCACCTACCTCGTTGGCTCACGTCACGAAAATTATGGCCAGACCGGGCAGGCACATTTGCTGGAGCACATGTTGTTCAAGGGCTCGCCGAAATTCCCTGACGTGAACGCCGAATTTTCCAAACGCGGCGCGCAGATGAACGCCACTACGCGCACCGACATCACTAACTATTTCGTCACGCTGCCCGCGACTGAAGACAACCTCCAATTCGCCCTCGAATTGGAGGCGGATCGTATGGTCAATGCGTTCCTAAAAAAAGAGGATCTCGATAAGGAATTCACCGTTGTCAGAAATGAGTTTGAACAGGGCGAAAACGAGCCTGGATCGGTCGCCGCCAAGCGGCTGTTTTCTGCTGCGTTTGACTGGCACAACTACGGCAATTTGCCGATCGGCAATCGCGGCGATATTGAGAACGTCGGCATCGAAAATCTGCGTGCTTTTTATCGCACCTATTACCAGCCCGACAACGCCACACTGCTGATCGCGGGCAAGTTCGACGCGGAACGCGCGTTGCTGAACGTGTCGCAAGTGTTCGGTGTCATGCCCAGACCCACGCGCATGCTTCCCGTCATCAACACCGTCGAGCCGACGCAGGATGGCGAAAAGAGCGTGGTGGTGCGGCGCAAGGGCGACATCCAGATTATTTTTGCGGCCTACAAAGTGCCCGGCGCGCTGCATCCCGACTCCATGGCGCTGACCTATGCGTCGTTGATATTGGGGCAAACACCATCTGGTCGACTGCACAAAAAACTAGTGGAAACCGACAAAATCGCGCTCGCCGGTTATGCGCAAACGCTCGGCTACATTGACCCGCAACTCATCATCATGACCACCGTGCAAAAGGCGGGCGAAGACGTCGACAAGCTGCGCAACGCGCTGGTGGCTGAGGTCGAAGGCTTTGCCAAAGCGCCGCCGACGCCGGAAGAAATGGCACGCAGCAAGCAGATTCTGGACAACAGCATGGACGCCGTGCTCGCGCAGCCGGAGCGCCTGGGCCTTGCCCTGTCGAGCTACATCGGCCTAGGTGACTGGCGGCTCTTTTTCTACAACCGCGAACGGCTGGGCAGCGTGACCGCAGCACAAGTTCAGCAGGTCGCAGCGAAGTATTTCATCCGCGACAACCGCACGATGTCCACCTTCCTGCCGGAAAACGAGCCGAAGCGCGCCGAAATCAGTGCTGCCCCGCTCGCCGACGCCGTGCTCGCAGGTTGGACGCCCACGACCACCGTGGCGCAGGGCGAAGCGTTTGAGCCCACCGCAAAAAATATCGACGCACGAACCGTGTTCAAGCAGATTGGCGGACTCAAGGTTGCGTTGCTGCCTAAAAAGACACGCGGCGAAACGGCACAGGTGCGCGTCAGTCTGCGCAATGGGGATGAGGCCACGCTAACCAACCGCAGCGAATTGCTCGATTTATCGGGGCAAATGCTCACGCTGGGTACCAGCAAATTCAGTCGAGCTGCGTTGGCCGACGAGTTGCAAAAACGGCAAATTCGCGGCGGCATCACGGGGTTTGAGACCAAACGCAGTGAGCTGATTTCAGCGATTGAACTCGTCGCGCACGTCGCCCGCGAACCGATTTTTCCCGCAGAAGAAATTGAGCAGGTGCGGAAGAATGCCCTCGCAGGCATCGCGCTGTCCAAGTCTGATCCGGGTGCGTTGGCACAAGAGCGCATGTCGAGCTATTTCAATGCGTATCCGAAAGGGCATCCGAACTACTCAATGTCAACCGCTGAAACCGAAGCACTGTTCAAAGGCTTCACGCGAGAAGACTTGGTCAAGGTACGTGCCGATTTTTCCGGGGCATCAAATGGCTTTGTGGTGATCGTGGGCGACTTCGATGTTGACGCCGTGAGTGCCGCTATCGACCGAGCGTTTTCCGACTGGAGAAGCTTGACGCCTTACACGCGCATTCCGTCGCGGCTTGCGTCGCCGGCAGCTATCAACGAGTGGATCGACGCGCCCGACAAAGAGAGCGCGATTCTCAGCGCCCGCGTGGCGTTCGCGATGAAGCGCGACGACCCTGACTATCCAGCAATGTGGGTCGCCGACGCGCTGATGGGCGCAGGCGGCGACCTTGATTCGCGCCTGATGAAGCGCATTCGCGGCAAAGAAGGCTTGAGCTACGGCGTCGGCAGCAGCTTGTCTGCGGGCGTTTGGGAGCCAGTGGCCAGTTGGGGTGTGTCCGGAAGTGCCGCACCCGGCGCGATTGCCAACATGGAGCGCTACCTGCTCGAAGAGATCAATCGCGCTCGCGACGAAGGCTTCACCGACGACGAAGTGGCCCGCGTGAAAACAAAAATCCGCGCTAACTACGACCAGTTTTACGCCAGCGACGCGCAAGTGGCTGGCGCATGGCTGGACCGCATGGATCGCGGTCTGACGTTCGTGGATTACGATGCGTTCGTGGCCAAAGTGCAAGCCGTCACGCCAGCGCAGGCCACGGCGGCATTCCGCAAATACGTCGACCCCGCCAAGCTCTCCATCGTGAAAGCAGGCGACAAGAAAAAGGCTGAAGCGAAATAACGCGTTCGGCTGCTTCGTGTGCGTGACAAACAGCCCTGAATATCCCGAGACTTTGAGTCTACTGGCCCAAAGTCTCCACGGCTGTGCCTGCCCGGCTCCATTTGGACTGCGCTGCGTCCAACGTGCCACCGGGTTCAGCATGAGCGATCACAATTCGCGACGCGAGCAGGGCAACCATGTCGTTTCGTTCTGCCGCCAGCGTTTCGGAGAGCCAGCCTTTCGCGGTGTGCGACGACACCACAGCCATACGCTCCTCCGCAATGGCTGTCAGCCACTCGCCATCCAGTCGCGCGCCGTCCAGCGGTCGCGCGATTACCGCCACCACAGGGCTTTTGGCTTGCAAAAGCAACTTCAGAACAGATTGCTCCAGCGGCGAATGAAACCCGCT
>JAYVNO010000244.1:0-3248 GCA_043758415.1 Burkholderiales bacterium
AACAAACATGTGTCATCAACGTTGGTCACCGGATACCTCCCAAACGTTTGCGCTTCGCGCGGACTACGTGCTGGATTCCCGCTTCGCGAGAATGACGGCGATGTGGAACGCTAGCCAAGTAGGGTGGGCACCCCGTGCCCACCAAACAGCGGCAAACGAACCTATCCGCTCGCTTGCGGTGATGGTGGGCACGGGGTGCCCACCCTACGGCTAGCTATTCCGCTTTACGCTGCAACGCCCTGTTTAATTGGGCATAGATGCATAATTAGCCTGAAGTCGACTTTATTAGTTTTATCGCTCTAGCCCCAATGCAGCGGTCATTGCACCGAATAGTCATTGCGCTTTTCGCAGCCAAAAACCGCTCGCGAAGCCACGTTGCCATTGGCGAAGCGCTTGAGCCGTTTTGTCGTGCGCCGATTGTCCGTATCGATTGCCGTTCATAGACTGCCCACATCGACAACACAACCCGGACAATTGCAGATATGGACGACGAACTGATTCTTCCCGGCATGAGCGAGCGCGAACTCAATATTCGCCGACGCGTGCATCGACTGGCCAAGTTTTATCGGCATGGGTTCACTTACGTCATCGTGAACACCTGCCTTTGGGCGCTGAATCTGGCGATGCTCTGGGGCTCGCCCGCACAGGCTAAATGGTATGCGTACTGGGCGATCTGGCCGACGCTTGGTTGGGGCATTGGACTCTTGATGCACGGCATGTCGGTCGTACCGTACTGGAGCTACTTTTCGCAAGAATGGGAAGACAAAAAAGTTAAAGCGCTGATGGAGCGTGACGGCAAATGAGCCCGAGCGTTGACTACGCCACCATGAGGCGCGGCGAGGCGTTGCGCGATGCTCGCAAACGCGTGAAGGAACTGAAGGGCTTTTACTTCGCGGCGATGGCGTACGCCATCGTCATTCCGTCATTGTGGGTGATCAATCTCGTGATGGGCGGCAAGCTCTGGGCGCAATGGCCGATGATTGGCTGGGGCATCGGCTTGACTGTGCAAGGCCTGACCGTGTTCGCTGGGCGCTCGTTCTTCGGCGCAGAATGGGAGCAGAAAAAAGTCGACGAAATCATGGCGCGCGAAAAGCTCAAGGTCGTATCGAGCGAGAAGCAACTCATGCAAGCGCAGATGCGCATGTTGCAAGCGCAAATCGAGCCGCATTTTTTGTTCAACACGCTGGCCACGATTCAGAGTTTGATTGGTCGATCGCCAGAAAAAGCCAACCTGATGATGGACAATTTCATCGCGTATTTGCGGCAAAGTTTGTCCGCGAGCAGATCGCAGGAAGGCACGGTTAAACAGGAGTTTGATCTGCTGCGCCATTACCTCGAATTGCTCAAGATTCGTATGGGAGACCGGTTGCAATTTGACCTAAATCTTGCGGATGATTTGGGTAGCGCACCGCTGGCACCGATGCTGTTGCAGCCGATTGTTGAGAACGCGATCAAGCATGGGCTTGAGCCCAAGGTTGAAGGCGGCACGGTGCGTGTTTCGGCGCGACGTGATGGACAACAGATGGTGCTATCCGTTAAAGATGATGGCCTAGGTTTCGCAGACCATGCGGACAGTTCAGGCGCAGGCGTAGGGCTGTCGAATTTGCGCGAACGGATTGCTGTGCTTTATGACGGACAGGCGACTCTGACAGTCGCAGACGCCAATCCCGGAACCGAACTTACGATGCGCGTCCCCCTGTAGGAGCGGCTTGCCGCGACCCATTGTGCGCGCACGCCGGTCGCGGCAATGCCGTCAGTCCTGAGCTTGACGAAGGGCGCTTCTACGAACGCTGGAACTGACATTGAAAGAATCGTAATGACCACCGCCCTCCTCGCCGACGACGAACCGCTACTCCGCGAATTTCTGTGCGAAAAACTGCTCGCGCTGTGGCCCGATCTCGACATCGTGGCCGAAGCCGGTAACGGCAATGAAGCCGCAACCATGATCGCCGAATTCGAGCCAGACATCGCCTTCCTTGACATCAAAATGCCAGGCCTTACTGGCATCGAAGTTGCGCAAGGCATAGAGACGAAAACTCGCGTCGTGTTCGTCACCGCGTACGACCAATACGCAGTGCAAGCGTTCGAAAATGAAGCGATGGATTACCTGCTCAAACCGGTCACCAACGAGCGCCTCGCGCAGACCGTCACGCGCCTGAAAGCGGCGTTTGCACAGAGCGCGCCGGTGCCCGATATTTCGCAAGTGTTGAACCTGCTTTCACGTGCAGCGGCGGGCGGCGCAATCGCGACAAACGCAAAGCAAAACCTACGCTGGATACGCGCCAGCCGTAATGAGACCACCTATCAAATCTCGGTCGACGAAGTGCTGTTTTTCCAGAGCGACGACAAATACACCATCGTCAACACCGCCAACGGCGAACACGTCATCCGCATGCCGTTAGCCGAGCTGTTGCAATCGCTAGACAGCGAACAATTCTGGCAAGTCCATCGCGGCACGGTGGTGAACATTCAATGCGTGAGTTCAAGCAAACGCGACGGCGATGGACGGGTTACGTTGAACATAAAAGGCTATGCAAAGTCGCTACCCGTTTCGCGCGCTTATCAGGGGTTGTTCAAGCAGATGTAGCGTCGCTTCTCCCGCAGGTGGGAGAGGGTTAGAGCCTGCCCCGGCGAAGGCCGGGGGTGAGGGGGGGTGTCAGCGTAACGACAACTATGCGTCCGCAGCACACCCCGCCGTCATTCTCGCGAAGCGGGAATCCAGTGCGTAAACTACGCGAAGCGCAAACGCGCGCTAGTCGATCAGCGAGAGAACACTTTTATGCCTAGCAACGTGCAACGGTTGAAAAAGAAAGCCTTCGCCAAACCCGGCGTTCGCGCCGCTTATGACGAGCTGAATGAAGAGTTCGCGTTTCTCGACGAAGTGCTCAAAGTGCGTGCAAAGACGGGGCTCACGCAAGCAGACGTCGCCGAACGCATGGGCACCACGCAATCCGCCATAGCCCGACTTGAATCAGCTAACGCGAAACATTCGCCGTCGCTCGCAACGTTGCAGCGCTGTGCGCAGGCGTTGGGGCACCGGGTTGAGGTGCGCTTGGTGAAAGCGTAGCTCACGAGTCGGAACCGCGAGCGTTCCGACCTACGCGGGCTTGATCCGACTCATAAACGACGTGCGATGGCACGCTCCCGTTTGCAATTCGACAGAACAAACATGTGTCATCAACGTTGGTCACCGGATACCTCCCAAACGTTTGCGCTTCGCGCGGACTACGTGCTGGATTCCCGCTTCG
>JAYVNO010000245.1:0-27642 GCA_043758415.1 Burkholderiales bacterium
TGCACAGCCTGTGGATAAAGCTACATCGCGCTTCAACCCGCCCAACCTCCACTTAATAATCGGGGTTTGCTGTTCAGACAACCGGGGCCACTTCTGACCTCAGGAAGAAGAGGACGATTGGCGCATTGACCCCAATCTGCCCGAAGAGTTGATTTCTTGGGCTAAAGCGCAACCACCCAGCATGTTCGCGACTGTCATACGAAGGTTTGAAATCTTTACGGAATCGGAGCTTGCTCGCAAAGTTCACATCATGTACGTGCTCAACATCATGTCAACGTTGATTGGAGGTTTCTTCAATCGCAATGACAAGACCACGAGCTTATTAGAGGACTACAAAGATCAGTTCCCAGAGAAAGACCGCATATGTCGACTCATAAACGAAAGCTGTGATGTATTAAACCGCTTATCGTTAGCCACACCTTCATTTTGGACAACAAAGGCCAACTTCTTCTCTCTGGTTATCGCGGTTGGCAATGCTATCGATACCGGACGCTCAATCGACATCGCACGACTTGGTGCGGAGTTATCTACTTTTGCTGATAATCCGGAATTGCCGTATGTGTTAGCCGCCAGGGAGGCGGTGAACAATCGCAAAGAGCGCTTGATTCGTAATGAAACAATCGAAAAAATGATTCACAATGCTGCGGCTTAGCGAGAGCTAAAGGGGTCAGCGTCGAGTTTTCGCCAACTCCTTACGCCGCCTCCAATTTCTCCTGCAACCAAACCTTGATCAACGACCACTACGGCACGTCGCGTTTGTTGGCGGCGTTCTTGATGCCTTCGAGCATGTGAGCGGGCAGCCGCAGCGCGATGCTGTGGGTGCTGGGCTTGAGGTTGGCAAACGTGACGCGCTGCGCCTTCGATAGATCGAGGTAATCGGTCGCGTCGTGCGTTTTCCAGAACGTTCGTTCCTCCGGCTCAGTCTTCAAGGATGGCAACGCTTTAGGTGCTTTGTGTGGCATGCCATTTCCTTTCCCGAAGGCTCATGGCAACGGGTCCAGGCCCCCCAACAGTTCGCTCCAGTCGCGTCGCGTATTGCCGACACGGACGACGATAACCGCGTCATCGTCCACGATGTAGAACAGCAGGTGTTTGGGAAACTGCGGCACGGCAATGCAGGTTGGGAAAACGCTCCAGCGCAACGCGTGGGCCAACGAGCGGGAAGCGTTCCAGTTGCCGGACAGTGGTTTCGAGATTGTCAAGAAACCGCAACGCAGCATCAACACTGTCTTCGCTGATCGTCAGCGCGATCTCGAACGCGTCGGCTTCAGCCTGCGCGTACGGTCGACGCACACTAGCCTTTGTCCTTTTACGCGCGGACAATACCGGCGTTACTTTTTTCGCCGCGCCGGATTCGCGCAAGGATTGCCTGAGTGAATCAAACCGTTCAGGTGTCCATGCCTGAACATCACCCGAGTCGAGCCCCGCCTGAATGAACGCGGTCAGGTTGTCTTTGGCCAGCCTGCGCTGCTCATTGCGCAGCAGTTCACGAATAAATTCACTGGCGCTTCCGTAGGAGCCACTGTTGACCTGCGCATCGACAAATCCGCGCAGTTGCTCGGGGAGAGAGACGTTGAGTGCCTCGGTTGCCATGCTGGAATCCTTGAATTGCTACAGATAGATTTTAACAAAGATTGGCATTTTTTGACATACCGTTGTGGTGTCAGTATGAGTGCTCGGCAAAACACTGCCGATGCTTTACTCCGCCAAAACCCTCGCCAACAAAGGATGTGCCTTTGCCGCAAACGGATTGACCACCGTCATCCCCTGCCAGACGAATCCCTCGCTCAAATCCTCCGTTAGCAGCACGCGGCATTGCTGCCGTACGGCGACTGAAACGATCAGCGCGTCCCAAAATTGCAACTGGTGCGCGGCCGCCAGATCACACGCCGCCGTGACTGCATCGCGCGTGGAATCTGCTACGTCAAACGCGTCACTCCATGACAGTACGGCATCACGTGCCTGCGTAGCACTTCGCCCAGCCTTTTTGGTGAGGACATTGAACAGTTCACCCAACACCTGCGCGGGCAATACGACGTTGGTCACCTCGAGTGCAGCGACGACATCCGCGGCGCGCTTGCAGCGCTTGGCATCACCCACACCCTCGGCGTACACGAGCACATTGGTATCAATGGCGACTCTCATAAATAGCTACCGGCTATTCGTACAGATCGTTACGTGTCCAGTTGCGCACGCCCGTCGCAGGTTGCGCACGAAGGCGCTTTAACAATGCGGCCTTCGCCGACAAACGCGTCTGATTGCCAGCCTGAACGCCGATAATTTTCGCGACGGGCTTACCGCGAGATACAACCACGACCTCTTCGCCCGCACTCACGTCGCGCAACACAGCGGAGAAGTGACGATTGGCGTCGGCTGATGAGATTGATTTCATATCTTTCACTTGTAGTGTTCAGCACTACAATTTTAGCCCAATGTATTGATCGTGTTATGCCACTTTTCGGCTTCGATTCCCGCCTTCGCGGGAATGACCAGGTCTAACGGTCTATTTCATTTAACGCTTGCCTCGGCGTCACAATTCGCAACTCCACGTCCGCAATAGGATCAAGGCAGAGCAGATCATCGTCCCCCGTCACCAAACGCAACGCACCCGCAGCCAGCGCCGCATGAATGAACGCATCGTCGGTTGCATCACGTGAGTAACTAAAGCTTGCAATTTGCGCTGAGACGTCAACCCAGTGCGCAACCGCGTTGAAGTCGTGGAGCAAACTGTGTCTGCGCTCCATCGTGATGTATCGATCAAATTTGGGCTTCCATAGCCGCGATTTCAGTTCGGCGAAAGTTCGTTCGGAGAAGACGATTTGCGCGTCTGCCAATAGTCGATCAACGAGCTGTGCGGGTGCGCCGTTGGGCGATAGCGCTGCGCTTAGGAGAACATTGGTGTCGATTACGACGCGGGAGTAGGCTGGCGGAAGTGGGCTCAAAGCCTGCATCAGGTTTCATCGGCGAGTAGCGCAGCCAAGCCTTCATCGGTGAGCCCGTTCTTTGCGGCCTCGGTCGCGCTCGCACGCAGGTTGGTGCGCAGACGATCCGCGTAGTAGGCGCGCATGGCCTCGTAGTCCTGCGCGCTCACCATCACACCGACCACGCGCTCATGCCGCATCACGCGCACGGGCTCGCGCTGCGCCTGGTCGATGAATTCACCGAATCGGGTTTTGGCTTCGTTGGCGGTGTAGGTTTGCATGGTTCGTTCTCCGATTGGCCCAGCTACGGCATTGCGCCTATATTAAACGAATCGTTCGATTCGTGCGAATTTTTGACTTTCTTTATAGAGGCAGCGACCGCGATCGCAAGCTATGTCCGCCTCACGAGTTTGCCAATCGGCTACTTAAAGTTGGCTAAATAATGCGCCAAGTCAGCAAGATCGTTGTCTTTCAATCCAAACAGCGATGCGGACATCACTGTGTCGCGGCCGAGTCCGGCGTGGTCGCGAAATTGCTTCATGGAGTACGCGAGAAAGGCCTCGTTCTGACCGGCGAGTCTGGGCATCTGCTGGCGACCGCTGTAGTCGGGGAGATGGCAGGTGCCGCAGAGCATTTTTCCTGCCAGCGCTTGGCCTCGGTCAAACGTTTCTTTGTTGACGGTGCCTGTGGGTTTTGCCGGTGCCTGCGCCGCAAAGTAGGTGGCCAAGGCGACCAGCTCCGGGTCTTTCAGCGCGTCGAGCAAGCCCTTCATTTGCGGAATATCGCGTACCCCTTCGCGAATGAGCACCAGTTGATTTTCGATGAATACTTTGGGCTGACCGGCGAGCGACGGCGTCAGCGGAATTTGTGAATTGCCGTTTGGTCCGTGACACGCGTTGCAAAGTGGCACCTGCGCTGGCACCAACGCGGACGGCGAGGTTTGCGCCGACGTGGGCAGACTTAAAAAAAGCAGGGCCGCTGCTGCCAGCGCCCTGCTTTTCCGTGTCGCAGTGTTACTGCTTCGCATACGAGATGCGATAGATCGCGCCCATCTGCTCGTCGGAGAGCAGCATTGAGCCGTCGGGCATTTGCAAAAAATACACCGGACGACCGTAAAACGCGTCGGTCTTTTCATCAAGGAATCCGGTGATGAACGGTGTCACTTGCGCGTTGCTTCCGTCATCATTGGCTTTGATCATCACCACATCGTAGCCGAGCTTTTTGGTGCGGTTCCACGAGCCTTTACGCGCAACGAACATTGCGTTCTTGTATTCCGCCGGGAACATGGCACCGGTGTAGAAATGCAGGCCCATTGCGGCGGCGTGCGGGCCCATGGTTGCCACCGGCAGGGTGACGCCATCGCAAGGTTTGTCCTTCTTGATATCTGGGTCGGCCAATCCGTTGGCGTGACAATGCGGAAAGCCGAAATTGAGGCCCGTTTTGCTCATGCGATTGAGTTCGTCATCAGGCGAATCGTCGCCCAACCAATCGCGTCCATGATCGGTGAACCACAGCTCTTTGGTGACCGGGTGCCAGTCGAAACCCTGCGTGTTGCGAATGCCACGACCGATGACTTCCATGTTCGATCCGTCGGCGTCGTAGCGACGCAGTTGCGCGTATTCTTGCGTCGGCAATTCGCAAATGTTGCAGGGCGCGCCAAACGGTACGTATAGCTTGCCGTCCGGGCCGAAGCGGATGTATTTCCAGTTGTGGTGCTGCTCGGGCGGCAGATTAAATTTTGCAGTGAGGTCGACCGGCGCGACGTTCGGGTTTTGCTCAATGCCGTCGTAGCGCAACACTTTGTCAATCGACATCACATACAGCGAGCCTTTGTGAAAGGCCACCGCAGGCTGATTGAGCTTGTCGACCACGACGCGACTGGTGCGCTCGTTGCCGTTGGTCGTAATCTCGTAGACACGACCAAGACCACGCGTGCCCGCGTAAATTTTTCCGCTGTCACCACGCGCCATTGCGCGGACACCTGGCGTGCCATGCGACCACACTTCGGCTTTGAAACCGGCAGGCAGCTTGAGCTTATCAATGGGTAGATCGGACACAGGCGTTGCAGTGAGTTTGCCCGCGACTGGGGCGAGCGTTGAGCTCGCTTGCTCGGCTTTGCGGCCTTGCTGCCATATCGGAGGCGGTGCAGCAGACTGCGCGATGGCTTGACTGATTCCGACGGTGATTAACGCGCCGCACAGGGCAATTCGATGTTTCATAGGGTTCTCTCCTTAGCGTTGTTCTAGTGATCTTTCACATGCTAACCCCGAGGTCGCAGGCGGACGGGCCGTCGTGTCGATTCCGATTGATCCGTGCGTTCATTTGACGGCACGCGATGTCGGCCAACGACAGCAGCAGACGACCTATTAACAAGTCAACTAAATATGTCCCATCGCAACCGGTATGGCTCCCTCTCCCCCGGGGAGAGGGCGGGGGTGAGGGTGATTGCATCGCGATGCCTGACTCGTGTGCAAAGTCCCTCACCCCAACCCTCTCCCCCAGGGAGAGGGAGCCTGCCGAACCAGTCATATTTGGTTGACTCAGTAATAAGTCGCGTGAAAGCGCGAGCGCATTGATGTGAGACCAAACGTTTCGAGCGCATCGTCCAGTCGCTGCTTTGGCTGGCTGCGCGGCAGGTTTTTGAACTGCGCGATGATGAGCTCGTTTTTCATCGAATGTTCCCAGCCGACGAGTTCGGTGACGGTGACCTGGTAGCCGTGGGCTTCTAGCTCCAAACCGCGCAAGACGTTGGTGATTTGCGCGCCGAATTCGCGAGTGTGGATCGGGTGACGCCACAGTTCGGCAATCGATCCTTTCGCTTTCGCATCGCCTTTTTCGTTGCGCAAAAAGGCGGCGACTTCGGCCTGACAGCACGGTACGAGCACGATGTATTTGGCGCGCTTTTCCAGCGCGAAACGAATGGCGTCGTCGGTCGCGGTGTCGCAGGCATGCAGCGCGGTGACGATGTCGATCGGGGCGTCTAGTTCGGGCGCAGTGATGGCTTCGGCGACGGCGAGATTGAGGAACGACATGTCGTTGAACCCGAGCTTCGCGGCGAGTGCGCGTGAACTTTCGACCAGTGGTGCGCGGGTCTCGATGCCGTAAACATGATGCGGCTGTTCGAGCGATTTCAGCAACAGATCATAAAGGATGAAGCCAAGATACGACTTGCCCGCGCCGTGATCCACGAGGTTCACACGCCCGCGCTCAGCGACCACCTGCGTCACGAGCGGCTCGATAAATTGCGTGAGGTGATAGACCTGCTTCAACTTGCGCCGCGAGTCCTGATTCAGCTTGCCGTCAACGGTCAGGATGTGCAGCGCCTTGAGCAGCTCGATGGATTGACCGGGGCGGATATCGAGTGACGGCGCAGCGGAAGGTTTCGGTGGTTTGGGCAAAACGGTGGCCTGTGTTTTTCAGTTCGGAGAACCATACACCACCGTTGTCCGCGTGGGCAACAAGTTGCCCACCCTACGCGCTGTCGTCATCCCCGTCGCAGACGGGGATCCAGCCGACGGTTGCTGGTCATTCACGTTCGGCGCGCAAGCCACGTTTCTGGATTCCCGCCTTCGGCGAGAATGACGCCGTATGTGTTGGGCTTGTTGCGGATCAGCGTCTGTAAGTATGAGCCGTAACGAGGCGACAAACAGTAAATGTGAAGGCAGTATTAATGACGGATGAACAATTTGATCTCTTCGACCTTTTTGTAATAGGCGGCGGCAGCGGCGGCGTTCGCGCTGCGCGGATGGCCGCGGCGCGTGGTGCGCGCGTTGCGTTAGCGGAATCAGCCGCGATGGGCGGCACCTGCGTTAACCTCGGTTGTATTCCGAAAAAACTCTACAGTTACGCGGCGCACTTCAGCGATTCGTTTGAGGAGGCGCGAGGGTTCGGCTGGTCGGTCGGGGTCACCACATTTGATTGGCAAACGCTCAAAGCAAACCGAGCGCGCGAGATTTTGCGGCTCAACGGCATTTACGAAAGCTTGCTCGCGAAAGTGCATGTGGTGCGCGGTCGCGCGACGCTGGTGGATGCGCACACCGTAGCCGTGGGTGACGAGCGGTTCAGTGCAAAACACATTCTTGTTGCAACCGGCGGCTGGCCACAGGTGCCGGATGTGCCGGGGCGCGAACACGTGGTTACATCGAACGAAATATTCGATCTGCCGATGTTTCCCAAACGGCTGGTCGTAGTCGGTGGCGGTTACATCGCGAGCGAATTCGCGTCGATTTTTAATGGCCTCGGCTCGAACGTCGTGCAGCTTTATCGTGGCGATCAGATCCTGCGTGGCTTTGATGCAGACGTGCGTCAGTTCGCGGCGGATGAAATGTGCAAACACGGCGTCGGGTTGCGCGTGAGCACCGATGTGCGCGAGATTGTGAAGACGGTTGACGGCCTGCGCGTGACGCTCACTGATGGCAGCACCGTGCTCGCCGATACCGTGCTTTATGCGACCGGACGTACGCCGAACGTGAAAGATTTAGGGTTGGATAAAGTGGGCGTCGAACAGCGCAAAAACGGCGCAGTGGTTGTGCATGAAAACTATCAAAGCTCGGTGCCGTCAATCTATGCGCTGGGCGACGTAACCGACCGCGTGCAATTGACGCCCGTTGCGCTCGGCGAGGCGATGCAGCTCGTTGATAATCTATTCGGCGATGGCGCAAAGAAGATGAATTACGACGGGATTCCGACTGCTGTGTTCACGCATCCGAACATTGGCACCGTGGGGCTGACTGAGGCCGCAGCGCGTGAGAAATTCGGCGCTGTGCGCATTTATCGATCAAACTTTAAAGCGCTGAAACACACGTTGAGCGGCGGCACCGAGCGCACGTTGATGAAACTCATCGTCGACGACGCCACCGACCGCGTGGTGGGCCTGCATATGGTCGGCACGGACGCCGGTGAGATCGTGCAGGGCTTTGCAGTCGCGATGAAATGCGGAGCGACGAAAGCGATGTTTGACGCAACGATTGGCATTCACCCGACGATGGCGGAAGAGTTTGTGACGATGCGGGATGCGGTCGTGGCGTGAGCATTGCCCGCTTGCTTTGCGGGAGAAGTTTGGGCTCAGCAGATAGTACAGCTTTTATGTGAAACCCTTATTCATTCTGGGCCTAACCCGCGATTTGTCAATTTCTCGATAAATACTGTTTTGCACGTCTATGCCCAAGTGGAACGGTACTTTCGGACAAAAGTTATTGGCAAAAATATTGCCGGAATCGCCCGTAAAGCGAACGCAGCACGCGCTACAACACGTCCGCCCACAATCCGCGCATAGCGTCTGCAAACGCATCCGCAATCGTGTTGGTCGCGGCATGCGCGCCATCCCTAATCACCCAACGCCCTGCCACCATCACGTCGTCAAACGGCGCCGATGGGCTGCTGAAAATCATAGCGTCCAGCGTGCGTGATTCCGGCACGCCGAGCAATGCGGGCTGGAATGCATCGACCACTAACGCATCGGCCCGTGCACCGACCGTCAGACCCCAGCGCGCGTGCCCCGCTGCCGCAGCGCCGCCGCTGACGACGCCACCGAACAGTCGTTCCGCCGTGGCAGTCTGACCGGTCGCGGGCGATGCGGCGATGTTCCTCGCGCGGTGTTGCAAACGCTGTCCGTATTCGAGCAGTCGCAACTCTTCGCGCCAGTCGCGTGTGACGTGGCTGTCGGAGCCGATCGCGAGCGCGGCGCCTGCGTTGAGCCACGCACGGAGGTCCGTCGTGCCGTCGCCGAGATTCGCCTCGGTCGTCGGGCAGATGACGGCGCACGCGCCACTGCGGGCGACGCCATTAATCTCTGCCGGCGTGACGTGCGTGGCGTGAATCAACTGCCAGCGACTGTCGAGCGCGTGATGCGCAGCGAGCCATTCAACGGGACGCAGTCCGGTGACCTTGATGCACTCGTCAACTTCGCCGGTTTGCTCTGCGACGTGAATGTGAATTGGGCCTTGTGCGCTGTTCACCAATGTCTGAATGAACTCCGGACTCGCGGCGCGTAGGGAGTGAATCGCGACACCCGCATTGAGCGTGGCGCTGTCTGGTGAATGCTTTGCAATTTGCGTGTGCGCGCCGAGCACCCACGCCGCATCAGTCGCAAATCGGCGCTGATCGTCGCGCAACGTTGTCGCCGTAAAACCCGAACGTTCGTAAAGCACAGGCAACATCGTGAGGCCGATCCCGATCTCCTGCGCCGCCTCGATCAGCATCCATGACATCGTCAGCGGATCGCCGTAGGGCTTACGGTCTGGTGCGTGATGTACGTAATGAAATTCACAAACATGCGTGTAGCCACCGCGCAACAATTCGAGGTAGAGCTGCGATGCCACGGCCTTCAACTGTTGTGGCGAAATGGCCAGCGCGACGCGATACATGCGGTCCCGCCAGCTCCAGAAGTCATCATGCTCGCTGTCGCGGCGCTCGGCGAGACCGGCGAACGCGCGTTGAAAGGCGTGACTGTGCGCGTTGACGATGCCGGGCAGCAGTGGGCCATTGATGATCGTTGCAGCTCGTCGTTGCGCGTCCTCGCGTGACACGCCAGCGGTGACGCTTGACCAGAATCCGTTGCCGTCTATTTCAAGCAACACGTCCTTCGCCCATGCCTGCGAAGCGCCCGACCCGAGCCACGCCCGTGGTGTCCACAAAGAAGTTTTACTCATTCTGGTCGCCACGCCAACATGATCGCGAGCAATCGCTGAAGCAGCGGCTGCACTTGCATCGCCTCGTCGTTCAGGTAGTTGAACGGCAACGATTCCCGCATGTAGAGTGATTGACACATCTCCATCTGCACCGCATGAATATTGTCCACCGGGCGACCATAGTTGCGCGTGATGTAGCCGCCTTTAAATCGTTTGTCGGCCGCATGTGTGAACTGCGCATTGCCTTGCAGTTCGCTAACGAGCGCGGTACGCAAGGAGTCCGCGCAACTCGTACCGCTCGCAGTGCCTAGATTCAGGTCTGGCAATCTGCCATCGAACAGCCACGGAATTTCGGAGCGAATGCTGTGCCCGTCCCACAACAGCGCATAACCAAATTGCGCGCGCACTCGCAGAAGCTCAGCACACAACGCGCCGTGATACGGCTGCCAGTAAGTCGCAAGGCGGCACTTGATCTCCGCCGCGTCAGGCACCGCGCCGCCAACGTACAGTGCATCGCCGTTGAAGAACCGCGTCGGACACAACTCGGTATTCGACGCACCCGGATACATCGGCGTGTCGTCCGGCGGACGATTAAGATCGATCACATAGCGAGAGACGCGCGGCACGATGATCGACGCGCCAAGCGCCGTCGCAAAATCGTAAAGGCGTTCGAGGTGCCAGTCGGTGTCTTCCACCTGCAGCGCGCGCTCGGTGTAATGTGATTTGAGTTCGTCGGGGATGGTTGTGCCAACGTGCGGGAGGCTCACTACGAGCGGTGTTGAGCCGCGATGTAGAACGAAAACCGCGTCGTTCATGACGATGCTCCATAGGGTGCGCTCGGCGCACCGTCGCTGTGGTTTGCCATCAACGATGAAGCGGCGCGCGAAGCGCTCCCTATTCGATCAGTGACATCGATACCGCCAGCAATCAGTTGCTGCAACGGATGATGGCCAAATCGATAAGCCAGATCGCGCGGATGATCGGCATCCCACACCGCAAAGTCTGCGCGCGATCCGGCGCGCAACACGCCATACGTGTCCGGCAGACCCAGCGCACGCGCGGCATTCACCGTGAAGCCGCGCCACGCCTCAACAGGCGTCATGCGGAATAACGTGCAGGCCATGTTCATCATGAGCAGCGGCGACAACGTGGGCGATGAACCGGGGTTGTGATCGGTTGCCAACGCGATCGGAACGTCCGCTGCACGAAGAGCAGCGACAGGCGGCAACTGAGTCTCACGCAGGAAGTAGTAGGCACCGGGCAGCAGCACAGCTACGGTGCCTGATGCAGCCATCGCGTTGATTCCCGCATCGCTCACATATTCGAGATGATCGCAGCTCAATGCATTGAACTCCGCTGCCAGCGAAGCGCCGTGTTGATCGCTCAACTGCTCGGCATGAAGCTTCACGGGGAGTCGCAATGCCTTCGCCGCATCGAACACGCGACGCGTTTGTGCCGTGGTGAAACCGATGCGTTCGCAAAACGCGTCCACCGCATCGATGAGCCCTTCGGCGTGCAGCCGCGGCATCCAGTCACATACGGCGCTCACGTAGTCTTCAGCATGGCCGTCAAACTCGGGCGGCACCGCGTGCGCGCCGAGAAACGTAGTGCGCACCGTGAGCGGCAGAACCTGCGCCAGTCGACGGGCGACGCGCAGAGATCGAGCTTCATCCTCCTCGGACAACCCATACCCTGATTTCACCTCACACGCGGTCACGCCTTCGCTCATGAGCGCGCGTGCGCGGGGAAGCGCGAGGGCAAGCAGCTCATCTTCAGACGCCGCGCGAGTAGCCGCAACCGTTGAACGAATGCCGCCACCTGCGCGCGAAATTTCTTCGTACGTTGCGCCTTGCAAACGCAGCTCAAACTCACGGGCGCGATTGCCTGCGTAAACAAGATGGGTGTGGCAGTCGATCAGGCCGGGAGTGACGCATGCGCCGCCGAGGTCATGTTCGTTGTTGATTGATGCGACGTATTCAGCGGGCACATTACTTGTCTCGCCGACCCACAGCACGGTTTCGCCTTGAGAAACGATTGCGCCGTGCTCGATCCAGCCCCACGGGACGTTGCCGTGGAAGGTCGCGATACGGGCATTGCGCCAAAGTTTTCTGTTTTGTGTCATCGCCGCGCCGTGTAGTGAAACGCCCAAGCCTGTGGAGATGTCAGCAACTGCATGTCCGGAATGGGTGCTGTTGTCCACGCCAAGGACATGGGCGGCAATGCCAACTCGCCACCGCGCGTACGCAGCGTTGCTGCGGCCAACGTGAACACACCAAACAGCGCTGGCGGTTCGTCATCAAGCTCGAAACTCACCCACTTGAGCTTAGATTCGTACCCAGTGCGCCACCGTTGCAGTCGACCGATGCCGTCCTGCTCGTTGAACATCGCGTTAAGGTCTCGCGTGGGCCCACGTACGAGTTCACAGTAAGGCGCAATATCACCGGGGAACGTAAACGGTGCGTCTTTCGGACGCAGCTCTACATCGAGCGGCGCATCGAGCCAGATCCCTGCACCATTGAGCACCGTGATGGTTCGCTTGATTCCTGGAAACGCGGAGAACAGTCCATCCTTTTCGATATCAGCCACGCTAATACGAACCAACCAATCGTCGGGCGTGGGCCATGCAAGCATTTCGCGCGTCACGCCGCCACCGTTCCTCCACGGCTGCGGCATCACGTCCTCAAATCGAACTACGTTGAAGCTCACGGTGTGTATGCGCCTTCAATCTGGTAATGCCCCGCCGGATGTATCAACCGCGCCTGCGTAATCGGCACGCCGCGATTGGTGGTGCGGCGCGACACGATCAGGCAGGGATCCGTCTGCTTCAAGCCCAGTAGCTTCGCTTCGCGTGCAGAGGGTAATCCGGCCTGCACCGAAAAATGCGCTTCCCACAACGGGGCCACATCCAGCAGGTAGTGTGTCGGTGTCACTTGCGTGAAATCAACCGATAAGTAATCCGGCGCACATTCAGGGTTGACGTAGCGGTCTTCGCATTGCAACGGCACGCCGTTTTCGTGATGAACGATCAGCGTGTGAAATACCCGCGCGCCCGTCGCCACCCCAAGACGCTGCGCGACCGTGACGTTCGCGAGCTCTTCCTTCACCAGATGAACAGTTGCATGATGCGCGTGTCCGCGCCCAAGAATCTCTTCATGAATGTCGCGAATCGTCAGCGTTGACGACACGCGATTCAATTGCGCAGCGAAGGTGCCGACGCCTTGCACACGATCAATGAGCCCTTCAAGTTGCAACTCACGCAACGCGCGATTCACGGTCATACGGCTCACGGCGAATTGCGCGACCAATTCCGCCTCGGACGGCATCAGCGCTCCCGGCGTCCAGTGGCCTGAGGCGAGTTGCCCCTTCAGGTGCTGCTTGACCTGCTCGAACGGTGCCACCTTGCAACTTGCAAGTCGAACACGCTTGCCTGCACTTTTCAAAAGCGCGGGTGCCGCTGATCGAGCCTTGGTCGCGATTTTCATGAGGCAATGCTACTGCAAAATTTACCGCTTGCATCAACTTGTCTAGACAAGTATATTTCCGCTTTTGGCGATCTGCTCTATTCGTCCAACACAAGCAACAGGTGACGCGATGACCAACCCGAACCACCCTCCCATACACGCTCTTCCACGCACAATTCGTTCCCCGCGCGGCACCGAAATTTCCTGCAAAAACTGGTTGATTGAAGGTGCCTATCGCATGCTGCAAAACAACCTCGATCCCGAGGTTGCCGAGAACCCGGATGCGCTGGTCGTCTATGGCGGTATTGGCAAGGCGGCACGCAACTGGGATTGCCTTGAAGCAATTCTCAAGAGCCTGCGCGAACTGGGCGAAGAAGAAACATTACTGATTCAATCGGGTAAACCGGTCGGCGTGTTCCGCACTCATGCCGATGCGCCGCGCGTGCTGATTGCGAACTCGAATCTGGTGCCGAAGTGGGCGACGTGGGAGCATTTCAATGAGCTTGATCGCAAGGGCCTGATGATGTACGGTCAGATGACCGCCGGCTCATGGATATACATCGGCACGCAGGGCATTGTGCAGGGCACGTACGAGACGTTTGTGGAGGCGGGGCGACAGCATTACAACGGGAGCCTTGCAGGCCGCTGGATTTTGACAGCGGGCCTCGGTGGCATGGGCGGTGCTCAGCCACTCGCAGCCACGTTTGCGGGCGCATGTTCGCTCAATATCGAATGCCAGCAGTCGAGTATTGACTTCCGTTTACGCACCCGCTACCTGGACGAACAGGCGACCGATCTGGACGATGCGCTGGCACGGATCAAAAAGTACACCGCAGAGAAGCGCGCGATTTCAATCGGTCTGCTGGGCAATGCGGCGGAGCTTTTGCCCGAGCTAGTTCGCCGTGCAAAAGCAAACGGCTTGCGGCCCGATCTGGTCACCGATCAAACTTCCGCTCACGATCTGGTGAATGGCTATCTGCCGATGAGCTGGACGCTGCAACAGTGGCAAGCAGCGCGTGCTGATGAGAGCCGGTTTGCAGGATTGCGCGACGCCGCAGCGAAATCCTGCGCGCAGCATGTACAGGCAATGATTGACTTTGCCGATATGGGGATTCCCACAGTCGACTACGGCAACAACATTCGTCAAGTGGCGTTCGATCAGGGCGTGAAGCGTGCGTTCGACTTTCCGGGATTTGTGCCTGCCTATATTCGCCCGCTGTTCTGTCGCGGCATCGGCCCGTTTCGCTGGGTCGCGCTGTCGGGTGATCCTGAGGACATTGCGAAGACTGATGCGAAGATGAAGGAGCTGTTTCCCGAGGACGCGCACCTACATCGCTGGCTCGACATGGCAGGCGAACGCATCGCGTTTCAGGGCTTGCCAGCGCGCATCTGCTGGATCGGACTGGGCGAGCGTCATCGTGCCGGACTCGCGTTCAACGAGATGGTGAAATCCGGTGAACTCAAAGCTCCGATTGTGATTGGTCGCGATCATCTGGACTCAGGCTCCGTCGCCTCACCCAATCGCGAAACGGAGTCGATGATGGACGGCTCGGATGCAGTCTCCGACTGGCCGTTGCTCAACGCGCTACTCAACACGGCGGGTGGCGCAACATGGGTATCGCTGCATCACGGTGGCGGCGTTGGCATGGGTTACTCGCAGCACTCAGGCATGGTGATCGTATGCGACGGCACCGATGCTGCCGCGAAGCGCATCGAACGCGTGCTGTGGAACGACCCGGCAACAGGCGTTATGCGCCATGCCGATGCGGGCTACGACATAGCGAAACAGAGTGCGCGCGAGTGCGGCCTGAACCTGCCGATGCTAAGCGCGTAACCTCACACTCTGATTCGAATCTCCTTTGACCAATTACCTGCTCAATATCGGAGCCCTCGCGCTCGACGATCTGCAAATACTGCACACCGGTGGCATTTCGCTGGTGCTGCCAGCATCCGCCCGCACTGCAATCCGCGCTAGTCACAAAGTCGTTGCCGATGCGGCCGCTGGCGACGCGCCGGTATATGGTGTCAACACCGGTTTCGGCAAGCTCGCCAACAAGCGAATCAGCGCGTCTGATCTCGACACGTTGCAGCTAAATTTGATTCGTTCCCACTCGGTGGGTGTCGGCGAGCCGCTTGCGCCCGCCGTGGTTCGTCTGATGCTCGCACTCAAGGCGGCGAGCCTCGCGCGTGGCTACTCCGGTTGCCGTGAGATCGTCGTCGACACGCTGCTCGCGGTGTACAACGCGGGCCTCGTTCCGTATGTGCCGAGTCAGGGTTCGGTCGGCGCATCGGGCGACTTGGCACCGCTGGCGCACATGACACTCGCGCTGCTGGGTGAAGGCGAAATGCTTGAAAACGGGCAACGTATTCCCGCGGCCGCAGCACTCGTCAAAGCTGGCATTGCGCCGCTAAAACTTGCGGCGAAAGAAGGTCTCGCGCTGATCAACGGCACGCAGACCTCGACTGCACTTGCACTGCACGCGCTGCTCACGTTCGAGCCGGTGTTGGAGGCCGCGCTCGTGATTGGTGCGCTCACGGTGGACGCAGCGCGCGGCAGCGACGGGCCGTTCGATCCGCGCATTCATGCGGTGCGTGGGCAGCCGGGGCAAATTGACGTGGCAAAGTATTACCGTGCATTGCTCGCGGGCAGCCAGATTCGCCATTCGCACGAAGAGAACGATGATCGCGTGCAGGACCCGTATTGCCTGCGTTGCCAGCCGCAGGTGGTCGGCGCATGTCTCGACCAGTTGCGCCACGCCGCACTGGTGTTGCTGCGCGAAGCCAATGCGGTGACCGACAATCCACTGGTGTTTGCCGATACCAATGAGATGATTTCTGGTGGCAATTTTCATGCAGAGCCGGTTGCGCTGGCTTGTGATGCCATGGCCGTTGCCATTGCCGAAGTCGGAGCAATTGCCGAGCGTCGCATCGCGATGTTGATTGATGGCAGCGTATCGCGTCTGCCGCCGTTTCTGACTGCCGATGCCGGCTTGAATTCCGGTTTCATGATTGCGCATGTCACCGCTGCGTCGCTCGCCAGCGAAAACAAGTCGCTCGCTCATCCAGCAAGTGTCGACAGCCTGCCAACCTCGGCCAACCAAGAAGATCACGTTTCAATGGCCACGTTTGCGGCGCGTCGCTTGCAGGCGATGATCGCGAACACGTCACACATTTTGGGCATTGAACTGCTGGCTGCTGCGCAAGGCGTCGAGTTCTTGCGACCGTTGCAAACATCCGCCGCGCTTGAAGAGGCACACGGATTGCTACGCAAAGTGTGTGCATCAATATCGACTGATCGCTACATGGCCCCCGAGATTGAACGTGCGGCACTGCTGGTTCGCAATGGTGCTCTGTCAAAAGTTTTCCGAGGACTGCCGAATTTGCCTGCGCTTTGGATACCTGTTTAGCCACTCACTTTTTGAAAAGGATCTGATTCATGAAGAAGACACTCATCGCCGTCGCCCTCAGTGCATGCGTCGCAATGCCAGCGATCGCGCAAGACACCAAAATCGCCATCGGCATGTCTGGATGGACAGGATTTGCACCGCTCACCCTGGCCAAAGAGGCGGGCCTGTTTAAGAAGTACGGCCTTGATGTTTCGATCAAGAAAATCCCGCAAAAAGATCGTCACCTTGCCATTGCTTCGGGTGACATCCAGTGCGCGGCCACCACTGTTGAAACATGGATCAACTGGAACGCGGCGGGCGTTGCAACCACGCAGATTTTTCAGCTTGACAAAAGCTACGGCGCGGACGGCATGGTGGTGAAACCAGGGATTGCCAAAATCAGCGATCTCAAAGGAAAAACCGTCGCGGCGAGCGCGCCAGGCACCTCTCCGTACTTTGCACTCGCGTGGATGCTCAAGAAAAATGGCATGACCGTGAAAGACGTCAAGCTCGTGAGTCTTGAGCCGCAAGCCGCCGCTAACGCCATCATCGCGGGCACGGCTGATCTCGACGCTGCGATGACCTACGAGCCTTATCTATCGAGCGTTCGCGCCAAACCAGAGGCGGGAAAAATCATCGCAACGACGCTCGACTACCCAATGGTGATGGACACGTTTGGCTGCACGCCCAAGTTTTTGACTGAGAACCCAAAAGCAGCGCAGGGTTTGGCAGATGCCTACTTCGACGCGCTCGCGATGATCAAATCTGATCCCAAAAAGAGCTTTGAAATCATGGGTGCGGATGTGAAGCAGGCGGGCGATGCGTTTGAGAAGAGCCAGGCTTTCCTGCGCTGGCAGGACAAGGCGGCTAACCAGAAATTCTTTGCTGGCGAGCACGCGGCATTCAGCAAAGAAGCAGCAGATTTATTGCTGGAAATCGGCGTGATCAAGGCGATTCCTGATTTGTCTAAATTGGCGGATACGCGGTTTATTAAGTAGTTCGATATCCCCTCCCCTTCAAGGGGAGGGCTAGGGTGGGGATGGTTGTTGCTACGCGCGCGACCGAACCCCATCCCCCTCCTAATCTCCCCCTTGAATGGGGAGGGACAAAGCTCGATGAAACCACTCACTCCCGTAACCCCCACCGCCCGCATCACACTCGGCATCTCGTTCTTTGTGCTGTTCATCGCGGTGTGGTCCATCGCGACGTTCGGTGGCTTCGTATCAAAGACGTTTCTGGCCGACCCGATCATGATGATCAAGAGTGGCTACACACTGCTCACTGAAATGGACTTTGCGAAAGACATCGGGATGACGGTTTGGCGCGTGCTGGGCGGCTTCCTGCTCGCTGCCGTGTTGGCGCTGCCGCTAGGTGTGATGATGGGCGCGTACAAGCCAATTGAAGCGTTCTTCGAGCCGTTCGTTTCGTTCGCGCGCTACCTTCCAGCGTCGGCGTTCATACCGCTGCTCATTCTGTGGGCAGGCATTGGCGAAGCACAAAAGCTTGCCGTGATTTTTATCGGCTCGTTCTTTCAACTCGTGTTGATGATCGCAGTCGTGGTTGGCAACACGCGTCGTGATTTGGTTGAGGCTGCGTACACACTGGGCGCGACCGACGCGAGTCTGGTCAAGCGTGTGCTGATTCCCGGTGCTGCGCCAGAGATTGCGGAGATTTTGCGCATGGTGCTGGGCTGGGCGTGGACTTATGTGATCGTCGCCGAATTGATCGGCGCATCCAGCGGCATAGGCCACATGATCACCGACTCTCAGGCGTTGCTGGCAACCGATCAAATCATCTTCGGCATCATCGTCATCGGGCTTATTGGACTCGTCAGCGATCTGTTTTTTAAAGTCGCGAATCGCAAGCTTTTCCCCTGGGCGCAACTGGGCAAATGAGAGCGAAATGAAGCAATGAGCATCCTCTCCATCCGCGGCGTTTCACGCAGCTTCGAGACTGCAGGCCGCGCGCCGACCATCGCGTTGCAAGCCACCGATCTTGAAGTCGAAGAAAACGATTTCATCACCATCCTCGGCCCGTCGGGTTGCGGCAAAAGCACGCTCCTTCGCATCGTTGCCGGACTCGACAAACAATCGTCCGGCGAGGCGCTGCTCGACGGAAAACGTATCAATGGGCCCGGTGCGGGACGGGGTATGGTGTTTCAGAGCTACACATTATTTCCGTGGCTCACGGTGCTCGACAATGTGTGCTTCGGGTTACGTGAGCGCAATCTGCCGCGTGCGGAACAACTCGAAATCGCCAACGCATTCATTCAAAAAGTGGGACTGCGCGGTTTCGAGAATCACTTCCCGAAACAGCTCTCCGGTGGCATGCAACAGCGTACAGCTCTCGCCCGCGCGCTCGCCAACAATCCACGCATGCTATTGATGGACGAGCCATTCGGCGCGCTCGATCACCAAACCCGCGAACTAATGCAGGAGCTGCTGCTGGGCATTTGGGAGGCGGAGAAAAAGACGGTGCTGTTCGTCACCCACGACATTGACGAGGCCGTTTTCATGGGTAGTCGCACTGTAGTGATGAGCGCGCGACCCGGTCGCATTAAACTTAACCGCGAAGTGCTCATACCGCATCCCCGTCACTATTCGGTGAAGACCACGCCGGTATTTTCAGCACTCAAAGCCGATCTGATGGAACAAGTCAGGGTCGAAGTCATCGCGAGTCAAAACATTGCAGCGTGATCTACCCGTCCGCGTCGTGAGCGCGAACCTGTGGATGCCACGCTCCCCTGGGCGCGACAGGACTTCTACAACAGCATTTGAATGACGAGGTGCCTTTGCAATATTGCTGCTTCGTACTTAAAAAACGATTTCTTTCTTAATTGAAACGCAGCCTTCGCCAGCGGGCATCAAAAACACCTTAACGTTGGGTTCGCGACCAAGAACCGAGATCTGGCTCGCGAGCGAACCACTGCCGGAGAATTGGTAATACACTTTTTCGGCAACCTCTTTGCACGAGTTCGGCCAGTACTTGACAAGGTCGTAACTGGCCGCGCAGTCATCTCTGCCTGACGGTGCATAGTTTGTGGAAACATACACCGATTCATTTTGTTCGACTATCTCGAGCGACAGCGAAAACAACCTGTTATTTTGGTCGTTCGGGGCCACAAACGACAGCGCACTCACAGGATTGTTCTGCTGCGAGAAAAAGCGCTCGTGCTGTTCGACCCGGTTCGCACATTTCACCACGCCCATTTTCTTTGCCGCCTGAGTAATCATGCCGCCGGACGCCGTCGCAATCGAAGCCGGTGCAGCTGGCTTGAACGGCACAGCCGACCTGACCGGCGCAGGCGACTTGACGGGCGCTGTGGGCCTGACCGGCACCTGAGCGTGTACGACAGCGGCCAAGCTCATCACGCAAAACGCCAAAAGGGATAACTTCAAATACATAAATGCGTTGCCAGAAATAAAAAACCCCAACCCTATTCAGGCTGGGGTTTCAAGTCAACAAATAACCGTGCGATAACCGTTCCCGCGATTACCAGCTGTAACCAACACCCGCGTTGTAGGTCGACTGTCCATTAAGACTAGCACCGATCATCACGCTGATGTTGTTACTAAAGTTAGCCCGAACGCCGATTGCCGCAGCGTCTTCGCCTTTAAAGCGACCGTAGCCAACACCGACGCTAAAGGTCTTGCCCGCTGCTGGCGCTGGAATTGCGGCCAGTGCTGACACGCCCGCGATGCCGCGGTACGTGCTGCGCACCTGCCCGAAGTTCGCTGCGTCGTTGTTTGCTACGCCATTCGCAATACCGCCCATACGTACAGGCGCGCCCGAAGCACCCGCAAACGTCGCGCCGTTGCTATTCAAGGTAAGTGTAGTTCCGCCACCGTTGGCGCGAACGCCCGTGCTGTCCACCACCAAGGTATTGCCCGACGAACCAGCACCACTAGCGATGGCGATTCCGTTGCTGATGACCGCGCCGCCGCTGGCCGTCAACGCGCCCGTGAGGT
Source organism: Burkholderiales bacterium (assembly GCA_043758415.1). Classification (GTDB taxonomy): domain Bacteria; phylum Pseudomonadota; class Gammaproteobacteria; order Burkholderiales; family Casimicrobiaceae; genus Casimicrobium. Next base: position 20,366 of record JAYVNO010000245.1, read on the forward strand.
TGGTCGCCCCAGTCACTGCCAGTGTCGAGCCAACAGTGGTCGCGCCAGTGATCGCGACGGTCGAACCGAGTGTCGTCGCGCCTGCAACGGCCAAAGTCGAGCCCACTGTCGTCGCGCCTGCAACAGCCAAAGTCGAGCCCACTGTCGTCGCGCCAGTAACAGCCAAAGTCGAGCCGACTGTCGTCGCGCCAGTAATAGCCACGGTCGATCCGAGTCTTGTCGCACCCGCGACAGCGAGGGTCGAGTTGAGCGTCGCCGCACCATTAACAGCCAGCGTCGAGTTAAGATTGGTCGCACCAACCACACCCAGCGTCGAGTTAAGGTTCGTCGCGCCAACCACACCCAGCGTGGAGTTGAGCGTCGTCGCGCCTGAAACAGCCAACGTTGAGCTGAGCGTCGTCGCACCTGAAACAGCCAGCGTGGAGCCGAGTCTCGTCGCACCTGAAACAGCCAGAGTGGAGCCGAGGGTCGTCGCACCCGTTACACCCAGCGTGTTGTTAAGCGTCGTCGCTCCGGCCACGGCGAGCGTACTCGCCAACGTGGACGCGCCAGTGACGGCCAGAGTGCCGCCAAGTCTCGTTGGGCCCGCTACCGCCAGCGAACCGCCGACGCTAGTGTTACCCACGACCGCTAGCGTGCCACCCACGGTCGCGTTATTGGTAATTGCCGCCGAATCAAGCGTCGCCAACCCGGTTGTGGTCAACGTGGTGGTGGTGATGTCGCCGGTGTTGCGAATACCGTTGGTAATCGTGTTACCTGCCACCGCGAGCGTGGCACCTGCGGCAACGGTGATGCCGGTGTTATTGATGCCGACCACTGCCGATGTGACCGGGTTCGCAGTGATTACACCGGCTGAGTCGATCGTGGCGTTGCCCGTAATGGTTGACACAGCTAGGCCCGTTGAACTGAGGGAGACCACCGAACCGGCAATGGTGCCGGTTGTACCGTTACCCGTGATGGTGTAGCTGCCGTTGCTATAGGTGGGTGTCGTGCTGGCGACGACGACACTGCCGGTGACCGACGCAGCCGGCCCCGTAACGGACGAGGCCACGGTCGTCACACCCGAATCAGAAACCCCAGTCGTGGTGACCGGCGTGGCCGGGCGAATGTCTTGCAGCGTATATGACAACGTCGTCGGCGTGACAGTGTAGGGGGTGGTCGTCACGCCCAACGAAGTCACTGCACCGTTGGCGGTACTTGCGCCAAGCACTCCGCTCGCAACAGGAACCGCCGTGATGGTGCTACCACGGGCACCCGTCGTCGTCGGTGTGCCCGCGACGATCGATGGGTCTGACGGCGGTGTCGGCACGCCTAAACTCAACTGAAGGCCTTTGCCGTCGATAAAATCAACACCCGCGGTGCCGGTAAGGCGCGTCCAGCCTGCTGGCGGCACCCACGTCTTTGTTGCAAAGTTATACACAAACGTAACGGGTACGGGAGCAGCCACGGTGCCCACATTTATCGTGTAACTGGACGTGCCCGTCGTTGGCGCGGCTCCGGGCTGCGGCGCGGCCGGTGTGGTCACGGTCGGGGTAATAATATCTGCGGCGAACGCTACGCCGTTATACGAAATGAGTCCGGCGCTTGCCATCATCAAAACAAGTGTCTTGCTAGATTTAAAGTTTGATTTCATAGGTCTTTCCTTGAGGTGTGGCACGCATCGAGATGGCGCTGTGAGCAGTGGCTGATTTTGCAAACGAGGATAAATAAAGTTGTCAAAAACATCATAAAAGTATACCCGCAGGATTCTTACCTACTATTAAACTTTGTGCAAATGATTCTGTTAGCTCTGTGCTTCTAGTGTCCAATAATCGTGGTAATTTGTGTCAGTGCTTTCCCTGCATGCGGAAGTTGCACGATTTCCTTATTACTGAGTCAACAAAATAAGACCGGTTCGGCAGGCTCCCTCTCCCTCGGGGAGAGGGAGCGATACCAGTTGCGATAGGACACATTTAGTTGACTCGTTAATCAGTCCTGAGCATCTGACTTAGCCACGCATCATCCTATTGGGCGCATGGAACCGGTTGGGATAGGCATGATCAGCCCGCCCACGGGGTGGTCATGACCTCACGAACGCGCCTCGATACAAAGTCCGGCGTGTAAGCCCAGCCTGGCTCTGGTAGCAAGGGTGGCCCCGAGAGAAACCCCTGAATCAAATCGAACTGCGTGTCGACACAGGCGCGCGCTTCGGCGATCGTCTCAACGCCCTCCGCGAGCGCTATTGCGCCAACGTCGTGCACGATGCGCACGAGTTGCGCAACGAGCTGCCGCTTTTTCGGATTCGCGCGATCCAGATCGCGAACCAGGCCCATATCGAACTTCACAAAATGTGGGGGCACCTCAGCCAGATCGATCAAACGCGCCTGGCCCGCGCCAAAATCGTCATACGCAAATTGCACATCCATCACAGCGAGACGCTCCGCCATCTCGCGCACGTCTGCTATCCGGGTAACCGCTGATTCATGCACTTCGACTACCAGCGCGGCTGAGGGCACCATCGCACGCAGCAGCTCAATGGATTGATAAAACGCTGCGGTGAACATCTCTTTCGGATGCGCATTGACGAAAAGCGTCGCGTCGGCTGCGAAAGTGGCCGCAGCCGACAGCCCCGCCCAACGAAACGCCTCGCTCAGCTCCACCTCCCTCCCCAAACGCCCCGCCATCGCAAACATTTCCATCGGCGCATGTGGCAGTCCGGCCACGCAACCGCGCCCGAGCACTTCGAACGCGCGCAACCGACCGTCGCTGACGCTGACAATGGGTTGCAACGCGGCGCTGACCGTTTTGCCCTTGAGCATTGCGCTGAACTGTCGTTCTTCCAGCACGAAATGATCGCTCAGTACAGGCGAGCGGCTGACGATGATGGTGTCATCATTTTTCTGACCCACCAGCGCCGCAAGCAGCGATGGTTCAATGCGGCGAATACGAAACTCGGTCACACCAAAATGAACGATGTCGCCTTCGTCGACGAGCGCCGAGCCATGAATCTGAACGCGGTTGACAAAGGTCCCATTGCCACTGTTGACGTCAACGACACGCAGCGAACCGCCGATGTCGCGCTCGATGCGAGCGTGCTGCCGCGACGTCTCGGCCGACGCTATCGCGAGGTCGCAGGCGGCGTCACGCCCGACAACGAACGGAAAGCGCGCGATATGAATCAGCGCCATCCCGCTGTCGCTCGAAACGCGTTCCAGACACCAGTTCTCCATCAACTCACTTTCGCCAAATTACGCTGCCGAAATCAAATTAAAACTTATCGTGGCAACGCACCACACGAATTGTAAGAACGCCGCGTCGTGCTGAAGCATGAGGGCACCTCTGATAATTCATTTGTGCGGCGCATTGTGTCGTCGCGCGGTGCCCGCAATCCTCACGTGACCTGCACGTACGCTGCGGTTACTGCGTTCCGGGCTCCTAACATTGCATCCCCAAAAATGAATTATTAGAGGTGCCCTTGAGACAGAACCAAGTTCGCTAAACGCCTATCAGCTTTACGTGGAGATAACCATTCAACATGGGCCCGAAAGCCATTTATGCAATGGGTCGACTTTTCACCAATTTAAACCCTAACCCCTTTTGCATTGGGCTTTTTACCAAAAAGCTGTTGGCTGTAAAGGCGAAGGAAACGCTGAACAACTCGAATTGTCGTCCTGAGCTATCGCGAAGGATCACCCGACATGCAATAATTTCAATGGCTTACAACCATCGTCGCGTGCAATGTGAACCTCCGCGTCGCTCAGAATGACATTGATCAGCGCTTCCCTAGATTTTTTCGGTCTGAAAATACCTGCGTCTGTGAGCGAACCTAGCCACCAGAGGCCATACTGAGCGCGACGGCCTCCGCCACTCGAATGCCGTCGATGCCCGCCGACATAATGCCACCGGCATAGCCCGCGCCCTCGCCCGCCGGGAACAGCCCACGCACATTCACACTCTGCAAATCGCCATCATTCCGCTTGATGCGGATCGGTGAGCTGGTGCGCGTTTCAACCGCCGTCAACACGGCATCACTCATGAAAAAACCGGGGATTTGCTTGTCAAACGCGGGCAGCGCCTCACGAATCGCTGTGATCGCGTAATCCGGCAATGCCGAGGTCAGGTCAGTCAGATGCACGCCGGGGGTGTAGCTCGGCTGCACGCTACCGAACGCGGTCGACGCCTTGCCGGCAACGAAGTCGCCCACCAGTTGCGCCGGTGCGCTGTAGGTGCCGCCACCCAGCTCATACGCCTTGCGCTCCCAATGCCGCTGAAAGTCGATGCCCGCGAGGGCATGGTCAGGATAATCCTCGGGTGTGATGCCGACGACGATGCCCGCATTCGCGTTGCGTTCGTTGCGCGAATATTGGCTCATGCCGTTGGTCACCACGCACCCCGGCTCTGAAGTCGCCGCCACCACGGTGCCACCCGGACACATACAAAAGCTGTACACCGCGCGACCGTTCGTGGCGTGATGCACGAGCTTGTAATCGGCCGCACCAAGCACCGGATTGCCCGCACTCGGCCCAAACCGCGCACGGTCAATCAAGCCCTGCGGATGTTCAATGCGAAAGCCGATGGAGAACGGCTTTGCCTCGATATAAACACCGCGATCAAACAACATCTGGAAGGTGTCGCGGGCGCTGTGACCGATAGCGAAAATCACGTTGTCAGCGCGAATCGTCTCGCCGTTTTCGAGCACGATGCCGCGAATCTGTTTGCTGGCGTCCGAGGTCGCGCCCGCTTCGAGTTCAAGGTCAACGACTTTGTGCTGAAAACGAAATTCACCACCGAGCAACTCGATGTTTTTGCGAATGTGTTCGACCATTTTTACGAGACGAAACGTACCCACATGCGGCTTGCTGGAATACAGGATTTCCTCCGGCGCGCCCGCCTTCACAAACTCCTGCAAAACTTTGCGTCCGTAGTGCTTCGGATCCTTCACCTGCGACCACAATTTACCGTCAGAAAACGTGCCCGCACCGCCTTCGCCAAACTGCACGTTGGACTCAGGATCAAGCTCGCCTTTGCGCCAGAATGCCCACGTGTCTTTTGTCCGTTCACGCACGATTTTGCCGCGCTCAAGGATGATGGGTTTCAGCCCCATTTGCGCAAGGATCAGCGCAGCCATCATGCCGCATGGGCCGAGGCCGATGACTACTGGGCGCAACGTTTTTTCAGTGAACGCGCCCGGCTCGGCGACGAATTTGTACGACGTGTCCGGCGTCACACCGATGTGCATATCCTTGCGGAATTTTTTGAGCAGATACGCCTCGTGGGCTGGCGCAACCTCAACGTCCAGCGTGTAGACGAGCTGAATGTCAGCCTTCTTCCGCGAGTCATAACCGCAGCGGAAAACGATGAATTTCAGGAGCGCTTCGGGCTTGATTTCGAGCCGCGCGATGAGCGCTTCAGCCAGTTCAGCTACAGCGTGATTGATGGGGAGCTTAAGCTCAGTGATTCGCAACATGTCGGCACCTTCGGCGGAGATTTATTCCGCATGAGTAATAATGTTAGCGGGGCGTCGTCGGGCCAAACTGCGGGAACCGCTACAACGCTTCAGCGTCGCGTTCTACGCAAATTTGTTAGCGACCATCGCGCCAATCGCCAAAGAACTCGTTAATCCCGGCGATTCAATCCCGAACAGATTCACCAAACTCGGCACGCCGTGATCCTGCGGCCCTTGAATCAAAAAATCACGCGCTGACTCGGTAGGGCTTTGAATCTTCGGCCGAATGCCTGCGTAGCCCGCTTGCAGCGCGCCGTCGGGCAGCTCAGGCCAATACTTGCGCACCTCGGCGTAGAACGCATCGCCGCGCGCGGGATCGACGGTCAATTCATCCGGCGAGTTCACCCACTCCACATCCGGCCCGAACTTCGCCTGACCGCCCATATCAATCGTCAAATGCACGCCCAAACCTGCAGCGTTTGGTGAATTTGGCACCGGATAAATCAGCCGCGTGAACGGTGAACGACCGGACAGCGTGAAGTAATTGCCCTTCGCGAAGAAGGCGGGTGGCACATGTTCGGCGGCGAGGCCTTCGATGCGATGAGCGAGCGATTGCGCATGCAAACCGGCGGCGTTCACCACGCGCTTCGCCTGTAGTTGCGTATCGTCCGCCATCGTCAGTTCGATGCCTTCAGCGACAACTTTCGCGCTCGCCACCGACGTATTGAACGCCACCATGCCGCCCGCGTTTTCGAGATCGCCCTGCAACGAGAGCATCAGCGCGTGACTGTCGATGATGCCGGTGCTCGGCGAATGCACGGCGGCGACGCAAGCGAGATGCGGCTCCATCGCCTGCGCCTCGGCCTGCGTAAGCAGCACGAGGTCGTATACGCCGTTGGCAGCAGCCTTGTCGATGATCAATTGCAGTTGCGGCAACTGATCGTCACTCGTCGCCACCAGCAACTTGCCGCAGCGCCGATGCGCAATGCCGCGCTCTGCGCAATACGCGTAAAGCAGCGCCTTGCCCTCGACGCATAACCGCGCCTTCAGCGAACCGGCCGCGTAGTAAATGCCCGCATGAATCACCTCGCTGTTGCGCGAACTGGTGCCCGTGCCAATAGCGTCCGCCGCCTCCAGCACCAGCACCTCGCGACCACGCAAAGCGAGCGCTCGCGCGACCGCGAGGCCGACTACGCCTGCGCCGATAACTACGGTGTCGATTTGATCCATGTTGTTATCGTAGCGGCTTGTGTCTCTTGTCTAGCGCTTCGCGTAGGTCACGCACTGGATTCCCGCCTGCGGCGAGAATGACGGCGGCTTGGTGAAGACACGTTGGAGTGTTTGGCGTCTTCCTCGGTCACAGGCCGGGATCCAGTAGGGCGGGCGGTGCACGTCTTGTGTTCCTCGCGAAGCGCTGATAATTGTGGGCCTCGGCCGATAGTTCGCGAGGCGGGCAGTGCCCGCCCTACGGGGCTACGCTCGCTTTATCGACCAATTTAATCGACGAGAAAACCTATGCCGCGTCACGTGTGGAGCAAGCTAAATACTCAGCAAATTGGCGCGTATTGCGAGTACTTTGTGAAGATGGAACTCACTATGCATGGCTACGAGGTCTATACGACGGAAGTTGATGATCGTGGTGTCGACTTCGTTGCGAGGCGAGGGCAAAGTGCGTTCATAGAGGTTCAGGTCAAGTCACGTACCCCCGGCAAAGCCGGGGGCTTGATTTTGTTAGCCCCTCAAAGGGGCAAAATAATGGAATCGCCTAAAGGCGATCTCACACCCGCAGCTTGAGTTGCTCGTAGCGCTGATCCTCTTCTTGCTGATGCCGGATGTAGGCTCTCACCGTCTC